>NZ_QAJJ01000002.1:705526-760583 GCF_003852455.1 Rhodococcus sp. KBW08
GACGTCGTAGCCGCGTGCGGCTGCAACCTCGGCCGCAAAGATCTGCAACGGAACCGTGGACAGCAACGGCTGCAGCAGGGTAGGTGACGCCGGAATCTCGATCAGGTGATCCGCGTGCGCCGCGGCGACGGTGTCGCCTTCCTCCGCGATGACGATCGTCGTCGCACCGCGCGCTTTGATCTCCTGAATGTTGGACACCAACTTCGAGTGCAGGACAGCGCGGCCCTGCGGCGACGGCATGACGATGATGACCGGAAGGTCCTCCTCGATCAAGGCGATCGGGCCGTGCTTGAGCTCACCGGCGGCAAAGCCCTCGGCGTGCATGTACGCAAGCTCCTTGAGCTTGAGCGCACCCTCGAGCGCCACCGGGTAGCCGACGTGGCGACCCAGAAACAGCACGGTCGACGCGTGCGCGAACTGGCGTGCCAACGCGCGCACCGGTTCTGCGGTCTCGAGTACCTTGCTGACCAAAGCGGGCATCGCTTCGAGGTCGGCATACTCGCGGGCAACCTCGTCCGGATATTTGGTGCCGCGCGCCTGCGCCAAAGCCAAACCGACGAGGTAGTTCGCGGTCACCTGCGCAAGGAACGCCTTGGTGGACGCGACCGCGATTTCCGGTCCTGCCCGGGTGTAGAGGACGGCGTCGGCCTCGCGAGGGATCTGCGCACCGTTGGTGTTGCAGATCGCGAGGACCCGTGCCTTCTGATCCTTGGCATGCTTGACAGCTTCGAGTGTGTCGGCCGTCTCCCCCGACTGCGAGATCGCGACGACGAGCGTCGAACGATCGAGAACCGGGTCGCGGTAACGGAATTCGCTGGCGAGTTCGACCTCGACAGGTAGACGCGTCCAATGCTCGATCGCGTACTTCGCCAACAGGCCGGAATGGTAAGCACTACCGCAGGCGACGACGAACACCTTGTCGACGTCGCGCAGCTCCTGGTCCGACAACCGCTGCTCGTCGAGGACGATCTTCCCGTTCTCGAAGTGTCCGAGGAGAGTGTCGGCAACCGCAGTCGGCTGCTCTTCGATCTCCTTGAGCATGAAGTAGTCGTGACCACCCTTTTCGGCGGCCGCGAGATCCCAGTCGATGCGGAACGGGCGTCCTTCTGCCTCGTTGCCCGCGAAGTCCGAGATCCGGTAGCTGTCGGCAGTGATCACCACTGCCTGATCCTGTCCGAGTTCAACCGCATCGCGCGTGTGCTCGATGAACGCGGCGACGTCGGAGCCGAGGAACATCTCGCCCTCACCGACACCGACGACGAGCGGCGTCGAGCGGCGGGCGGCGACGATCGTGTCCGCGTGGTCGGCGTGCGTGAAGACGAGCGTGAACGCACCTTCCAACCGGCGAACCACCGACAGGGCACTCTCGATGAAGTCGCCTGCCGTCGACCCCTGCGCGTACGCCCGGGCTACCAGGTGGACTGCCACCTCGGAATCCGTGTCGCTCTGAAGCTCGACGCCTGCAGCCTCGAGCTCCGCTCGCAGCGGGGCGAAGTTCTCGATGATTCCGTTGTGAACGACAGCCAGCTTGCCCGACGCATCACGATGCGGGTGTGCATTGCGATCCGTCGGACGCCCGTGCGTCGCCCACCGGGTATGGCCCATACCGGACGTACCGACGAAGTGATCCGCGCCGTACTCGCCGAGCTCCGCCTCGAGGTTGGCCAACTTACCGGCCTTACGCTCGATCTCGACCCCACCGGTTCCGTCGAGAATCGCGATTCCCGACGAGTCGTACCCGCGATACTCCATTCGCCGTAAAGCCTCCACCACAACGCCCAGAGCTGGGCGGTGGCCGACGTATCCCACGATTCCGCACATGGTGACTCAGGGTACTTGGACATCGGCAGTGGGCGCATTTTGCGGTTCCCGCACCTGGTTGCAGTGTCCGCTCCGCATACACGAGGCGGCTCATCGGATAACGTCTTCAACCGTGGCACCGAAACTGAAGACACTGACCCGTGAGCTGTCCAAGCGCGGCCCGCATCGAGTTCTCCGCGGCAACCTCGCCCTGGCCGGACAGCCGGGTGTCGTGTACACGCCGGAAACCGGTTTCAATCTCCCCGCCGTTGCCTTCGCGCACGGGTGGATGGTCGGGTCCCACAAGTACGAGCAGACACTCCAGCACCTCGCTTCCTGGGGAATCGTCGCAGCGGCGCCCGACAGCGAACGCGGTCCGGTCCCGTCACATCTCGGATTGGCGGCAGATCTTCGGGCCACTCTCGACATCTGCGTCGGCGTACGCCTCGGCCCCGGCCAGATCAGCGTCCAACCCGATCGGGTCGCCTTTGCCGGTCACGGCATGGGCGCGGGCGCGGCAGTGCTGGCGGCAGCTCAACGTGGGGATGTCGGTGCGGTCGCCGCGCTGTTCCCAGCCCCGACGGCACCCAAGGCGGAGAACTACGCGTCGAAGATCACAGCGCCCGGATTGATCCTCGCCGGCGAAGACGACGTCGATTCCATGACCAGCAATGCCCGCCCCCTGAGCGTGGAGTGGGGCGGACCCGTCGTGGCACGTACCGTGAACGACGGTCAGGACGCCGGACTGATCGAAGGCCGACGACTCCTCGGCGCTCTGGGTCTCGGTGGGTCCGAGCGTAAGACACAGGCCGCCACACGGTGCCTGCTCACGGGCTTCCTGTTGTTCCATCTGACCGGAGACAAGAAGTACAAGGACTTCGCTGATCCCGACGTCGAAATCCCGCACACGTCACCGTTGCTCCCGGTCGAACCTCACTCCGACGCGCGGGCCAGCCAGCTGTTGCGTAAGTAGGGGTCCGGGCTCGCCCCCGTCTTCGGCGGCGGGCTCGGCTCAGTCGGCGTCGGCTCGGACGCGGACCGCAGGTACGGGCCGACTCCGACGGAGCTGTCAGGATCGCTGTCAGCGGTGTCGTTCGCGGCAACTTCGGTATCGAATCGCAGCGACGGCGGGCTCCGACGCGCTTCCTCGGTCGCCGCGACTGCTCTGCGCTCACGGAAATCGTCGAGTTGAGCATCGAGGGTTCGCCGGATCGCTTCGAACGGCGCGTGTACGGACTTCACAGCGGACCAGCGCCGGCCAACTCGGCACCCGTCTCGTCGGCGGGGACGGCAGACGACTCCTCGGGAACTGCGACAGGCGGCTCCGCGTCTGGCTCCATCTCCGGACCCGGCGCCGGCAATACCTCAGCGGCGGAAACCTCAGTGATGGATACCTCGGTGGTGGATACCTCGGTGGTGGTTTCAACCGGCAGCTCGGGCTGAAGTACCTCCGACTGGGGCGGTTCCTGCAGCGTTTCCTGATCGGCGTCGAACACTATTCGCGGCCAACCATTTTCGTCCAACTCCACGCTGACCGACGCAGCGCTCCCGTCAGCGCCGGTGACATCGAGACTCACCCCGCGACCGTCGGGAGTAATCGAGAAGCCCCACACGTTGCCGCCGATCGAAAACGAGAACGGCGACGCCGCGGCACCGGAAGCGCTCGGCTCCGCGACCGGCAAGCTTGACGGGAACGCATCTGTCAGCCACTGCGTCGCAACGTCGAAAGCATCGCCTACTGCACTCGCGCACTGCGCACACGCCCTGTCGAATTCGTCGCGAGCGTCCAGATACACAGAACGAAAAACTGTCTCCAGCCATTGCTCCGCACCACAACCGCTGGAAGCGGCGCGGGTCAACTGCTCGATCTCCCCCACGCCCAGACCGCCGATCGTCGCCCGGTCGAGACTGGCCACCTTGAAAGCCTTGTCGGCCAGCGCCGTTCGAACAGTCCGCGCGAATTCGTCAGCCAGTGCGATCAACAGTGGCGCCGAATCTGCATCGGACCGAGCTTCTCGCCTCGCCCCGAAGACCTGATCTACGACCACATCCACTCCGGAAACATTCCACACCGCTGGAAGGTTCTCCGCCAGGACCGTCAGCATCGTGATCTCCGCGACCGAACCATCCACGGCCCCAGCCAAGTCCGACACGTCTCGCGTCAGTGCCTCCAAATCGATGCCCACTTCAGCACGATACGAATCCTCGTAGGACGTAAGCAGTCGTTCTTCGAAACCCAACTGAGTGGCCAGGTCGTGAAATCGACCGAAGAACTGCAGTCCTCTCGCACCAGCATCCAGGATCTCGTCGGGATGCATGAGCGAATCACGCAGTGCAAGAATATCTTCGACGAACCTAAAGCCGTTCGTCACGGCGTGAGGCGTCACGCTGTTGGGGGTCACGAAGCCGACCCGCCGGAGCCGCGCAACCGCTGCGCGCCCGCACGGTCCACGTCGACGACCGCCTCGGTCGAGGAGGAAAGCCTGCGCCCCAGCATCTCGAGAAAATCGGCACGCCCGACCAAGCGGGAATTCACGACCGCCAATGCCGAGGCCAACGCGACCCCGTGCTCGGCATAGTCACGGCCCGAAACAGCACCGCCGAATCGCAAATGCCTGATCGGTTCCGCAGAAGCGCGCAGATCCTGAGCCGCCGACACCGCACGGCGTGCCAATTCATCTGTTCCAGCACGGTCGACGTCCACGAGCGACCCCCAAGTTTGAGCGGAACCACTCGCACGTCGAGCGGCCTATGACTCCTTGGACGCAGCGGGGCGCATTTACGTTCCCTCGAAAACGCGAACGCGTCTACGTTTTCTCGGCAACGCGAACTCGCGATGTGGGGCTACACCGAACCGACGATCTCGGCCAACTGGTCGGCCAACTTCTGCGCGAGCGGGAGTTCGGTTGCTTCGACCATGACGCGGACCAGTTGCTCTGTCCCCGACGGACGCAGGAGCACTCGACCACCGTCACCGAGAACGCGCTCGGCGTCCGCGACTGCCGCAAGTACCGACGGCGACGCTGCCACCGTCGCCTTGTCGCCGACCTTGACGTTGATCAGCACCTGCGGGAGGGTGGTCATCGTTGCGGCCAATGCGGATGCCGACTTGCGCGTACGAGCCATGCGTCCGAGCAAACGGAGACCGGTGAGAATTCCATCGCCTGTGGTACCGAACGCCGGCAACACGACATGGCCTGACTGTTCTCCACCGAGGCTGTACCCGCCCGCACGCAGTTCTTCCAAGACATAGCGGTCACCTACGGCCGCCGTCACGACGTTGATTCCGGCCTCCCGCATCGCGATGTGCAACCCGAGATTGCTCATGACGGTCGCGACGAGAGTGTTCTCGACCAATTCGCCGGCGTCATTCATCGCGATCGCCAGAACAGCCATGATCGCGTCGCCGTCGACCACCGCTCCGGTCTCGTCGACTGCCAGGCAGCGGTCCGCGTCGCCGTCGTGTGCGAGCCCTAGATCCGCCCCGTGATCGACCACGGCTTTCTGAAGATTCTCCAGGTGCGTCGATCCGCAACCATCGTTGATGTTGAGGCCGTCGGGATCGGCGCTGATCGCGATGACGCGAGCGCCCGCTGCGGCGTAGGCAGCCGGTGCGAGCGCGGAAGCGGCGCCGTTGGCGCAGTCGACGACAACGGTGAGTCCGGCAAGCGGCTCGCTAGCCGCGCTCGCCAGATGTGCCAGGTACAACTGAGAGGCGTCGTCGACGGTACGGACTCGGCCGATCCCGGCACCGGTCGGAAGTACAGGCGCTGCAGCGCCGTCGAGCGCATCCTCGATCGCCACCTCGACGGCGTCGTCCAGCTTGTGTCCACCGGCCGCGAAGATCTTGATTCCGTTGTCCGGCATGGGATTATGCGATGCCGAAATCATGACACCGAGACTGGCGTCGAGCTTTGCCGTCAAGTAGGCAACTGCCGGAGTCGGAAGAATACCCACGTCGAGCACGTCGACGCCTGCGGAACTCAACCCGGCCGTCACCGCAGCCTGAAGCATCTCACCGCTGGCGCGAGGATCGCGGCCGATCACGGCGGTCGGACGTGCATCCGAGGTGTCGGCTGTCAGTACGCTCGCCGCGGCCACTGCCAATCTCAATGCAAGATCTGCAGTCAGATCCGAATTGGCAAGTCCACGAACACCGTCAGTACCGAACAACCGACCCATAGAACGACTCCTGAATCCTGTGAACCTCGAGAATGGAACTCGAGAATGGAATTTCTCCGAGAAACACAAGAGCGAACGTCCGGTAACGATGGACGCCCGCTCTCGTGGTGAACAGGTGCCGAAGCAGACCCGTCGGGTCAACCTCGGCAAAGCATCAGCGCTTGGAGTACTGCGATGCCTTACGGGCCTTCTTCAGGCCGTACTTCTTACGCTCGACCGCGCGGGCGTCACGCGTCAGGAAGCCTGCACGCTTGAGGGCCGGACGATCATCAGGGGTTACCTCGATGAGTGCGCGCGCGATAGCCAGACGCAGTGCGCCTGCCTGACCGGACGGGCCGCCACCGTGCAGCAGTGCAATGATGTCGAAAGACTCGGGACGCTCGACGAGCACCAGCGGAGCCTTGATCAGCTGCTGGTGAACCTTGTTGGGGAAGTAATCCTCCAACGTACGGCCGTTGAGCTTGAACTGACCGGTGCCGGGAGCCATCCGGACGCGAACGACAGCCTCCTTGCGGCGACCGACGGTCTGGACCGGGCGATCGAGGACGATCGGTGCGAGCGTAGCTGCAGCAACCTCTTCGACGACCTCGACTGCGTCAGCGGCGACAAGCTCTTCCACTGCTTCGATGTTCTCTTCGGACACGTTCTGCTCTTCCGGCGATGTCACTGTGCGACCTGCTTGATCTCGAACGGCACCGGCTGCTGCGCGGTGTGGGGGTGATTCGGGCCCGCGTAGACCTTGAGCTTGCTGCTCATTGCGCGGCCGAGCTTCGTCTTGGGGAGCATGCCGACAATGGCCTTCTCGACGAGACGATCGGGAGTCCTGTCGAGGACCTCACCGACAGTGCGGGACTTCAGGCCACCCGGGAATCCGGAGTGGTGGTAAACGTTCTTGCCCTGGAGCTTGTTGCCGCTGATGGCAACCTTCTCTGCGTTGATGATGACAACGAAGTCACCACCGTCGATGTGCGGCGCGTAGGTGGGCTTGTGCTTGCCACGCAGCAAGTTCGCTGCCTGAACGGCAAGACGGCCGAGCACCACGTCAGTGGCGTCGATGACGTGCCACGTGTGGGTCACATCTCCGGCCTTCGGGGTGTACGTAGACACAGATCTTCCTCGTCTTAATTCATTCCACTGCTGACCATGTGCGTATCGCGTAAACGATCCTCGGCGGCCAGTTGAGACCCGAGAACCGCCGGTCTCCACGCATTTCTGCCGGAGCCCTACGGCACGCCACCGATAGACGATACCGGTCTACCCGCTGCCAGGTCAAAGCGCAGCCATCGCCGTCGACAACGCCCTCCCCGGAACCAGGGGGTAAGCGATCGACATGCGCCTGCCCCGGCAACCTGACGGTACCGGGGCAGGCGGGGTGTCATCACGACATGAATGCTGTCAGCGACCGAACCCGTTTGCGGCGATCCGATCAGCTTCCTGCATCTTCTCCGAGCCGCTCGCCGTCGCTCCGGCGATCTGCGCGAGAACCATGTTCAGTTCTTCGGAAGCCTGGGCCCAGCGGCGCTGTGCGTCGTTCCACGCTTCGGAGCCTGCCCCTTCCCAGCCTGCTTGCAGCTTGTCTACGACAACCTTGATGTCGCCCTGCTTGTCGTTGATCGCTTTGGCCTGCTGTTTCATCTGGTCGGACAGCATTGCGAGGCCGCCGAAGTCGTACTTGATCCTGTCGGACATAACTGCTCCCGGTTCGGTGTGACTGGAGAGAAATTGTGAGAACTACTGGCTGAGGACTGCTTGATCGAACGGTGAAGCGCTCACGGTCAGGACATGTTCACCGTCGCGCCGCGAAGCGCGCTGACGTTGTCGTCTTCGGTCGAGTCGAAGGTTCCAGCAGCCTGTTTGATCTGCTCGCAGATGTCGGTCAGAGCAGTGTCCAACTTCAGGGCCGCGCTGTTGTATCGCTCCATGATTCCTGCGTATTCGACCTGTGCGGCGCCGTTCCACGAATTGTGCGAAGCGTCGGCCTCCGACCGAACAGCGTTGACCAGTCCCCTGATGTCACCGAGATGTCCGTCGATGGTCCCCGCCGAATCGATCAGTTCAGCGGTAGTTGCGGTAAAGCCCATGTCGTCCCCCTGGATTCGGTGAGTACCGTTCGGAATCGGCGATCACACACGACGGCTTGCCCGTCGAATGTGCACCGGGGTCCGAGCGGAACTCCCTGATGTGCGCTACACATACTTTGACGCGATCTCCGTGCCAACGGTTCCGGCCCGACCGAAGAATATTTTCAGAACCGACCGATCCGATCATGGTTTGAATTCGATTGACTGCCACATCCGCAGACAGTCCGCTTCGAGACTGTCCCACTCACCGACCAGATACTGGCAGCCGATACTCACTTGCCGACCGTTGCCGACGTACACGTGCCAACGCACCTCGGAGAAATCGTCCGGAAACTCGACGTACACCACTGCCTGTTTTCCTGCGGCATCGTCGATCACAGAAAACTCTCCGAACCGCAACGGGTCCTCGAACGCCGAAAACTGCTGACGCAAAGCAGCTTCGACGGAATCGAATCCCGCACCTTCCTCAAGACGTTTCTCGATGACCACGATCTTGCGATCCTCGCCGGAGCTGGGTATCAAATCGGTACGACCGCTCGAAGTCCCTGGTGACAGAAGCTTCCAATCGGAAGGCAACTCTGCTGCAACGCTTCCCAGGTCCACACGCCTGAGTTCCGGCGTGGCATCGGGCTCGATCGACGGAATCGAAGTCTTCGGTGCGGGCTTCCCCTGATCTTTCGACGCCTCCGCGATCTCAACTTCGTCTTCCGCCGTAGCTGCGACCGACCCTGCCGACCGAGAATCGCTTCGATCGCGAGTGAACACCACAACCGTTGCCGCGACCACAGCGACGACGGCGACCATCGCAAGCGCCGCAGCGAACCATCGACGGCCTCCGTTCCTCCCGCCGACTCGACGCGGTGAGGAGGCAGTCGAGTCCATGGAAGTAATCGACATCGCGCCATCCGAATCGCCTACCCACCCGGCGCCAAAAGCCGAATTGTCGACGATTCGACCGGAACTGTCCCGCGCGGTTGTCTGGCGAACGAGCGTCTGAGCATCCACCAGAGACGACGCCACCCGACTCTCGTCCAGAATTCGAATGCTCGCGTGGCCGTGGACATTCGTCGAGCCACGTTCGAGCGAAGCCGCAACGGCATGGGAGCGCGGCCCGACCAGCACCACGGCGTCCCGAACCGACAAGTCCCCTATTGCGGAAAACAACCCCGCAACGTCTGCGATCGCCGAACTTTGTGCCCCGTCGATTCGGAGTTCGCCGTCGACCTCACCGACAACAGAAGCGACCACCGTTCCGCCACGCAGTTCGAGGACGACGCACCGCGATCGCCAGGCTGTGTGAGCCGACCTCGCCGCCGCGACCGACGTCGGAACGAGGACGACGTCGTGCGCCACTCGCCGTGCGGCATCGAGCAATCGCCGCCTGCGTGGGGCACCCCAATCCGAGGGATGACTGAGATAGAGAATGTCTACATCGACGATTCCGCACCCGTCCATCGCCCTGGAAATCAGCCTGGCCAGCTCCAAAACCGTCGGGACAATCCGACCATCTACGTCGACATAGTCGTCGTCGACGAAATCGATCGCATTTTCACCGGTACCGGGACCCGACGCCGTTTCCCGTCTGAGGTCTGCACTGCAACAGAATTCGCGTTGACCCGATACCACCCAGATATTGGATGGACCCCAATGTAACGAGACTGACACCAAGGACGGAACGGTCACAGCGGTGGCATCCACGGAACTTGGACAAGTTGGGTTTGCGAGCGAGAAACGTAGACCCCACGACCTTCCGGCAATGTCGACGCGCGGACGGTGCCGACGAGATTTCCCTCGTCACGACTCCCGCTCATGATCAATCCGGCCGGTGCCATGTCGCGAATTCTCGCGATCACCGGCTCGTACAATGCTCTGGCCGCACCACCGGAACGGCGGGCAATCACCAGGTGCAAACCGATGTCCTTGGAATGCGGAATGTATTCGAGCAACGGCGCCACCGGATTTCCACTCGGTGTAGCCACAAGGTCGTAGTCGTCGATCAGTACATAAATCTCCGGCCCACTCCACCACGATCGTTCCCGCAATTGCTGCTGCGTTGTTTCGGCGTTCGGCATCCTCGCGGCGACTATCCGAGCCAAGTCGACCATCAACTCTCCGAAGGTCGTCGACGACGCCGAGTACCCGCCGAGGTGATTCCCTTCGACCACTCCCAGCAGGGAATGCCGATAGTCACCGATAATCAGCTTGGCCTGGGCCGGTGTGTTCGACGCGATGATCCCTTCCGCTATTGCGCGCAGAAGAGATGTCTTGCCACACGCGGTGTCGCCGAATATCAAGAAGTGCGGGTGTTCCCGGAAGTCCATGTACACCGGCGCGAGGTCGGTCTCACCGAGGCCGATCGGCACGGTGAGGCACCGACCGTCGGCCGCACTCGGTGAGGGCCACCGGGTCCCGACAGTTTCGAGAAGTTCTGCCCGCGAGTACGAATCCGGAAGCATCCGCACGGTCGGTGCCGGACGCGAATTCGACATGGCCGCAATACGTTCGACCGTCGCCGTCACACTCCCGCTGGAGTTCTCACTACCTGGCAAACCGTCGATTCGAGGTAGTCCGGTAAGAAGGTGAAGTCCGTCGCGTGTGATGCCACGACCCGGTCGACCTTCCGGCACCAGGCCGGCTTTCTGGCGACCCGCATCCGAATCTCCCGGATCGCCCAACCGAAGTTCGATACGAGTACCCAGTTGGTCCTTGAGTGCCGGCCGGATCTCGGCCCACCTCGACGTCGTGACGATCACGTGCACACCGAAGGACAATCCTTGACCGGCGAGCATGTTGATCTGAGGCTCGAGCGATTCGAAATCCGAACGAACACTGGGCCAACCATCGACGACGAGGAAGACGTCACCGTACGGGTCATCTCGGAGTCCCGCCGCCACACCTTCCCCGGTGGGATCAACTGTTCGCAGTCTTCGGAAATCGGCCATCGAGTCGATACCGAGGTCACGAAACAGCCGCTCTCGTTTCGCGACCACACCGAGTACCTCGGCAACCGTGCGCCGGACGCGGTCGGAATCCAAGCGGTTTGCCACCGATCCGACGTGCGGCAGATCCTTCAACCCGAGGAGCGTTCCACCGCCGAAGTCGAGGCAGTAGAACTGAATCTGTTCCGACGTGTGCGTCATGCTCAGAGACAGGATCAATGTGCGCAACGCCGTCGATTTTCCCGACTGCGGGCCTCCGACGATCGCAAGGTTGCCCGTCGATCCGTTGAGATCGGCGACGAGAAGATCGCGGCGCTGATCGAACGGCCTGTCGACTATGCCGAAGGGTGCGCTCAGATTTCCGCGAGGTTGATCACCGGCCGCCCACCGCGGCAGCAACTGGTCAAGCGTCGGAGATGCCTCGAGTGGCGGGAGCCACACCTCGTGCGCGCGCGGACCGTGACCGCGCATGCGGTCGACGAGGACTCCCATGAGAGTACGTGCATCATCACCAATTTCACCCATGTCGACGACATCGGGCTCGACGGGACCGACAACAGCCTCCGGCCCGATCACGGGCGTCGCGGTAAAGGGCAGCGGCGCGAGTTCGACGGGGGAATCGACCGAGAATCGAGTGGGCACTATCCGCTCGCCCTCGTACGGGCCTGACACGTATGCACCTTGGAAGCGAACGATCTCAGCAGAATCGGACTTCAGATATCCCGCACCGGGCGTGCCTGGTAGGTGATAAGCATCGGGAACACCGAGAACGGAACGAGACTCGTTCGCCGAGAAAGTTTTCAAACCGACCCGATACGAAAGATGGCTGTCGAGCCCCCGAAGCTTTCCTTCGTCGAGCCGCTGACTGGCCAACAACAAGTGGATGTGAAGTGACCTCCCCAATCGCCCGATGGCCACGAACAATTCGGCAAATTCCGGCTGTTGACTGAGCAGTTCGGAAAACTCGTCGACAACCACGAAGAGTGCAGGCAACGGATCGAGTGCAGCGCCGGCCAGCCTCGCCTTCTCGTAATCGGACACGTTTGCGAAGTTTCCCGCCGCACGCAGCAGTTCTTGTCGACGATTCATTTCGCCGGCGAGCGCGTCCTTCATACGATCGACCATCGCCAATTCCTCGGCAAGGTTGGTGATGATCGCAGCAACGTGCGGCGCCTCTTCGAGGCCGAGAAAGGTTGCACCACCTTTGAAGTCGATCAGTACGAGGTTCAGTGCGTTGGGTGAATGGGTCGCGATCAGGCCGAGCACCAAGGTTCGCAGGAACTCCGACTTGCCAGAACCGGTGGCTCCGATACACAGCCCGTGCGGACCCATACCGTTCTCGGCCGATTCCTTCAGATCCAGTTCGACGGGGTTTCCGTCTTGTCCGACACCGATCGGCACGCGGAGTCGGTCGCGCCCCTGACGTGGCAGCCAGCCGTGCTCGGGATTGAACCTCGCAACATTTCCTATCCCCAACATCTGGCTCCAAGTCCGAAGGGACCGGTCGTCGTCGGCTGCGTCCACGGCGTTCTGCGATGCCGCGCGGAACGGTGCGATGCGACGTCCGAACGACTGGGCCAGGCTCGTCGTCGCAGCGTCAGGCGTCGCAAAGTTCTCGACTCCTGCGCTGCTCACCGCGCCGATCTGCTCGCTACCGACGACCAGTCGCAGACCACGCGCCGCCGCCAAGCGCGGGCAGAACCCGCACAGGTCGAGGACGGTCACCGAGTCGAGCCCGGATTCGGACAACAGGCCGGTGTCACCTTCGAGCAAGCCACCGTCCACGACCAACACGAGATGCGGAACGCCCGCACTCGCTGGAGTGTTGCGGGCGAACCGAGCACGCATCGAAAGCGATTCACCGAGGGAACTCTCGAACTCGAGGTACGAACCGAACACCATACGTGAAGTGCCGGCGCCGTCCTGAGACTCCGGATGTTGCACGTGTGGGAGCCACTTGACCCACTCCCACTCGGATTCGGTATCGGGACCGCACACCACCGCAACTTGGACCGTGTCCGGACCGTGGAAAGTGCACAGCTGCATCAACATCGAGCGGACAAGCGCACGAGCGGAATCTCTCTGCCCCTCGATGGACATCGCAGCAAATCCGCGAAGCGAGACGGCTGTCGGCAGATCCTTGACAACCGAATGCGCACGAACGAATCGCCGAAGCGAGACAGCGGCGACGGGTTCGAGATCCTCGACCGGCCCGGTCTCCGGAGATACGAGTCTGGTGGCCAATCGCTGTGTACCCAGACCGACCCGAACGTGGCAGTAGTCCGAGTCGGTGATCTGACGTTCCCACATCCGCACAGTTCCGACCAACGTCCAGAGCAACGACGGCTCGGGGTTGCTCCATTGCAGTGCAGCACGCTGCGCACCAGACGTCGCAGCAACATCGCTGCGCATCTGATCCAGGTACCGCAGGTAGTCCTTGCGGTCCTCGTTCGCTTCGGACGCCCGTGCTCCACCGCTACGACCGCCCCCGGCGAGCATCCCGAGCATCGACACCATCATCATGACCGGAAACAGGAGAGACATCGGATTGCGCGCCATGCCGGAAGAGAACATCAGCGCCACCATGCCGATCATGGCAACCACCATGATCACCGGAAGTAGTTTGGTCAGTAGGTTTCCCGGCGTGACGCGAGGAATCTCCGGTGGGGCCTGAAGCGTCACCTCGCCGCCCGGTGTGCGCGGCGATTCACGGCGCGCTCGACGCGCAAATCTGACAGTGCTCAATTCACCCACCCCCATCGGTGCTGCAACTGTTGCCGACATGCGCCTCGTCCCGGCTACCGCCGGCCCCCCAAGGCGTACTCGCGCAATTGCAAGAGAGTAGATCACAACACCGACACTCGGGTCGGTGCCACCTGTTGTCGGCGCTGTCTCCGACACGGGCGCGCAGTTCATGTCGTATCGTTCGGGTGAACTGGGGTGACGCGACAGGGGAATCGCGTCATGGGAGGGGACAGATCTTGACCAGCACCACTACAACCAGCGCTGCACACACCGGACACGGACCACGCGCGACCCATTCTGCCGAACTGTGCAGGTTGACGGTACTTTCAGCCCATTCGCAGGTGGATCTTGCGGTGCCGCTTCGTGTTCCACTCACGGCGGTCATTCCGGGCATTGTGGACACAATTGTCAACCACAGCAATCTCAACGAGTTCGACCACAGCACCGAACAATTCGAGCCCGTCGACTGGACTCTGTCGAAAGTCGGCAGGGCGCCGCTGGCACCGATGCTGTCGCTGCACGAGCACGGAATACGCGATGGGGAATTGCTCGTACTCGAGGCCGCGGACACGGCTGCCCCGCCCCCACTCTTCGACGACATCATGTACACCGTCGCGGCCACGGATGCAGACATCTACCGGCGCTGGACTCCGATCACCGCGCGCGTCGTCGGCTCGTCCGCCGCCCTCGTCGCAGCGCTCATCGCGGCCCTCGCCCTGGTCCTCGGCGATACGGGTCTGATCGGCGCTGTCTGCGGCGGAGTCACGTCCTTGGTGCTCACCGTCACCGCCGTCGTGGCAGCGCGCGTGTACGCAGACACTGCAAGCTCCATCACACTCGGATGCACGGCGGTGCCACTGGCTTTCGTCTCCGGCGCACTTTGTGTACCCGGCACTGTCCTTTCTGCTCATCTCCTTCTCGGTTCGGCATTCGCAGCCGCGGTAACTCTGATCTGCCTCCGCTTGTGCGGTGCCGGATTAGCCGTCTTCACCACACTTCTCGTCGTCCTCCTTGCTGCGGTGAGCACCTTCGCCGTCACGACGACGCTTCCCGAGGCGCGCACCGCGACGGTCAGCAGCGCGGTGATTGCCGCGGCATTGATCGTTCTCACGTTCACTGCTCGACTGTCGATGCTGTTCGCGCGATTACCGCTTCCCCCGGTTCCGACGCCGAGTAATCCCCTCGACGACGATCGCGACGGCGTGCCCGAGCCCGAGCTACCCGGGCTGACCGAGTTGACCGACAGGGCGGGGCGGGCTCGTAGCTATCTGACCGGACTGATCGTGGCCACGTCGGTGGTCGCGCTCACTGCCGCAGTCGCACTCGGGTGGTCCTGGACCGGTCAGGGAATCGTCTGGCCGAACCTTGCTCTCGCATTGGCGACGGCCGTCGTGCTGATGTTTCGCGGGCGCACCTATGCGGGCGCACAGCAGGCGGTCCCACTCATCGCGGCAGGCATCTCGGTGATTCTCGTTCTCCTGGGCGACATGGCATGGACCCATCGCGACCATGCATTGGTCGTCTTCGCCATCACTATGACTGTTCTCCTCCTGTCACTGATTCTGGGAATCCTCGCCCCCCAGAACACATTCAGCCCCGTGATGCGGCGCGCGGCCGAACTGTTGGACCTCGCTGCGATTGCAGCAATCGTTCCGCTGATCTGCTGGGTCAGCGGGCTCTTCGCGCTCATGCGCGGTCTCTGAGCGATCGGATCTCGATGGTGATTCGACGCGCGACAAACACCTGTGCCGCATTCGTGATCGTTGCCTTCACAGTTCTCGCCGGGGCGGGTGGCGCATCGAGTGCGGTTCCTTCCCCCATCGATCCTGCAATGCTGCCGGAGGACGGTCCGCCCGCACCTCCCCACCCCACCGAACAGCGAACCCTGTGCGTCCCCGCCGTAGCGGGTGGTGACGGTGCGGATATCCCACGTTCTCAACAGGATCTGGGATTCGATTCGGTGTGGCCGATCACCCGAGGGGCAGGGCAGCGAATTGCTGTCATCGACACCGGCGTCAGCAGACATCCCCGGCTACCGGCACTCGAAGGCGGCGGTGACTATGTCGGGACCTCCGACGGCACCGATGATTGTGACTCACATGGAACAGTCGTGGCGGGTCTCATCGCCGCCCAGCAGGTCGAGGGTTCCGGATTCACCGGAGCTGCGCCTGACGCACAGATCATCTCGATCAGGCAGTCCAGTGCCGCCTTCTCGGTGACCGGCCAACGCGAAGACCCTGCTGTAGCCGAGAACTCGTCTGGCTACGGAAACGTCGACACCATGGCATCGGCGGTCCGTCACGCTGCGGACATGGGTGCAAGCGTCATCAACATCTCCGAAGTCGCCTGTAAGCCTGCCGGGGACGGGATCAACGACCAACGACTTGGCGCTGCAATCGAATACGCCACGGCCGCGAAGAACGTCGTAGTCGTCGCTGCTGCAGGTAACGTCGGATCAGGAGGGTGCAAGAACCAGAATCCACCGCCGGATCCCCTCGCTCCCCTAGCCGATCCGTGGGACTCGGTTGTGACGATTGCCAGTCCGGCTTGGTACGACGACTATGTCCTCACCGTCGGGTCGGTAGACCCCACTGGCGCCGCCAGCTCATTCAGCCTCGGAGGTCCATGGGTCGACGTGGCGGCGCCCGGCACCGGAATCACCTCGCTTCACCCGACATCGCCCGGTCTGACCAACGGGGTTTACGGCCCTGACGGCGCCGTACAGTCGTTCAACGGGACCAGTTTCGCTGCGCCCTATGTCGCGGCAACCGCCGCACTGGTCCGGTCGGTTCACCCGGAACTGACTGCGCTCGAGGTCATGCGACGTATCGAAGCCACGGCCCACGCTCCGGCGCAGGGTTGGAATCCCTACGTCGGTCACGGCGTCATCGATCCACTCGCTGCGGTAACTGGCGAATCGGCACCGGGGGAACCCGTCCAGGTCCATCATCAGTCGGTATCGATCGATCCCCTACCCACGCCGCCGACCCCCGACAACCGATCTCGCGACGCGGCACTCGTCGGAGCCGGAACGGTCGGCACCCTCGCCCTACTGACGCTGTTGGCATCGGTGCCCCTTCGTCGAGTCATTCGTCGGCATCTTCCCGAACGCCGGAACATCGATCTCTGAACCGTCAGCGCTGTTCAGTTCACCGGAGCGGCCGGCGCTGTATCGGGGGCGACTCCGTCGTGAGCTATCAGTGCGTTTTCCTTCTCGAGCGCAGGACCTGATGCAAGTAGGTCGAGCATCTGCCACGGCGCGCGATCAGGCGTTCGCGTCAATCCGAGTGCGCGAGCCGAGGTTTCGTCTGGAACTCCGTATTTCACACCGGTATCGGATACGTAGAACACTCCGTCGCGCCTGGTGCTGCTCGTCTCGATTCCGGTCGCTTGAACAAATCCGCCGAATCCCTGTTCGACATGGACGCTGTCGAGATTGTCACCCGATCCGTCCGCCTGCGCCAGGGATACCAACTTGCCCCCCTCCAGGATCGGAACCTGCAATCCAGCGACGAGTTTCAGCGTTGCAGAACTACTTTCGCCGCCCTCGACTGCAGGCGAGGGAGCCCATTGCAGACAGCCGACAGGCGCGCCGCGATCATCGACGATCTCCGGAACCGCCTGCGGCAACGAGTCGACGGTCAACTCGCTCACCGAGGGAATACGACTGATGGCATCAGGGGTGACGTTCGTGATCCCGGTGGCGCCCTGTGAATCCGAGAAGTAGATCAGTTGAGCGACTGCCGCGCCGACCTTCTGGATACCGTTCTCGAGTACCACGTAGTACTGCGGGTCCGCACCCGCCGAAACCTGGACGACGGAGCCGACAGTTTTGTTCTGCAGAGGAAACCGGGGTGCTGAGCCCAGTTCGGGAATTCGCGGAGCGTCGACGCGCGGAACTTCGGGAATCGAATTGAGGAATCCGATGCTGATCGGTCGCGCCTGTGCCCCTTCCAGCCCCAAAGCCCGCATGATCGCCGGATTGTCCACATCGATTTCCGCTCGCTTTCCGTCGTACACGAGAAAGTGATCGGCCCCCAACTTCACCAGGAATGCACGGTCATTCGTCAGATATGTCGTGTTTTCACCGACATTGGACGAGCCGACCAGGACCGAAGTCGTCAACGATTTTCTCCCGTCGGATCCGACGGAATCGCACACCGTCCACAATGCGTTGGTCGGGTCGGCCGATTCCGGCAGCGCGGACGGTGCGCCGGGAATGCCGACGAGCGCGCCCCGGGGTTTCGCCTCGACCTCGGATGCCTTGACTATTGCCGGTTTTCCTGGCGAACCCAGAATCAGTCGTGCGGATGCCAAGTTCAGCACAGGGCGAAAAGTACCCTCCATGGCGACGAACATCGCGCCCGATTCCTTTGCAACGACGATATCCGCATCGCCGATCTTGTCCTGTGGCCGAAACAGAGCAAGCACCGCGCAACCCGCCAATCCCAGTGCAGCGAGGACTATTCCGACGGCGAAGGCGCGCGACTGTGACCGCATCGGATCGTAAAGCATCCGAACGTCTCGTCTGACCAGCGCGTGTTCCATCCGCCTGACCAAGAATCGGTACCCGTTGACCTGCCAGCGAGTGGTAGGTGTCGCAGCCATCATTCCCCCCGTGCCTTACATCCCCTTGCGAAGACACAGTACAGTTTCGCCGGGGCGGAAATTTTCGGGTAGTTCGCAGGTCAGGTATCGGGGAGGAACCGTGGACCGATCGCGGTTGAGGCATTGGCCGTCGTCGCACAGGATTTCGACGCACGAATTCGTGTCGGCACAGATTCTCGGAATCGGTGCGGGCGGAATCGCGATGGCCAGTGGGCTGGATTGGCTCTGGGCGCTGGCAATCGGTTGTATGGTCGCCGGATCAATGCTGCTTCATGTGGGCGGTTGGTCGGTAATGTCCTGGATTGTCAAGTACTTTCGCTATCTGCGCCGCAAGGACGTCGGCGGCGGCACGATCGTCAGTTTTCACTCCCCCTCCGAGCAGTCGATCGGGCTCCGAGTGGAGGGATCTTCACTCGTCGCTGTCGTCGAGATCGCTCCCCCACGCGACTACCTGACCAGAATCGGGCGTCATTCGTTCGACGCTTCCCACCTTCTTCCCACGGCAGCCCTCGCCAATTGTCTTTATCAGCACGATATTTCACTCACCGGCATCGACATTGTCAGTCACGGATACCGCGCCGCATCGGGAACGCCGGCCACCGAAGTCTACGAACGTCTCATCGGACCACTACCGGCCACCGCCACCAGAAGTGTCTGGCTTGCTCTACGTTTCGACGCTTTGGAGGGTGGTGCAGCAGTCGAACGCCGAGGCGGGGGCGAACAGGGCGCGGGTCGCGCGATCGCTGTTGCCGCAAATCGTGTCATCCGGGTGCTCGATTCAACGGGATGCAAGGCGCGGATCCTGACCGCACCGGAGATCGCATCGTCCACAGTCCAGGTGACAAGAGGAGTCGCCAGCCACGAGGTCACCGAAACGTGGCGAAGTACCCCCTTGCCCGGCGTGTCCAACATCGGATACGGGATCGAACCCCGCTTCATCACAGCCGCGACCCTGACTCAGGTATGGGCAGTGGCAACGGTCGGGACGTCCGTGACAATTCGGTTGCGCCCGACCGGCGAACGCGGAACGGCGAAGGTCAGTGCGACCTGTCGCTTCACCACACGCAATCCACCTGAGAACGCACCGCTGGCCGGTTTGGTCTCGCTACGTGGGCGCCAGCGCGACGGATTGCTGACCAACTTGCCGACCGCACTGACCGCGCTGGATCCGATCACGCCGCACATCCGCATGGATGGCGGCACACTCGACTCACTCGCTCTGCCCCTGGCCGGCTGCGGCCAGCTCATCGGCTCGGACCGAAACGGGCACGGCGTCACGGCAAGAATGTCGGGACCCGGCGTCAACACCGTTTTCGTCGCGGGCGAACTCTATCTGGCTCAACAGTTGATCTTTCGAGCCATTGCGACCGGCGCACGAGTACTCGTCCACACCGATCGACCGGGTGCCTGGACCCCGCTCACCGACTCCATGGGAGTGCCTGACCGACTCCGTGTGTCCGGGCAGGGTGGAGGGTCTGAGGGAGCCTTCGACACCGTCCTGTTCGACGGCGTCGAGGGCCTACCTCCGCGTGCGGGCGTGACCGCGATCTACGTATACGGACATCCCCGCCAATGGCCTCGGATCGACCCTGAAATCTCGATAGTTCAGCCATTCGCACTCGGTGACAAGATCACGGTCGAAACCGGCCGCGCGCGCGTTGAACTGACTCTGGTGACCATTGCTTCCGAGACCTCGTTCATCGGCCGTCCACGAGCCGGCGACGCTCACCAGATGGCGTGATCGTGCCGGTTCCGATCAGCCGGGGTAGGGGTCACTCGCACGCAACGTCCGCAATCCGCTCCCCCACCAATGCAATTCACGAATCATCTTCTCGCGTGCATCGATCGCGATCGAATCGACGTCGAACGGCTGGTGTCCGAATTGCTTACGTACCCGATGAATGGTCACGCACTGACGCACCGAGACCATGTGCAGCTCCGCCACCACTTGCCTCAGCTGTTCGACGGCCCGAACACCACCTGAAATCCCGCCGTAGGACACGAAACCGATCGGCTTGGCCCGCCACTCGTGTTTCACGGAGTCGAATGCGGTCTTCAGAGCGGCCGGATACCCGTGGTTGTATTCCGAGGTCACGGCAACAACCGCGTCGGCGCGCCCGATTCGCTTGCGAAAATCCTCCGTAACAAGTGAGTCCGAGAAGTCCTGGGGCAACGACAACTCCTCGAGATCGATCACCGACACGTTCCACGACGGATTCGCGGTTGCTTCCTCGACAAACCAATCCGCCACTGCGCGTCCTATTCGCCCCTCACGGACCGAACCTACGATGACTTCGACGTTCAAAGGTGCCATGAACGTCGATGCTAGCGACTGGTCACGCAGTGATCCCATCCGTGATGAGTGCGGCCAATTCCCTATAGGCGTTGGCATCGTCCAGTCCTGTTGCCCGGTAGACCGCTCGTTGCTGGATCCGAACCATCGTCGCCGCGGCGGCATCGGCCACAAATGATGCGTGTACCTGCCGGAATGCGCCCGAATCCACGCCCTCGACGATGAGCGCTCGCACACGATCAGCAGCAATTGACGTGTTCTTCTCGTAAACCTGGCTCGCCGACGCCGATTCGGCCAGGTCTTCCATGAATTGACTGGACGCCGCGGACAAGCGATCGCCGACTGCTTCGAGATAGACCGCCACTCGACGAGTGGGTGTCGCTTCTGCGGTCACGGCACTCTCCACCGCATCGGTCGCCGCACGGAAGAAGTGAACCGTGACGGCCCGCACCAGATCCTCTTTTCCCGCTGCCACGGTGTACAAGGTGCTCTTGGAGCAATGCAATCGGGCTGCGATCTCGTCGAGCGTGAAGTGGGCGAAACCCTCACTCAAGAACAGCTCGACCATTTGGTCGAACAGTTCAGCCCTGCGTGCAGTCGTCTTGTGAGCCACCCTTGCCATACTGAAAACAGTACTGCAGTATCGTTCACAGTACTACCGTCTAGCTAGGAGCCGACCGTGCCCGTCGAACGCCTCATGCCCAGCCAAGAAGCTCGCGATCTCATCGAACTGACGCGTGATGTCGCGGACAAGGTACTCGCGCCCAAGGTCAACGAATACGAAAAAGCCGAGAAGTACCCAGACGGCGTGTTCCCCGCACTCGGACAGGCAGGACTACTGAGCCTTCCGTATCCCGAGGAGTTCGGCGGCGGTGATCAGCCTTACGAGGTCTACCTCCAAGTCCTCGAAGAAATCGCCTCGCGCTGGGCAGCGGTTGCGGTGGCGGTCAGTGTCCACAGTCTGTCGTGCTTCCCGCTGTTCACCTTCGGCACCGACGAACAGAAGAACCGCTGGCTCCCGGACATGCTGGGCGGCAACACCATCGGCGCGTACAGCCTCTCCGAAGCGCAGGCAGGGTCCGACGCCGCCGCATTGTCGTGCAAGGCGACGCCCACCGACGGCGGCTACCGCGTCAACGGCTCGAAGGCGTGGATCACCAACGGCGGCAAGGCAGACTTCTACAACCTCTTCGCCCGCACCAGTGACGACGGCTCACGTGGCATCTCCTGCCTCCTGGTGGACAAGGACACCGAGGGCCTCAGCTTCGGCAAGCCCGAAGAGAAGATGGGACTACGCGCGGTCCCCACCGCATCCGCGAATTACGACGACGCCTTCATCCCTGACGAACGGCTGATCGGTCAGCGCGGCCAAGGGCTGCCGATCGCCTTCAGCGCTCTCGACTCCGGCCGACTAGGAATCGCTGCCGTTGCCGTCGGAATCGCTCAGGGCGCACTCGACGACGCGGTCGCCTACGCGAAGGAGCGCAAGGCTTTCGGCAAGCGGATCATCGATCACCAGGGACTCGGATTCGTGCTCGCGGACATGGCTGCCGCGGTCGACTCCGCTCGGGCCACCTACCTCGACGCAGCCCGCCGCCGCGACGCCGGAGTTCCGTATTCGCGCAACGCCAGCGTCGCCAAGCTCGTTGCCACCGACGCGGCCATGAAGGTCACCACCGACGCCGTGCAGGTCTTCGGTGGGTACGGCTACACCCAGGACTTCCCCGTCGAGCGCTACATGCGCGAAGCCAAGATCACGCAGATCTTCGAGGGCACCAACCAGATTCAGCGGCTGGTCATCGCGCGCCAACTGGCCGGTTAGGCGCTCACGTGAAATGCCCTCCCACACAAAGTGGGAGGGCATTTTGCATAGTGGTCGTCAGTCGCCGCAGCATCCACCCGAAGACGGAATCTCGCGGGTTTCACGAGTAATCGCGTTGCGGGCGGCCAGTTCCGAGTAGTCGGGGTAGTCCACGCGAACCAACGAAAGTCCGTGCGCCGGCGCAACGAGGATGGAACTTGATCGCGAAGTTTCGTCGAGCAACCCTGCCACCCAGTCGGCGGTGCGCCGCCCCTCACCGACCGAGAGGACTGCCCCTACAAGACTCCGGACCATCGACCAGCAGAACGCATCGGCGTTCACGTACGCCGTGAACACCGTGCCTTCCTGCGCCCAGTCGAAACGTTGCAACTCCCGCACCGTGGTCGCACCTTCACGACGCTTGCAGAATGCCGCGAAGTTGTGGAGGCCGAGAAGCCGAGTCGACGCTTCCTGCATCGCTCCGAGATCGAGTGGTTTGGGGTACGACACCGTATCGCGTGCGCGCAGGGGTTCCACTCCGAATGCCGCGTTGGTCACCCGGTACTCGTAGTAGCGTCGCATCGCCGAGAAGCGCGCGTCGAACTCACCGGGAACCACCGAGATTTCTTTGACCCGAACGTCCTTGGGCAGGAAGCGTGCAAGCCTGCGCACGAGTCGCGACGGGTCGTCCGGGAGCAACTCGCCCGGGACGTCGACGTGCGCTACCTGACCCGTGGCGTGTACACCGGCGTCGGTCCGACCGGCAACAGTCAGCTGAACCGGTTGCCGTAGTACCGTTCCCAGCTTGTCTTCGATCTCGCCGCACACAGTGCGCAGGTCGGTCTGGCGGGCCCAACCCGAGAAGTCGGTGCCGTCGTACGAGATGTCGAGCCGCAATCGAACGAGCCCGCCGTCCCCGATGGGGGCGGCGGGCTCGTTCGATTCAGCGTGTGCCGAAACCAAGGGAGACTAGTCCTTCTTGGCCTCTTCGGCCTCGGGAGCGTCGGCCGCAGTTGCGGTCTCGTCCTCGATGGCCTCGACGACTGCGTCAGCGTTCTCGACCTCAGCGTCGGTCGCGTCGGCCTCTACGGCCTCGACGACGTTCTCTGCGGCGGGAGCGTCCTGCGAAGCCTTGACGCGACGTGCGCGGTCAGCCTCGGAGGTGACGGTCTTTTCCTTGACGAGCTCGATGATTGCCATCGGAGCGTTGTCGCCCTTGCGGGGGATCGTCTTGATGATGCGGGTGTATCCACCGTTACGGTCCGCGTAGAACGGGCCGATCTCGGCGAAGAGGGTGTGAACGACATCCTTGTTACGGATGACCTTCAGCACCTCACGACGGTGAGCCAGCGTGCCGGCCTTCGCGTGCGTGACGAGCTTCTCGGCGTAGGGGCGCAGTGCCTTGGCCTTGGACTCGGTGGTGGTGATGCGACCGTGCTCGAAGAGCGCGGTAGCCAGATTGGCGAAAATCGCCTTCTGGTGGGAAGCCGACCCGCCGAAGCGGGCACCCTTCTTGGGCTTGGGCATGATGATCTCCTAGTAAAGGACCTGAGCTGCTACAGCTGTTCGGTCTCGGCGTAGTCCTCGGTACCCTCGGCATCGCCGAAGGAACCGGCATCAGTGTCACTCCACGTTCCGGTGGCGGCGTCGTAGCCGGCAACGGTGGTGGGATCGAAGGATGCGGGGCTGTCCTTGAGGGACAGGCCGAGCGAATGCAGCTTGACCTTGACCTCGTCGATGGACTTCTGTCCGAAGTTGCGGATGTCGAGCAGATCGGACTCGGTACGGCCGACAAGCTCACCGACGGTGTGAACACCTTCGCGCTTGAGGCAGTTGTAGGAGCGGACCGTGAGGTCCAGATCCTCGATGGGGAGTCCGAAGGAAGCGATGTGATCGGCCTCGGCGGGCGAGGGCCCGATCTCGATTCCTTCTGCTTCGACGTTCAGCTCACGGGCCAGGCCGAAGAGCTCAACCAGGGTCTTGCCCGCCGAAGCGAGCGCGTCCCGTGCGGTGATGGAGTTCTTCGTTTCCACGTCGAGAACGAGCCGATCGAAGTCGGTGCGCTGTTCGACGCGAGTGGCCTCCACCTTGTAGGTGACCTTGAGCACCGGCGAGTAGATCGAGTCGACCGGGATACGGCCGATCTCTGCGCCGGACGCCTTGTTCTGGACGGCGGGGACATAGCCGCGACCGCGCTCGACAACGAGCTCGATCTCCAGCTTTCCCTTGTCGTTCAGGGTGGCGATGTGCAGATCAGGGTTGTTCACGGTGACGCCTGCCGGAGGCACGATGTCGCCTGCAGTAACAGCGCCGGGGCCCTGCTTGCGGACGTACATGGTGACCGGCTCGTCCTCTTCGGAGTTCACGACGAGGCCCTTGAGGTTCAGGATGATGTCGGTGACATCTTCCTTCACTCCCGGGACGGTGGTGAACTCGTGGAGAACGCCGTCGATACGGATGCTGGTGACAGCAGCGCCGGGGATCGACGAGAGCAGCGTGCGGCGCAGCGAATTGCCGAGCGTGTACCCGAAACCTGGCTCCAGGGGCTCGATGACGAACTTCGAGCGGTTATCAGCGATGACCTCTTCGGTCAGCGTGGGTCGCTGAGAAATGAGCATTGGTATTTCCTCCTGTACGGACGTCCACTATTTGACGCCCACGATGGGAAAGGGCCTGCGGCCCTGTGAGTGGTTGAGGAGTCCGGAGACTCCTCAACCACTCACGGGGTGCGAAGCGCCTTACTTCGAGTAGTACTCGACGATGAGCTGTTCCTGCAGAGCGATGTCGATCTGCGCGCGCTCGGGAAGCTGGTGAACCAGGATCCGCAGACGCGAGCCGACAACCTGCAGCCACCCGGGAACCGGGCGATCGCCGACGGTCTCACGCGCAACCTGGAACGGAAGCGTGGAGAGCGACTTCTCCTTGACATCGATGATGTCGTACTGCGAGACGCGGTAGCTCGGGATGTCGACCTTCTTGTTGTTCACGAGAAGGTGACCGTGCGTGACCAGCTGACGTGCCTGACGGCGCGTGCGAGCGAGGCCTGCGCGGTACACGACGTTGTCGAGACGCGACTCGAGGATGCGAAGCAGGTTCTCGCCGGTCTTGCCGGGGCGGTTGTTCGCCTCCTTGTAGTACAGGCGGAACTGCTTCTCCATGACGCCGTAGGTGAAGCGAGCCTTCTGCTTCTCCTGCAGCTGGAGCAGGTACTCGCTCTCCTTGATACGCGCGCGGCCGTGCTGTCCGGGCGGGTACGGGCGACGCTCGAATGCCTGGTCGCCTCCAACGAGGTCGACGCGCAGACGACGCGACTTGCGGGTGATGGGTCCGGTATAACGTGCCATTTTCTTCTACCTATCCTTCCCGCTATACCCGACGCCGCTTGGGCGGACGGCAGCCGTTGTGCGGCTGGGGGGTTACATCGGAAATGGTGCCGACCTCGAGGCCAGCAGCCTGGAGGGAACGGATTGCGGTCTCGCGACCGGATCCCGGTCCCTTGACGAAGACGTCAACCTTCTTGACACCGTGCTCCTGCGCCTTACGGGCAGCGCTCTCAGCAGCAAGCTGAGCGGCGAAGGGAGTCGACTTACGCGAACCCTTGAAGCCGACGTGTCCCGAAGACGCCCAGGAAATGACATTTCCGGCGGGGTCCGTGATGGACACGATGGTGTTGTTGAAGGTGCTCTTGATGTGAGCGGCGCCGTGCGGGATGTTCTTCTTATCCCTGCGACGCGTCTTCTGGGTCTTCTTCGGACCGGTGCTACGTGACTTCGGGGGCATTACTTCGCCTTCTTCTTGCCGGCAATGGTGCGCTTCGGACCCTTACGGGTACGGGCGTTGGTCTTGGTGCGCTGACCACGCACGGGCAGACCACGACGGTGGCGCAGGCCCTGGTAGCAGCCGATCTCGATCTTGCGACGGATGTCGGCCTGAACCTCGCGGCGCAGGTCACCCTCGACCTTGAGCGACTCCTCGATGTACTCGCGGAGCTTTGCCAGGTCCTCGTCCGAGAGGTCCTTGCTCCGGAGATCCGGGCTGACGCCGGTGGCGTCAAGGATTTCCTTGGAGCGGGTACGGCCGATGCCGTAGATGTATGTCAGTGCGATCTCCATGCGCTTTTCGCGAGGAAGATCAACACCAGAGAGACGTGCCATGGTGGCATTTCCTTATCGGTGTGCGGAGGTCTGCTCCCAGCCCTTCCCCTGTGCCTCTTGCCGAGTACCGGCGCCGTAAGGCGCAGATGATCTCATCAACTAACTCAGTGGGGCCCCGGCCTCCGTGCCGGGGGTGAACCATTGTCCGACCTTGGCGATCGGTGAACGATCGCGTGGGGTCTCGTCAACAATGGCTGGTACTGGGAGGTCTTCTTTGCTTGTTGCCAAGCAGATCTTCGAAAAGCTAGATCTAGCCCTGACGCTGCTTGTGACGCAGGTTCTCGCAGATCACCATGACTCGACCGTTACGGCGAATCACTTTGCACTTCTCGCAGATCTTCTTGACGCTCGGCTGAACCTTCACGTCTTCTGATCTCCTGTTTTGTCGCAGCCCGCCGCGATGAACCGCAGCAGACATACTTCTCCCTGACCCAGGTCAGGTCCGGGAAGTTCGTTACTTGTAGCGGTAAACGATGCGTCCGCGCGACAAATCGTAGGGCGAGAGCTCTACGACAACGCGATCTTCCGGGAGGATGCGAATGTAGTGCTGACGCATCTTTCCGCTGATGTGGGCGAGGACCTTGTGGCCATTCTCGAGCTCAATGCGGAACATCGCATTGGGCAGCGGCTCGACTACTCGTCCTTCGACCTCGATGGCCCCGTCTTTCTTAGCCATATCCTCCGCGATCCGTTTGGTTTGGCATGCTTCGTGCATCGGCTTCCGTTACATTGGCACGCAATGGAAAGATCGTCGGCACTTCGCGGACCCGATCCCGGAGCGATCCGGGCGTAGGCACACGAACTATCGACGCGCATAGCGCACCGCCTAGCCATGTTACGCGATGTAAACGACCAGGCCAAATGCGCCTCCGGTCAGGGCGACGACGCACACCGCTCCCCCAACGAAAAAGTCCCAGCCTCGACATGAGGCTGGGACTTCTCGAACGTGAATCATGCTCGCTGCCAACACTTGTCAGCGACGGGGTCGACTACTCCGGGCGGAGAGTCAGAATCCGCGGACCGTCCTCGGTCACAGCGACAGTGTGTTCCCAGTGCGCCGCACGGGACCCGTCGGTCGTCACAACGGTCCAGTCGTCGTCGAGAATCACCGTGTCGGTGGTACCGAGCGTGAGCATCGGCTCGATCGCCAGGCACGATCCGACTACCAGTTCAGGACCCTTACCCGGGGCACCTTCATTGGCGAGGAACGGATCCATGTGCATTTCCCGACCGATTCCATGTCCACCGTATCCGTCGACGATGCCGTAGGAACGACCGTGCAGCTTCTCGGCGGCATGAGTACCGACCTCGATCGCGTGCGAAACATCCGTCAGACGATTGCCGGCGATCATCGCCGCGATCCCGGCTTCCATCGAAAGCCGAGTGGCTTCGCTGAGCTCCTGATCGGCGACGCTGATCTCACCCACACCGAACGTCCAGGCAGAGTCACCGTGCCAACCGTCGAGGATCGCACCGCAGTCGATGGAAACGAGATCGCCTTCAGCCAGGATGTCCTGAGCTGAAGGGATCCCGTGAACGACGCGGTCGTTGACCGAAGAGCAGATCGAACCGGTGAAGCCGTGGTACCCGAGGAACGAGGGCACGGCGCCGGCGTCACGAATGACGGATTCTGCGACCGCGTTCAATTCCAAAGTGCTGACACCGGGCTTCGCCGCAGCGCGCACCGCCACCAGAGCCGAACCCACGATCGCGCCGGCAGCAGCCATCGCGTCGAGTTCGCCCGCAGAGCGGAACGGAACGACCTTGCGTTTACGCCCGAAGACCATTACTTACCCAACGCTGCCAGTGCGCGAGCGTTGACCTCTTCGACCTCGCCGATCGCGTCGACGGAGACGATGCTGTCCTTGTAATAGTCGAACAGCGGTGACGTCTCGTCGCGGTAGACCCGGAGTCGGTTGCGGATGACGTCCTCGGTGTCGTCTGCACGGCCGCGAGCGAGCATGCGCTCGACCACGATGTCCTCGTCGACAACGAAGGAGAGAACACCATCGAGCTTGGTGTCGAGGTCCTTCAAGATGCCCTCGAGAGCCTGAGCCTGTTCGACCGAGCGCGGAAATCCGTCAAGGAGGAAACCGTTTGCGGCATCCGGTTCTGCGACGCGAGCCTTCACCATGTCGTTGGTGATCGAGCTCGGTACGAGTTCGCCGGCGTCGATGTACTTCTTTGCTTCCACACCGAGAGCGGTGGCCTGACCGATGTTCGCGCGGAAGAGATCACCCGTGGAGATATGGGGAACGCCGAACTTCTCGGACAAGATAGCGGCCTGGGTGCCCTTGCCGGCACCGGGAGGACCAAGGAGGACAAGTCTCACTTGAGGAACCCTTCATAGTTACGCTGCATTAGCTGACTCTCGATCTGCTTCACGGTGTCCAGGCCGACGCTGACCATGATCAGCACCGCGGTGCCACCGAACGGCAGGTTCTGCGCGCCGCCGCCATTCCCGATGTCGAGGAACAGGTTGGGCAGAACAGCAATGGTGCCGAGGTAAATCGCACCCGGAAGGGTGATGCGACTCAGCACGTAGTTGAGGTAGTCCGCGGTCGGCTGACCGGGTCGGATACCGGGGATGAAGCCGCCGAACTTCTTCATCTCGTCGGCGCGCTCTTCGGGATTGAAGGTGATGGCGACGTAGAAGTACGTGAAGAAGACGATCAGGCCGAAGTAGATCGCGATGTACACCGGGTTGGCCGGGTTCACCAGGTAGGTGTTGATGAGGCGCTGCCACCAACTGGGGTCGACCGCTGTGCTGGCCGAAGTCAGCTGTGCGATCAAGTTCGGGAGGTACAGCAGTGAAGACGCGAAGATCACCGGGATGACGCCGGCCTGGTTCACCTTCAGAGGCAGGTACGTCGAGGATCCGCCGTACATCTTGCGTCCGACCATCCGCTTTGCGTACTGGACCGGGATGCGGCGCTGACCCTGCTCGACGAAGACGACGCCGGCGATGATCAACAGCGCTGCGAGGCAGACGAAGGCGAAGACCAGCGGACCACGGCTGTCGAGGATCGCCTTGCCCTCGCTCGGGATACGCGATGCGATACCGGCGAAGATGAGGAGCGACATACCGTTGCCGACGCCGCGTTCGGTGATGACCTCGCCGAACCACATGACCATGGCAGCACCGGCAGTCATGACCAGCACGATGATGACAAGGCCGAAGATCGACTTGTCGGCGATGATGTCGTCACAGCCCTGGAGCAACTGTCCGCGTGCCGCGAGAGCGACGATACCGGTCGACTGCAGGATTGCCAGAGCGATGGACAGATAACGCGTGTACTGCGTCATCTTGGCCTGGCCGGACTGGCCTTCTTTTCGAAGTTCCTCGAACTTCGGGATCACCACGGTCAGCAGCTGCACGATGATGCTTGCCGTGATGTACGGCATGATGCCGATCGCAAAGATCGACATCTGCAGCAGAGCGCCGCCGGAGAACAGGTTGATCAGCGAGTAGATACCTGCTGAATCACCGGAGTTGGCGATATCGATGCACTGACGCACACGGCCGTAGTCGACACCTGGGGACGGAATGAGAGCGCCGACCCGATACAGAGCCACCAAGCCGAGGGTGAAGAGGATCTTCCGCCTCAGGTCTGGGGTCCTGAGGGCCGAGACGAAGGCGGAAAGCAAAGATCCTCCTGGCACGACGGTAGGGAGACAGATCGTTTTGACCTGTCGAACTTTTGAACTCTAACAGTGAGCATTTGGGAACTAGGCGGGCAGACCACGAAAACCGGGTAAGCCGAAGATACATTTGCCACTCGGTGACCAGAATACTGGCCCGTCCGAGCATGCACGACCAATCTGTGACAAGACCTGGTAGACGCCGATGGCCGCAGCGCAGCAAACGCTGCGCTGCGGCCATCGGACTAGCTACGCGTGATCACTCACAGCTCGGTGGCGGAACCACCGGCAGCAGCAATCTTTTCCTTGGCGGAACCGGTGAACTTGTCGACGGTCACCTGAACGGCAACTGTCAGTTCGCCGTCGCCCAGAACCTTGACGAGCTGGTTCTTGCGGACTGCGCCCTTGGCGACGAGATCCTCGACCGTGATTGCTCCACCTTCGGGGAACAGACGGGCGATGTCGCCGACATTGACGACCTGGTACTCGACGCGGAACGGGTTCGTGAAGCCCTTGAGCTTGGGCAGACGCATGTGAAGCGGCATCTGTCCACCCTCGAAGCCCACGCGCACGGTGTTACGTGCCTTGGTGCCCTTGGTACCGCGACCTGCGGTCTTACCACGCTTGCCGCCCTCACCGCGTCCAACACGAATCTTGTTGGACTTGGATCCGGGAGCGGGGCGCAGGTGGTGCAGTTTGATGGTCATGGTTAGACCTCCTCAACTGTTACGAGGTGGCGCACCACGTTGATCAGACCGCGGTTCTGTGCGTTGTCCTCACGAACAACGGTCTGACGGATGCCCTTGAGACCGAGCGTGCGCAGAGAATCCTTCTGGTTCTGCTTGGTCCCGATGATGCTCTTGATCTGAGTGACCTTGAGATCTGCCATTACTTCACACTCCCAGCAGCCTGTGCGCGAGCGCGAAGCATGCCGGCGGGTGCAACCTCTTCGAGGGTGAGGCCGCGGCGAGCCGCAACTTCCTCGGGACGCTGCAGACCCTTGAGCGCAGCAACGGTCGCATGCACGACGTTGATGGCGTTGTCGCTACCGAGCGACTTCGACAGGATGTCCGCGATACCAGCGCACTCCAGCACGGCGCGCACAGCGCCACCGGCGATAACACCGGTACCGGGGCTTGCCGGGCGAAGCATGACGATGCCGGCAGCAGCCTCACCCTGAACGGGGTGAGTGATGGTGTTGGCGATCATCGGGACGCGGAAGAAGCTCTTGCGAGCCTCCTCGACACCCTTCTGGATGGCCGCGGGAACTTCCTTGGCCTTTCCGTAGCCGACGCCGACCAGTCCGTTGCCGTCTCCGACGATCACCAGAGCGGTGAAGCTGAAGCGACGACCACCCTTGACGACCTTGGAAACGCGGTTGATCGTGACAACGCGCTCGATGAACTGTGACTTCTCCGCAGCGTTTCCGCCACGACCACCGTCGCGACGGTCACGGCCGCCACCACGGTTGTCCCCACGAGCGTTGCTGTTGTCACCGCTGTTGGGGCCATTCTGTCCGGCGGGTCCGCTTCCGCCGTCACGCCTTTGACGTCCCGGCATCAGGCTGTCCTTCCGTTGAAAATGTTGGTCATCAGAACTTCAACCCGCCTTCGCGAGCCGCGTCTGCCAGGGCCGCGATGCGACCGTGGTAGCCGTGTCCGCCGTGGTCGAAGACAACTGCTTCCACGCCGGCAGCCTTGGCGCGCTCGGCGATCAGCTGACCGACCTTCGCGCTCGCAGCCTTCTTGTCGCCTTCTGCCACGCGCACGTCTGCTTCGATGGTCGACGCGGAGGCCAGGGTGTGGCCGGCCAGGTCGTCCACGAGCTGGACGTGGATGTGGCGCGAGGACCGGTTGACGACCAAGCGGGGACGCTCGGGCGTGCCGGAGACCTTCTTGCGGAGACGGAAGTGACGACGCGTCTTCGAGAGACGACGCTTGGTGGACGCATCCTTGCCCAGCGGAATCCGCTTGGCTTTCTGGTTTGCAGTCTGGCTCATATCACTTACCCGTCTTTCCGACCTTGCGGCGGATCTGCTCACCCTCGTAACGCACGCCCTTACCCTTGTACGGGTCCGGACGACGGAGACGACGGATGTTGGCCGAGATCTGCCCGACCTTCTGCTTGTCGATGCCGGACACCGAGAACCGGGTGGGCGACTCGACGACGAAGGTGATGCCTTCAGGAGCCTCGATCGGCACCGGGTGGCTGAAGCCGAGCGCGAACTCGAGGTCCTTGCCCTTCAGTGCCACACGGTAACCAACACCGTGGATCTCCATCTTCTTCGTGTAACCCTCGGTGACACCGGTGATGATGTTCGCAACCAGGGTCCGCGACAGACCGTGCAGCGCGCGGCTACGACGCTCGTCGTCGGGGCGCGTGACGCTCAGCGAGCCGTCCTCTGCCTTTTCGATTGCGATGGGCTCGGAGATGGTCAGCGCGAGGGTGCCCTTGGGACCCTTGACGGTGACATCCTGGCCGCTGATCGTGACGTCAACGCCCGCGGGGACGGTGACCGGAATCTTTCCAATACGCGACATTGTGGTGGCCTCCCTTACCAGACGTAGGCGAGGACTTCCCCGCCTACTCCTTGATTGGCCGCCTGGCGATCGGTGAGCAGACCGGACGACGTGGAGATGATGGCCACGCCGAGGCCTCCGAGGACCTTGGGCAGGTTGGTGGACTTCGCGTAAACCCGGAGACCGGGCTTGGAAACGCGACGCACGCCGGCGAGGCTACGCTCGCGGCTGGGACCGTACTTCAGATCGACGATGAGGGTCTTGCCGACCTCTGCGTCTTCGGTACGGAAATCGGAGATGTAGCCCTCGCGCTTGAGGATCTCGGCGATGTTCGCCTTGATCTTCGAGTGGGGAAGCTTCACCTCATCGTGGTACGCCGTGTTGGCGTTGCGCAGACGCGTCAAGAAGTCTGCGATGGGGTCAGTCATGGTCATAGGTCGACCTCGACACCTTTCTCGCTGTGGTTCCCATGCAACACCGGACGAATCCGATCGTGGGCCTCCAGCAATTCGGCTGGGCCGTCCGACTTGTGTCAGACGGCGTAAGTTACCGCACCGAGCTGAACGCATGCGTCAGCCACGGCAACCGCTCTAGTGTAGGGAACTTTGGCGCAGGTGTCCACCGGGATACCGCCTCGCCTCCCCCACTGCGGCTCGCGGCCGCGGATCGGGCAGGTGTCGACGCGCCCCGAAATCCGAACTGCTCGTTCGAGACCGAAGTGCGACGTCGACGAATGATGATCGCTTTCAACCAGAGTCGCAGCGAGACAGTCCTTTTCAGGATCGGCACGACATACATCTCGACGGAAACCACGAATGGGTGTGGGTTCCAAAGGAACCCACACCCATTCATATGCGTGGTGTGACGAAGCCCGAGGGCCTCAGATCACCAAGAGCTCTTGCGAACTCCGGGAAGCTCGCCTGCGTGAGCCATCTCGCGAACGCAGATACGGCACAAGCCGAACTTGCGGAACACCGAGTGCGGGCGACCGCACCGCTGGCAGCGGGTGTAGGCGCGAACCGCGAACTTGGGCTTCTTGTTGGCCTTGTTGACCAATGCCTTCTTAGCCATGCGCTCAGTTCTCCTTGAACGGGAAGCCGAGGTGCTTGAGCAGTGCACGGCCTTCTTCGTTGTTGGTTGCGGTGGTCACGACGGTGATGTCCATACCGCGGGGGCGATCGATCTTGTCCACGTCGATCTCGTGGAACATCGACTGCTCGTTGAGGCCGAACGTGTAGTTGCCGTTGCCGTCGAACTGGTTGCCCGAGAGACCGCGGAAGTCGCGGATACGGGGCAGAGCGACAGACACGAGGCGGTCCAGGAACTCCCACATGCGGTCGCCACGGAGGGTGACGCGCGCGCCGATGGGCATACCCTCGCGGAGCTTGAACTGCGCGATGGACTTACGTGCCTTGCGGATCTCGGGCTTCTGGCCCGTGATCAGCGACAGGTCATGGACAGCGCCGTTGATCAGCTTGGCGTCACGGGCAGCGTCGCCGACGCCCATGTTGACGACAACCTTGACGACGCCGGGGATCTGCATGACGTTCGAGTAGTCGAACTCGCTGTTGAGCGCGTCCTTGATCTCAGCGCGGTAGCGTGCCTTGAGGCGCGGCTGGACCTTGTTTTCGGTGGAGGTCATGTCAGATGTCCTTCCCGTTCTTCCGGGAAATCCGAACGCGCTTGCCGGACTCTTCGTCGGTGCGGTAGCCCACGCGGGTGGGGTTTCCGTCCGAGTCGACGACTGCAACGTTGGAAACGTGGATCGGGGCTTCCTGCGTGACGATGCCGCCGGAGGATGCTCCGCGCTCGTTCGCGGAAACCGCGGTGTGCTTCTTGATTCGGTTCACGCCTTCGACGAGGACCTTGTCGGTCGCGGGGTAGGCCTGAATGACCTTGCCCTTCGCGCCCTTGTCCTTGCCGGCGATGACCAGAACGGTGTCACCCTTGTGCACCTTCATCACAGCACCTCCGGGGCAAGCGAAACGATCTTCATGAACTTCTTCTCGCGCAGCTCACGGCCGACGGGTCCGAAGATGCGGGTTCCACGGGGATCACTGTCAGCCTTGATGAGCACTGCAGCGTTCTCGTCGAACTTGATGTAGGAACCGTCCGGACGACGGCGCTCCTTGGTCGTGCGAACGATGACGGCCTTGACGACCTCACCCTTCTTGATGTTTCCACCGGGGATTGCGTCCTTGACGGTGGCGACGATGACGTCACCGATCCCGGCGTAGCGACGTGACGAACCGCCGAGAACGCGGATGCAAAGGATTTCCTTGGCACCCGTGTTATCAGCGACGCGAACTCGCGACTCCTGCTGAATCACTTGATCTCCCTAGACCTGGAATTTCGTGCGCAACGGATTACCGACCCGGTGCGCGCGGTCATTGTTGCCACCTGCGTCGTGTCTGAGCTGCAGTCCCACCGACTGACGTCGGGAGACGATCACTGCAAGCACCGTTCGAGCTGCGCACGTGAAGACACACCTCTGCCACAGGCAACCGTTCTATTGTAGGGAAGGGTTCACCGAATACCAAATCAGCCGTACTCGACGCAACTCGAACCCTTAGCCCCGCAAAGCCCCGGAAAGCCTGCGAAAGTCCCGGAAAGCCGAATGGCCCACTCCCCCAAGGGGAAGCGGGCCATTCGGTGATACTCGATCAGCTCGAGGATTCGATCAGGCTTACTTGGCCTTTTCGAGGACCTCGACCAGACGCCAGTGCTTCGTCGCGGACAGCGGACGGGTTTCCATCAGCTGAACGCGGTCGCCGACGCCGGCAACGCCGTTCTCGTCGTGCGCCTTCACCTTGGTCGTACGGCGGATGATCTTGCCGTAGAGCTTGTGCTTGACGCGGTCTTCGAGCTCGACCACGATCGTCTTTTCCATCTTGTCGGACACGACGTATCCGACACGGACCTTACGGCTCGCGCGCTCTTCTGTGCTCACTGCTTTTTCCTCACTCATGCCGCGTCACCTGCATCCGGACCCACAGCGAGTCCGAGCTCACGCTCACGCAGGACGGTGTAGATGCGCGCGATCTCGTGACGAACGGTGCGCAGTCGTCGGTTGTTGTCCATCTGGCCGGTAGCCATCTGGAAACGAAGGTTGAAAAGCTCTTCCTTCGACTCACGGAGCCGGGTGACCAGCTCGTCTTCACTGAGCTCGCGGAGCTCTGCTGCTGGGGTTCCAGTAGCCATCAGAACTGCTCCTCTCTGGTCACGATCCGGCACTTGCACGGGAGCTTGTGCATCGCGCGGCGCAGGGCCTCACGAGCAATCTCCTCGTTGGGGTATGTCATCTCGAACAGAACGCGTCCGGGCTTGACGTTGGCAATCCACCACTCGGGCGAACCCTTACCGGAACCCATTCGGGTTTCGGCCGGCTTCTTCGTGAGGGGGCGATCCGGGAAGATGTTGATCCAGATCTTGCCGCCACGCTTGATGTGCCGAGTCATGGCGATACGAGCGGACTCGATCTGCCGGTTGGTGATGTAGGCAGGCTCGAGAGCCTGGATGCCGTAGTCACCGAAGGTCACCTGGGTACCGCCCTTGGCGGCACCCGAACGGCTCGGGTGGTGCTGCTTGCGGTGCTTGACCCGCCGTGGGATCAACATGCGTCAGCCCTCCTGATTCTGTTCAGTTGCGGGAGCATCGGCGGTTGCGGTCGCTGCGCGGCCGGCCTCGGTGCTGGTCGCAGTGGTACCGGTGGCACCGGAACGACGCGGACGGCTCGGACGCTCACGACGCGGGCGATCCCCGGCCGGTGCGGCCGTGTTGGCGGCGAGCTCACGCTTGCCACCGACGATGTCGCCCTTGTAGATCCAGACCTTGACGCCGATGCGACCGAAGGTGGTCTTGGCCTCGTAGAGGCCGTAGTCGATGTCCGCACGAAGCGTGTGCAGCGGCACACGGCCTTCGCGGTAGAACTCCGACCGGGACATCTCGGCGCCGCCGAGACGACCGGAGCACTGAACGCGGATTCCCTTGACGTTGGGCTGACGCATGGCCGACTGGATGGCCTTGCGCATTGCACGACGGAAGGCAACGCGGTTCGAGAGCTGCTCGGCCACACCCTGTGCGACGAGCTGTGCTTCAGCTTCTGCGTTCTTGACCTCGAGGATGTTCAGCTGGACCTGCTTGCCGGTCAGCTTCTCGAGCTCGGAGCGGATGCGATCGGCTTCGGCGCCGCGGCGGCCGATGACGATGCCCGGACGTGCAGTGTGGATGTCCACGCGAACACGGTCACGGGTGCGCTCGATTTCGACCTTCGCGATTCCTGCGCGCTCCATGCCGGTGGCGAGGAGCTTACGGATCGCGACGTCTTCCTTGACGTACTCCGCGTACTGCTTGTCTGCGTACCAGCGAGACTTCCAGTCGGTGGTGATGCCGAGACGGAAGCCGTGCGGGTTGATTTTCTGGCCCACTACTGAGCACTTCCCTTCCGGCGATTACGGGTCGATGTTCCGGTCTTCGGCAGGCTCTCCACGATCACGGTGATGTGACTGGTGCGCTTGCGAATACGGAACGCACGTCCCTGTGCACGCGGCTGGAACCGCTTGAGGGTCGCGCCCTCGTCCACGAACGCCGTAGCAACGACAAGCGTGCTGGGGTCGAGGTCGAGGTTGTTCTCGGCGTTGGCTGCTGCGGAGGCGATCACCTTGGCGACCGGCTCGCTCGCTGCCTGCGGCGCGAACTTCAGGATGTTCAGGGCGTCTTCAACCGAGCGCCCGCGGACCAGGTCCACAACTCGACGTGCCTTCATCGGCGTAACGCGAACGTGCTTCGCTACGGCCTTGGCAGTCGGGTTGGCGGTTTCGGTGTTGCTCATCGCCTCTTCGCCTTCCGATCATCCTTGATGTGACCCTTGAACGTGCGGGTCGGTGCAAACTCTCCGAGCTTGTGTCCGACCATGGAGTCGGAAACGAACACGGGGACGTGCTTGCGGCCGTCGTGAACTGCAAACGTGTGGCCGATGAAGTCCGGGATGATTGTCGAACGACGGGACCAGGTCTTGATGACCTGCTTGGTTCCCTTTTCGTTCTGTACATCCACCTTCGCGAGGAGGTGGTCATCGACGAACGGGCCCTTCTTAAGGCTGCGTGGCATCCTTCACTCCCTCCTAGCGCTTGTTCTTGCCGGTGCGGCGGCGACGGACGATCATCTTGTCGCTTGCCTTGTTCTTGCGGGTACGGCCTTCAGGCTTACCCCACGGGCTGACCGGGTGGCGTCCACCTGAGGTCTTGCCCTCGCCGCCACCGTGCGGGTGGTCGACCGGGTTCATCACGACACCACGAACGGTCGGGCGCTTGCCCTTCCAACGCATACGGCCGGCCTTGCCCCAGTTGATGTTCGACTGCTCGGCGTTGCCGACCTCGCCGACGGATGCGCGGCAGCGCACGTCGACGCGACGGATTTCACCGGAAGGCATACGCAGCGTGGCGTAGCTGCCTTCCTTACCGAGGAGCTGGATGCTGGCGCCTGCGGAACGAGCCATCTTGGCTCCGCCGCCGGGACGCAGTTCCACACCGTGGATGGTGGTACCAGTCGGGATGTTGCGCAGCGGCAGGTTGTTGCCCGGCTTGATGTCGGCGCCTGCACCGGACTCGACCGGTGAACCCTGCACCAGGCCCTTGGGGGCGATGATGTAGCGCTTCTCACCGTCTGCGTAATGCAGGAGTGCGATGTTTGCTGTGCGGTTGGGGTCGTACTCGATGTGAGCGACCTTTGCCGGGATGCCGTCCTTGTCGTTGCGACGGAAATCGATCAGTCGGTATGCACGCTTGTGTCCGCCACCCTTGTGACGGGTGGTGATACGACCGTGTGCGTTACGTCCACCGCGACCGTGCAGCGGGCGAACCAGCGACTTCTCGGGGGTCGACCGAGTGATCTCGGCGAAGTCCGAGACGCTCGAGCCACGACGGCCCGGTGTTGTCGGCTTGTACTTACGGATTGCCATGAGTCTTCTCGTCCTCTATGTCTCGTCAAGTCCCGGCGCTTACGCGACCGGTCCTCCGAAGATCTCGATGGGCTTGCTGTCAGCGGACAGGGTCACGAGCGCGCGCTTGGTGTCCTTGCGCTTGCCGTAACCGAATCGGGTCCGCTTACGCTTGCCCTGACGGTTGGCGGTGTTGACGCTCGTCACCTTGACGCCGAAGACCTTCTCGACGGCAATCTTGATCTGCGTCTTGTTCGAGTCCGGGTGCACCAGGAAGGTGTAGGTGCCTTCCTCGATCAGTCCGTAGGACTTCTCGGAGATGACCGGAGCGAGCAGGATGTCGCGGGGGTCAGCGATGGTGCTCACTTGGCGTCCTCCTTGTTCTGAGCGCTCTCTGCGGGCCCGTGGATGAACGCGTTGAGTGCCTCGACGCTGAACACGACATCGTCTGCATTGAGCACGTCGTAGGTGTTGAGCTGGTCGGGTGCAATGGGATGCACGCCTTCCAGGTTCTGCACGCTCTTCCAAGCGGCTACATCCTGGCGACCCACGACGAGCAGCAGCTTCTTGCGATCCGAGATCTCGCCGAGGAACGCGATTGCGCCCTTGGTCGAAGGCGTCTGCCCTGCAACCAATTCGGTGATGACGTGGATGCGCTCGTTGCGTGCGCGGTCAGAGAGGGCTCCGCGAAGAGCGGCTGCCTTCATCTTCTTGGGGGTGCGCTGGCTGTAGTCACGCGGCTGCGGGCCGTGAACGGTTCCGCCGCCGACGAACTGCGGTGCGCGAGTCGAGCCCTGGCGTGCGCGGCCGGTGCCCTTCTGGCGGTACGGCTTCTTGCCACCGCCGCGGACGTCGCCGCGGGTCTTGGTGGAGTGGGTTCCCTGACGAGCAGCTGCGAGCTGCGCGACGACAACCTGATGGAGAAGCGCGATGTTGGCCGGAGCGTCGAAGATCTCAGCGGGGAGATCGACGGTGCCGTTGGTCTTGCCGCCGGCGACCTTGACGTCCAGGGTCAACTTGGTCTCGGTGCTGGTCATGCCCGTGCACCACCCTTCACTGCACTCTTGACGATCACGAGGCCGCCCTTGCGGCCGGGGATCGCACCCTTGATCAGCAGCAGGCCGTTCTCGGCATCCACCTTGTGGACCGAGAGGTTCTGCGTCGTGATGCGGTCGCTACCCATGCGTCCGGACATGCGCATGCCCTTGAACACGCGGCCGGGAGTTGCACAGCCACCGATGGAGCCCGGGCGGCGGTGAACAGCCTGGGTACCGTGCGACGCGCCCTGTCCCTTGAAGCCGTGACGCTTCATGGTTCCGGCGAAGCCCTTGCCCTTGCTGGTTCCGGTGACGTCGACGTATGCGCCGTCCTCGAAGACCTCGGCGGTGAGTTCCTGGCCGACCTCGTAGTCGGAGGTGTCCGCAACGCGGAGCTCCACTACGTGGCGACGCGGGGTCACACCAGCCTTGGTGAACTGGCCGGAAGTCGGCTTGTTCACCTTGCGCGGGTCGATGGCGCCGAACGCGAGCTGAACGGCGCTGTAGCCGTCACGCTCTTCGGTACGGATCTGGGTTACGACGTTCGGCCCAGCCTTCACGACGGTGACCGGGACAACCCGGTTGTTCTCGTCGAAGACCTGGGTCATGCCGAGCTTGGTGCCCAGGATTCCCTTGATCTTGGTATCAGTCATTGTTTTTGTCTCCGCCGTCACTGAATGTTCACGTCGACACTGGCCGGAAGGTCGATGCGCATGAGCGCGTCAACCGTCTTCGGCGTCGGGTCGAGAATGTCGATCAGCCGCTTGTGAGTACGCATCTCGAAGTGCTCGCGCGAGTCCTTGTACTTGTGCGGCGAGCGGATGACGCAATATACGTTCTTCTCGGTCGGCAACGGCACAGGTCCAACGACGCGGGCACCCGTACGGGTTACCGTCTCGACGATCTTGCGCGCTGACGCGTCGATCGCCTCGTGGTCGTAGGCCTTGAGCCTGATGCGGATCTTTTGTCCCGCCACGCTTAGTGTCCTTTTCTTGCCGCGTTTCGTAGCCCGCCTGGTCAGGCTCGAGCTACCTCGTCTGCACAGTCCTTGCCTGGACGATGACACGACGAACACTGAAGCGATCGGGACCAAGTCGAAGTTCGGGAGACCGTGTTAGCGGTAAACCGAGCATCGGATCGAGATCAGGATCTGCTGCCGCTGTTCGTTTGTCATTGTTCTCCGGTACACGCGGTCGGGCGTGTCGCCTTCTCACTCATCCTGCGCCGGACAATCTTTCGATCATCTGGCGCGTGATGCGTACCGGACGTGTTCGATGTCGAACACAAAGTAGGTACTGCTTCCGTCCTGCATTACTTCTCGTCTTGCATGGTCACAGTCGTTGACCCGATTACCCTGACGGGATCTGCGATCGATCGTCTGTGACGTCTTACCCTTACCCGATCACGGCCGCAAACGACCGCGTCCCGGACAAGGCAACCCGACCAGTATGCCGTACCTGGCCCGATTCCTCAACTCCCCCGAACCAGCCTTTCCGAGTGAGCTGCGCGACAACAACCTTACTCAGAAGTAAGATAGGCACATGACTACTTCCAGCCCCACCTATCGCGGATGGCAGAAATTGCCGGACAACGCCCTCGGACATGCAGTTTTCTCGGCGGCGATGTCCATTCGTGTGCCCTACTTTGCCTCCGTCCTCCCCCGGGTGACCAAGCTGGAACCGGGACTGTGCGAGGTCCGCTCCCCCAAATGGTGGGGCGTCCACAACCATCTCGGCACGTTTCACGCGATCGCAGCATGCAATCTCGCGGAGGTCGCAATGGGCATGCTGAGCGAAGCGACGGTTCCGAACTCGCACCGCTGGATCCCCAAGTCCATGAAGGTCGACTACCTCGCCAAGGCCGAGACCGGCCTGCGGGCAGTCGCCCGACTCGAGACTGTGCCGGACTTCGCGGCGATCGAGCGCGGTACCGAACTGGTCGTTCCCATCTCGATCTTCGACCGAGGCGGCAAGGAAGTAGTCCACGCCGAAATCACCACCTGGGTCTCCCCCAAATAGGCACCCCCGTAGGCGCTCACGAACCCGCCTGCATCGCAAGCTGATTCGCCCGCCGGCAGGTTTCGCAGAATTGGGCACCACCGCAGGTTTCGGCGAATGACGATCGTGGAACACCTCCCCGAACGGCGATGGTCGGTCGGGGTGCCGGTGTCCGGAGGTGAGTTGCGTTCCGGGCACCACATTGTCGACCTCGCGTCACGCCGAGCACCGGGAGGCCTCGTGGAAGAGTTCTTGACCACAACGAGTTCCGAAGCAGGCACGCAGACCTCGTCGTATCCGGACAAGGCCGAGGGATTGGACAGCTTCCGGCGCGACCTCGACGCCATCGACGCGCTACTTCTCGAGACGGTGCGGCAGCGGCTGGAACTCTGCCTGCGCATCGGCGAGTGGAAGCGCTCCCGTGAGGTTCCGATGATGCAACCCGGCCGAGTCCGCCTCGTGCAGGAACGGGCGCGTGAATTCGCTCGTAGCCACGACCTCTCCCCTGACTTCTTCAACGCCCTGTACGAGCTGATGATCGCCGAGACCTGTCGACTCGAAGACCTGGTGATCAACGCACCTGTTGAGGAGGAGGACACTGTTCGGGAATCCGTCGGACCGAGATCAGGATCATCGACATGAGTTCCCACACCCTTCTGGTGGACAATTACGACTCGTTCACCTACAACCTGTTCACCCTGTTGACCGAGGTCAACGGGGTTGTTCCCACCGTGGTCCGCAACGACGCGGATTGGGATTCCCTCGATCTGGCGTCGTACGACAACGTGGTCATCTCCCCCGGTCCCGGCCGGCCGGATCGCGACCGTGATTTCGGAATCAGCCGCCGTTTCATCGAGGAAGCGCCTCTCCCACTTCTCGGTGTCTGTCTCGGCCACCAGGGCCTGTGCGAGTTGTTCGGCGCGGATGTCGTGGTTGCGCCCGTACCGATGCACGGCCGGATTTCGCTGATCGATCACGACGGTTCGGGCATCTTTGCCGGACTTCCGTCGCCGTTCCGAGCTGTTCGCTACCACTCGTTGACCGTCGAGAATCTGCCGAATGCCTTCGTTCGTACCGCGTGGACGTCCGACGGTCTGCTCATGGGTGTCCGGCACCGGACCAAGCCGATGTGGGGCGTGCAGTTCCATCCGGAGTCGATCAGTACGGAGTTCGGCATCGATTTGCTCGAGAACTTCCGTGATCTGTCTGTCGGACGAACTCTGGATTCGGTGATCCGACCCGAACCGGCTCCGCAAACACCCGACCTGCGACCGGCGATCAACTACGACGTCGACGACGTGACTCTCGATTTTGCGGTGGATCCGTCGGCGGCCTTTGCAGCACTCTTCGCAGACGGCCCGAACGCGTTCTGGCTAGACCGCGCGGCAACTGCAGAACCGAGTGCACGCTTTTCGATTCTCGGCGATTCGTCGGGGCCGCTGGCCGAGTTCATCACGTACGACGTGCAGGCCGAGGTACTCACTGTCAGCCGAAAAGGCCTGTCCGACGAGAACATTCGAGTTCCGTTCTTCGATTACCTGGACGGGCAACTCGCGACACGCTTCGTTCCCTCGCATCCGGAACTCGATTTCAACCTCGGATACGTGGGCTACCTCGGCTACGAACTGAAGGCGCAGACCGGAGGAAGGGCAGTCCATCCGGCACCCACTCCTGATGCCGCCCTGGTGTTTGCCGATCGCGCCGTCGTCATCGATCACACCGCCGGCCGCACTCACGTTTTGAGGTTGCGCGAGAAAGTCCGCGACGCCGGCCACGACGATTGGCTCGAATCGACCGTCGACGCCCTGGCGCGACTCGGCGCGGACCTTCCGGAACGCACCCCCGTTCCATTGATCAGCGACACCGTCTGGACGCAGGCTCGCCTGCGGCATGATCGCGATCAGTACCTGTCGTTGATCGGAACGGCCCTCTCGGAGATCCGGGCAGGTGAGTCCTACGAGGTATGTCTGACCAACATGGCGAGCGTCGACGAGACGATCGACGCACGGCGGGCGTTCGAGTATCTACGCTCGATCAATCCGACGCCGTACAGCGCACTGCTCGACTTCACCGGCATCTCGGTGGTCTCGGCCTCGCCTGAGCGGTTCCTTCGCGTCGACTCGGACGGCAACGTCGAGTCCAAGCCGATCAAAGGGACCCGCCCGCGCGGCGTCACGCGAGCGCGTGATGCTGCCCTGAGGCAGGACCTGCTCGACAGCGAGAAGGACCGCGCCGAGAACCTGATGATCGTGGACCTCACTCGCAACGACCTCACCAAGGTCTGCGTTCCGGGAAGTGTCCACGTTCCGAGGCTGTTCGCGATCGAGTCGTACTCGTCCGTTCACCAAATGGTGTCGACTGTGCGTGGACATCTGAGTCCAGGATCGTCGGCGGTGGACTGTGTCCGTGCCGCGTTCCCCGGTGGATCGATGACAGGCGCCCCGAAGGTACGGACGATGGAGATCATCGACCGCCTCGAATCCGGCCCACGTGGGGTCTACTCGGGATCGATCGGGTACTTCGCCCTCGGTGGCGCCGCGGACCTCTCGATCGTAATTCGGTCGCTCGTCTGCACCGAGAGCGGCGTGACCTTCGGAATCGGCGGTGCCATCACAGCGTTGTCCGATCCGGAAGAAGAATTCGACGAGACCACGGTCAAGGCGTCCACGCTGCTCCGTGCGCTCGACGCGGTGTCCTCGCGGGTCCTCGAGTACGGCGGGTAGATCCAGCCATGACGGCGGCATCGGGCACAGCGACGGTTGTCGGCGGGCTGGGTGCCGTCGGATCCATGTTCGTCGAACTGCTTCGTGCCGAGGGGTGGACGGTCACCGTCGTCGACCCAGCGGGCAGCGATCCTGACGGAGACGTAGTCGTCGGAGACATCACGAAACCCAGTGACCGGGTCCTCGCGCACGTGGAGTCCTCGAGCATCATCGTGCTCGCGGTTCCCGAACAGGTCGCTCTGGCCGCACTACCGACGCTTCGAACATCCGGCGCTCTCGTTGTGGACACTCTCTCGGTCAAATCGCGGATGGACGCAGCAATCGCCGACGCGGGCCGAGTACGGGAGTTCCTCGGACTCAACCCCATGTTCCGTCCGTCGCTCGGCCCGCGCGGTCGGGCCGTCATCGCCGTGCCGTACGTCGACGGTCCGCAGTCTCAGAGCTTTCTCGACGTCGTGCGCTCGTGGGGAGCCTCAGTCTCGGTGATGGATGCCGATCGTCACGACCGACTCGCTGCTGCTTCCCAGGTTCTGACCCACGCGTCGGTTCTGGCATTCGGCGTTGCCCTGGCCGAACTCGGAGTTTCCGCGGACGATCTCCTCGCGGTCGCCCCTCCCCCGCATCGGACCTTGCTCGCGCTCCTGGCGCGTGTAGCCGGCGGCGAACCGGAGGTGTACTGGGACGTACAAGCGGGCAATCCGTATGCAGGTGCGACACGAAAAGCACTGTTCGATGCCACCTCACAGGTGGACGCGGCGGCCGAAACCCTCGCGGACTTCACGACGCTGATGAAAACCGCCGAGGCAGCGCTCGACGACCGCTCAGGCCAACTGAACGCGGAGTGCCAGAGCTTGTTCGATCGCATTGCCGAAGGGCACAGAGACATCGCCGAAGGGCACAGAGAGTAGGGCACGATGAGACCTGGAGTCATTCCGCCCAGCCTCCCGGAATTCGACGCTTCCGATCCGGTTGAGAGTGCAATCGTCAGTCGGCTTGCGAGCAACTGGGCACGCCGGGCAACCGTGAAGAAAGCGGAGCCGGAACTGGACGATCTCTTCGATTCGTCGCTGTCCGACTACCCCGAAGCATTGCTCCCGTTCGCAGAGCATCCGACCTACCTGGCATTGAGTCCCGAGCAGAAGCAACGCCTGCAGGCCTGGGCATGGATTGCGTTCAACAAGAACGTCATGGACATCGAGAAGTACGTCGTCAATCCCGGATTCGACGTTCTCGCCGAAGACCGACTCGGCGTCGGGCTCGGAGATTGGGCTGCAGTGGCCGTCAATCAGGCGATGGTCGACGAGCAATATCACACGCTCATGCACTTCAATGCCAGCTCAGCGACCCGCCGAGGGAGGGGTTGGGCGCTTCCGTCGAAGGCACTGCCCGACGTCCTGACGGTCCGCACGCGGGCGCAAGCCCTCGACGCGGCCGGTGATCCTCGGAAGATCGCGCTGACCGAGCTGGCGTTCATGACAGTCGCCGAGGTCTCGATCACCGCATACCTCGACCTGATCGCGGACGACCCGGGCGTTCAGTCGATCAACCGAGCGACGATCCGGTTGCACGCTCGCGACGAGTACTGCCATGCCTCGATTGCCGGGGAACTGGCGGTGCTGGTCTGGGATTCCCTGAATCGTGGAGATCGCAGCTATCTACTGGAAGGCTTCGAGGGCGCCATGCGTGCTTTCAGCGGAACCGACTTCGGCGCGTGGCGAGCAATCATGGAGATCGAAGCCATACCCGGCGGACAGAAGATGCTCGATGATGTCGCGTTGGAACCGAGCAACGAACTGTTCGTACAGGATTACAGCGGCATTCAATCCTTGTACAAGAAATTGACGATTGAACCATTACACCCGACGGAATCATAAATTCGTTTCAATTTTCCTTATTTCCAGATCCGAAGATTTTGGACTAACACTACCTATAAAAAACTGCGAGCCCAAGGAAGTATCGCATTGTCAGATCCATCTCCTCTCATACCGCCATGCGCGTCAGAAATAACACCGGGTTTCCTCCGATGAAGAATGAACCCCCATGGAGAACCCGATTCCATTGAGTTCTTATCAACCCGAAAATTCAATTTCTCCAAATCATGACAGCTACGGCCGAGCAGCCTCAGAGAATGAGTAGTTGGTGACCTGCGCAAGCACTTCAGACAGTTCGAATCGACTGTGACATCGAGCACAAGGTGAATTGGAGGGTGAACTCCCCGCCGGGACCAGCAGCTCGAGGAGCACCCGACCTTGGGACCTGCCCGACAAACGGGCCAGCGCGTGACCCTCCGGTAACATCTGACCGGAGATTACAGATAGAAGACAGAAGGCATCTGTGCGCCCGTCGGGAGCGCGTGCCCGTTCCGACCATGCAGACAGCGGAGTGTTGATGCCCTTTTCCACGGATGCAGCAGTACTAGTGGAAGACGTCCACAAGTCTTTCAAGAACGTGCACGCGCTGCGAGGGATCAACTTCACTGCCCCCCGCGGCACAGTCTTGGGGATTTTGGGCCCTAACGGCGCAGGCAAGACGACGACGGTGAAGGTTCTCTCCACACTTATTCGCCCCACCAGCGGACGCGCAATGGTCGCCGGGTACGACGTAGTGCGCAACGCTCCTGAGGTGCGCCGCTCGATCATGATGACAGGGCAATTCGCTGCCCTCGATGATTCACTCACCGGCCGCGAGAACATCGAACTTTTCGGCCGTTTGATGGGACTCGACAGAGTGTCGGCAAAGGTACGTGCCGCCGATCTACTCTCGCAGTTCGACCTCGTGGAGGCAGGCTCTCGCGTTGTCCGGAATTACTCGGGAGGTATGCGTCGACGAATCGATATCGCCTGTGGCCTCGTCGTTCGCCCCGAGGTCGTTTTCCTCGATGAACCGACGACCGGCCTCGATCCGCGAAGCCGTCAGAGTGTCTGGTCACTGGTTCAATCTTTGAAGGAACAGGGCATCACGGTGCTCCTGACCACCCAGTATCTCGAGGAAGCCGATCTCCTGAGCGACAACATCATCGTCATCGACAAAGGCGCGGTTATCGCCGAGGGAACTGCTGATCAACTGAAGGCACGAACTGGTGCAAGCTTTTGTGAGATCGTGCCTGCCGACCTCAAGCAGTTGGCCCACGCGGTCCACGCCCTAGGAAATCTGGTGCCGCGAGACTTCCGGTTCGACCTGGCACAGGAGAGTGGCCGAATCGCCATACCTGCGCCTGTCGGCGCCGGAACACTCTCCGAAGCCCTTCGCCGTCTCGATCATGCTCGGATACCGCTTGCCGACATCGCACTTCGCCGCCCGTCGCTCGATGACGTCTTCCTCGCGCTCACAGGTGAGCAGCACGTAAGTGAGACGAAGTGACGACAACAACCAAATTCGGGGTCGATCAGGTGGCTGTCCGTGGGGACACGCGCAGCAAGATTGCAGTCCCTGAAGCCTTGAGCGTCGGCAAGCATCGCCGACCACATCCCTCAGCGATCAACCAGTGGTGGGTATTGACGGCACGCACCGTCAAATCAATGGTGAAGCGCTACGAACTGTTGATCGCGGTCATCGCGCCGTTGATCTTCACAATCGGTTTCTACCTCCCGTTGAAGTTCGTCATGCAACTGCAGGGCATCAACTACGCACAGTTCTTGATGCCGATCATCGTGCTGCAAGCCATGGCATTCACATCGATCTCGGCCGCCCAGATGTCTTCGACAGAATCGATCACCGGCTTCAGCAACCGCATGAAAACCATGCCCGTCGTCGGCCCCGTGCCCCTCTTGTCCCGTCAATCGAGCGGCTTCGTACGTTCGACAGTCTCCCTCGCCGCGGCGTTGACCTTCGGACACCTGATTGGATTCCGGTTCTCCGCGGGCGTAGGCCAGGCCGCACTGTTTTGTGCGATTGCCCTGGCCTTCAGCACTTGTCTGTCCTTCGCGGGTGACGCGATCGGTTCGTTGTCGAAGAGCCCACAGGCAACCAGTCAGGCGCTGACACTCCCACAGTTGATTTTGGGGATGTTGTCCTGCGGTTTTGCACCCGAGACTGGCTTCCCCGAATGGATACGCCCATTCGTGCGTAACCAGCCGGTCTCCCAGTTCTCGTTTGCCATGCGCGATCTTGCGCAAGGAGGCGTCACCTGGAACGTCCTGTTTCCGGTCGTCGCTTGGACCGTCGGATTGATCGTCTTCTTTGCGCCGTTGGCGTTCTGGGCAAGCATGAGGCGGTCATGAGCGAGCCGACAGATCGTTTCATGGCGGTTGTTCGTCCGGTCGAGGGATTCAACTTCCCCTACCCCGACAATGCGCTTCCGGAAACCTCGTTCAAGGCTCTCGTCGTGCACAGTGGGATACAGGCCAAGCGTCTGCTACTCACCTGGCTGCGGGATCCGTCGACGACTATTCAAGCGCTCGTATATCCGGCTTTCATGCTTTTGATGTTTCGGGTTGTCTTGGGCAATTCGATCACGGCAGCAACCGGACAGTCGAGCATCTTCGGAACGGTTCCGCTGATCATTCTCGTCGGCGCCATGTTCGGGTCGATTGCTAGTGCAGTCGGCCTCAAAGGCGAAAGAGCGTCTGGCCTTTTGAGCAGATTCTGGACGCTCCCCGCGCATCGTGCGTCAGGCCTCGTAGGGCGAATGATCGCGGAAGCAGTTCGCGTTCTCGTGACATCAATTGTGATCCTCGGTGTCGGATATCTGCTGGGATTCAGGTTCAACCAGGGCCCACTCGCGGCCGTTGCACTCTTGGCGTTACCCATAATCTTCGGTGTCGGCTTCGCAATGATGGTGACGGCACTGGCCACTGTCTCCGACAACCTGCCGCTCGTCGAGATTGTATCGATCTCCTGCACTCTCTTGATGTTCTTCAATTCCGGATTCGTTCCAGTGATCGCGTACCCCAAGTGGCTGCAGCCCATAGTTGCCGAACAACCCATGTCGGTTGCAATCGATGCGATGAAGGGGCTATCGCTGGGAGGCCCGGTAGCCGAACCCGTGATCAAAACCCTGATTTGGTCACTAGGCATGGTCGCGGTCTTTGTGTACCCCGCAGTTCGTGGATACCGACGCGCCGCGTCGATGTCGTGATGAGAGCGGATCAGGGCTCCTCATGGAGCCAAGGAATTTGATCGCGCCGTAACGATCTCGGCCCGAAAACCGACTTCACAGATCGAGAAAAACAAGTGGCTCCGGGTTGAAGATTGACATTCCCGTGCCGCGCAACGAGAGGGATCTAACTTGACGCGTACAAGACAGTCCATATGGAGGCGTGCGACGGGCGTCGCAGCCGTGTCGATGGTGTGCGCTCTGGTTCCGGCCGGTATCGCAAGCGCGTCGCCTGTCGCTCACCAGGGCGGCGGGGATGTAGCAGAGTCCATATCGGATGGTTCCTACATCGAGTCTGTCGAGCAGATCAACGATCGCCAACAGATCGTAAACGTGTACGCGGCGTCGATGGAACGCGTTGTTCCAATCCAGATCATCACCCCCGCGGACAATTCTGTTCCCCGCCCCGTCCTCTATCTTCTCAACGGCGCCGGCGGCGGCGAAGACTCGGCAACATGGGAGTACCAGACCGATGTCGTCGACTTTTTCCAGGACAAAAATGTCAACGTCGCAACACCTGTAGGTGGTCGCCTTTCGTACTACACCGACTGGGAGAAGGAAGACCCGAAGCTCGGGAAAAACATGTGGAGCACCTTTCTAGGAAAGGAGCTCCCGCCACTGCTGAACAAGCAGCTCGGTAGCAACGGCCAACAGTCGCTCGCGGCAATTTCGATGTCAGGCACTTCGGTGCTCAACCTTGCGATCGAATACCCCGGCTTCTACAACTCCGTCGCCGCATTCAGTGGATGCGCTCAGACGAGTGATCCTCTCGGACAACAGTTCATCAAGACCACCACAGAGTGGATCGGAGGCGTCGAAGATGTACAGAACATGTGGGGACCGTTCGACGGGCCTGGCTGGCGAGAACACGACCCTCTAGTCAATGCGGAAAAGCTGCGTGGCACACAGATCTACATGAGCACCGGTAGCGGACTCCCCGGTTTCCCCAATGACACACCCGCAAACCCGCGTATCCAAGACGGTCGCGCGGCGATGTTCGACCAGATCGTTGTCGGCAGCCCCATCGAGCTTGCAACCAATCTTTGCACCTCGAACATGGCTAAACGCCTCTTCGAATTGAAGATCCCAGCCGTAGTGGACTTCCGGCCGACTGGCACTCACTCGTGGGGCTACTGGCAGGACGACCTACACAAGTCCTGGCCATTTATTGCGCAGTCCCTCGGAATCTGACGAACTCAAACCCAAGGGGTGGTGCAGTGGACAACAGGGTCCACTGCACCACCCCTTCTGTTATGCGAATCCACGCCTGGCGCAGTTCAAAATTGTGCATCGACGTAGTTCGAAATCTGCAACCACCCGCGTCGGCAAACAGGCGGGGCAGATACTTCTTACCCACGGCCTACTTGAGAGCCTCCCCGACAATCGGGCCGAGCTTCGTGAGTCCATGAGGCGTCATCATCTCGATATGCTCGATGTCGACACTGTGTGTCGCCAATCCCCCTTGAAGGAATGGACGCCACCGGTCTGCGCCCTCGACTTCTGAACTTCTGGTCCGCGATGCAACGAACGTCGTCGGTCCGGTGAACACGCGTGGTGAATGTTCGTTGATCAGAGTGGCCGTACGCGCGATGCTGTCGAACAATCGCTGCACACGCTCAACAGTCAAGCCGATTCGTTCGCCTTGAACTGAATCGAGGATTTCAGCAGCCCGTTCGACCGAGAGAGAATCAACCCGCTCGTCTCGGTCGACCTCCAACCCCAGCGCCGAAAGCTCGACCCGGACCATATCTGCGAATTCCTTCTCGTCTCGCTTCTCCGGAGTTCCGTCAAGGAGAATCAAAGCGCCAACCACTCCTCCGAGCGACTCGATTCGAGTGGCAATTCCTTGAGCCAGAATGCAACCGAACGACCAGCCGACAATTCGATATGGGCCAACGGGCTGGATCAGCATCATCTCCGACACGTACCGGTCGATATAGTCAGTCAGATGCGTCGGCATGAACCCGTCGTCGGACAGCACCGGTGTCTGCAATCCGTAGATCGGCACCGATCGCTCGATGTAGCCGGCCAGAGGCGCGAACGGCCATGCGAACCCCATCAGAGGGTGCACACAGAACAGAGGCGATTCCGAGCCGGTACTCCGGAGCGGAAGGACCACCTGCAGCGCTGCACCACTGCCAGATTCAAATCCGACACGAATCCCCAATGCTAGAGCGTCAGCTAAGGTTTCGACTCGGGAGTGAGCGAACAACACACGAATCGGGACATCGGCGGACACCGCAGCACTCAATCGCGCAACGACCTTTGCTGCGATGAGGGAATTGCCGCCGAGTTCGAAGAAGTCGTCGTCGAGACCGACCATCCGAGTTTCCAACACGTCCTCGAGCACGGCAACAACAAGTTTCTCGGTCTCAGTACCCGGAGCACGATATGGCCTTTCCTCGAGCACTGGCTCAGGCAGTTTCCGACGATCCACTTTCCCGGATGCTGTGAGTGGAAGCGTATCCAACACAACAAACTGCGACGGAATCATGTACGAAGGCAGTCTGTTCGCAAGTTCTTCACGAACATCCTCGATCTCGATACGTGCTGCTGTAACTCCAGTCAGATAGGCAACCAGCCTAGCTCCGGCTTTGGGGTCCTCGTGAAGGACGACGACCCCATTGCTCACCGACGCAAGAGTCGTCAGTGCCGCATCGATCTCTCCCAACTCAATGCGCTGGCCCCTCAACTTCACCTGGAAGTCACTGCGCTCAACGAATTCAAGTTGCCCAGACCGACTCCACCGAACGATGTCTCCGGTTCGATACATCCGAGCACCAATCGAACGCCCACGCTCGTTGATCGAGAGCTCACCTGCGAACGGATTGGCCACGAAACGGTCAGACGACAAGTCAGCGCGCCCATAGTAACCACGCGCCAATTGCACACCTGCCAAGTACAACTCGCCTGCAACCCCATCCGGGACTGGGTTCAATCGCTCGTCGAGAACAAACACCTGAGTGTTCCACGCCGGCACGCCGATCGGGACGATCGCCGCTTCCGTCGCTTTGTATTCATGCGAGGTCACCTGGATGGTCGACTCCGTAGGGCCGTAAAGATTGTGTATCGCAGCACCAGATCGATCCCACACCAATGCTGCTGTGGATGCGAGCAGTTGCTCCCCACCGGAAAAGACCATGCGCAGACGCGAAAGGTCGTGTTTCACTGAACTACTGAAGACCGGGGCCATCATTGCGGGCACAAACTGAACAACACTCACAGCGTTTTCCGAAATCATCTCGGCCAGATGCTCTGGCCGGCGATGCCCATCCGGCCCGACGAGAACCACTCTCGCGCCAACCTGTAAGGGCCAAAACATCTCCCAGACCGAGGCATCGAAAGTAAACGGAGTCTTGTGCAGAACGACGTCCGATCCATCGAGTTTGTATCGTTCCTGCATCCAGCTCAGCTGATTGACGACTGAATCGTGGGAAATCGTAACGCCCTTCGGCTTCCCTGTTGAGCCCGAAGTGAACAGCGTGTAGGCCGCGTTCTCAATGTGGAGCGGAGCAATCCGATCATCATCCGTGACAGGAGAATCCGGAAGAGAATCAATACCCGGGGCGTCGATCACAATAACTGGGACGCCAGCGGAATCGATCTGGACATCGCTGGTGACGAGCATACAAATCGGGTCAGCGGCGCCCACAACGTACGAATTGCGTTCATCCGGTTGATCAGGATCAATTGGAACATACGCGCCTCCTGCCTTGAGGACCGCATAGACCGCAATCATCATCTCAAACGATCGGCGAAGCGCCACAGCAACGAGAGTCTCAGCGCCGACTCCAATCGAAATAAGTTTCCTGGCAAGACGATTAGCTTTTGCGTCGAACTCGGCATATGTCAGCTCATGCTCGCCATACGTGAGGGCAGTCTTATCGGCCGACCGACGAACCTGCGCGTCGAACAGGTCAACCAACGAATTTGTCGGCAGCCGATGTTCGGTCAAATTCCGCTCTTCGATCATTCGCGTGCGTTCTATATCGTCCATGATCTCGATGTCGCCCACCGATCTAGCCGACTCCGAATCCTGTATCGCGAAGGCCCGCAAGATCGATACGAATCTTCTCATGAATCCTGCAATGGTCGATTCATCGAACAAATCTGTCGAGTAGTCGACGCCGAAAGACATTCCGCCAGATGCACCTGTCTCATCGATATTTTCGACCACGGTGACGGACAGATCAAACTTGGCGAATCCCGTATCGAACTCGACTCCTGCCACCTTCAACTCACCGAACTCCAATGCGACCTGTTCCAAATTCTGGAACGCGAGCATTACTTGGAACAACGGATTGTGTGACTGTGATCGTGCAGGGTTGAGTATTTCCACCAAACGCTCGAATGGAACATCCGCGTGATCGAACGCCTCAATGTCAACCGTCCGTATCGATGCCAACAGACCATCTACCGACATCGCCGGATCTACCTGAGTCCGCAACACCAAAGTATTGACGAACATCCCGACCAAGTCGTCGAGTTCCTGCTCGCCGCGACCTGCAACCGGGGTACCGATTGATACGTCGCGAGTTCCCGCCAGGCGACTCAACAGTACCGCCAATGCCGCATGCACAACCATGAACATTGTCGAGTTCAATCTTTGTGCGAGACCTTTGAGAGCACTGTGCAATTCGGCATCAACCGAAAAATCGTGACGCGCACCGTCATGCGTGGCGACAGTTGGACGCGCTCTGTCCCACGGCAGCGATAGTTGTTCTGGCAGTCCGGCCAGGGCATTTGACCAGTAGCCGACTTGTTGTGCAATTACAGATGCGGGGTCACGCTCAGATCCCAGAACCTTACGTTGCCATAGCGAGTAGTCGGCGTACTGCACGGGTAGTGGCGCCCAGCTGGGTGCCTGCCCCACTCTCCGGGCTGCATACGCAACCATCACGTCCCGCGTCATCGGAGCTATCGAGTAGCCATCGCTACTGATGTGATGAACGACCAGAACCAATACGAAATCGTCTTCACCGACTTCGAACAGGCGACCTCTCACGGGAACCTGCTCTGTGACATCGAAGCCCTCGCTGACAAAGCAGATGACGGCAGCTTGCACATCAGATTCGTCGACCGAGACAGGGGTTAGATCCAACTCGAATTCCCCGACTCCGAGGACCCGCTGAAAGCCGACACCATCAGATTCTGGATACAGCGTTCGCAAAACCTCGTGGCGCGCTATCACATCTGATATCGCAGCCTGCAAAGCAGGAACATCCAGAACGCCGGATAGACGTATCGCTGCCGGAATATTGTTCGCAGCCGAGGCTTGATCAAGCCGATTCAGGAACCACATCCGCTGCTGCGCCATCGAAAGCGGAACATACGCCGGACGGTCCTGCGCAATTAGGGCTGGCCGTCCGCCTGATCCCGTGTGGGACCCGAGTCGTGCGGCCAGCGCTTCGACAGCTGGGGCATCGAACAAGACACGAACGGCCACCCTGGTATTCAGTGCGGTACCGAGTCTTGCCGCTGCTCGTGTCGCGATCAGCGAATT
>NZ_QAJJ01000020.1:1766-4997 GCF_003852455.1 Rhodococcus sp. KBW08
TTGTGTGTTGTTTGAGAACTGCACAGTGGACGCGAGCATCTTTGTTGTAAGTAATGAAGAGCGTACGGTGGATGCCTTGGCACCAGGAGCCGATGAAGGACGTAGGAGGCTGCGATAAGCCTCGGGGAGCTGTCAACCGAGCTGTGATCCGAGGATGTCCGAATGGGGAAACCCAGCACGAGTGATGTCGTGTTACCCGCGCCTGAATATATAGGGCGTGTGGAGGGAACGTGGGGAAGTGAAACATCTCAGTACCCACAGGAAGAGAAAACAACCGTGATTCCGTGAGTAGTGGCGAGCGAAAGCGGAAGAGGCTAAACCATGGGTGTGTGATAGCCGGCAGGTGTTGCATTCGTGGGGTTGTGGGGTTCATTTTGTCTGTTCTGCCGAGCAGGCCAACAGTAAGAAATCACAGGGTTAGTGGAAGTGGTCTGGAACGGCCTGTCGTAGAGGGTGAGAATCCCGTACACGAAAACTTTGTGACTGTTGTAATGGAAACCCAAGTAGCACCGGGCCCGTGAAATCTGGTGTGAATCTGTCGGGACCACCCGATAAGCCTGAATACTCCCTGGTGACCGATAGCGGACTAGTACCGTGAGGGAAAGGTGAAAAGTACCCCGGGAGGGGAGTGAAATAGTACCTGAAACCGTGCGCTTACAATCCGTCAGAGCCTTCGAGCAGTTTACTGCTGGGGGTGATGGCGTGCCTTTTGAAGAATGAGCCTGCGAGTTAGTGGCATGTCGCGAGGTTAACCCGTGTGGGGTAGCCGTAGCGAAAGCGAGTCCGAATAGGGCGATCGTAGTGGCATGCTCTAGACCCGAAGCGGAGTGATCTACCCATGGCCAGGTTGAAGCGACGGTAAGACGTCGTGGAGGACCGAACCCACTTAGGTTGAAAACTGAGGGGATGAGTTGTGGGTAGGGGTGAAAGGCCAATCAAACTCCGTGATAGCTGGTTCTCCCCGAAATGCATTTAGGTGCAGCGTCGCGTGTTTCTCACCGGAGGTAGAGCTACTGGATGGTCTAGGGGGCCCACAAGCTTACCGAAATCAGCCAAACTCCGAATGCCGGTGAGTGAGAGCGCGGCAGTGAGACTGCGGGCGATAAGGTTCGTAGTCGAGAGGGAAACAGCCCAGATCGCCAGCTAAGGTCCCTAAGCGTGTACTAAGTGGAAAAGGATGTGGGGTCGCGAAGACAACCAGGAGGTTGGCTTAGAAGCAGCCACCCTTGAAAGAGTGCGTAATAGCTCACTGGTCAAGTGATCCTGCGCCGACAATGTAGCGGGGCTCAAGTACACCACCGAAGCTGCGGCATTCACGCAATAGCCCCCAGTTGATCCAAGGATTTTCTGGCAGGTGTGTGGATGGGTAGGGGAGCGTCGTGTGGCCATGGAAGCGGCAGGGTGACCTAGCCGTGGAGGCCACACGAGTGAGAATGCAGGCATGAGTAGCGAAAGACGAGTGAGAAACTCGTCCGCCGAATGACCAAGGGTTCCTGGGCCAGGTTAATCCGCCCAGGGTGAGTCGGGACCTAAGACGAGGCCGACAGGCGTAGCCGATGGACAACGGGTTGATATTCCCGTACCCGTGTGAACGCGCCCATGGTGAATCAGTGATACTAACCATCCTGAAGCCACGAGAAGACCTTCGGGTCTCGAGTTGGTGGATGCATGGGACCTGATCTGGTAGTAGCCAAGCGATGGGGTGACGCAGGAAGGTAGCTGAGCCAGTCAGTGGTAATACTGGTGTAAGCGTGTAGGGCGTGACCTAGGCAAATCCGGGTCGCATATAAGCCTGAGACGTGATGCGTAGCCGATTGAGGCGAATTCAGTGATCCTATGCTGCCGAGAAAAGCCTCTAGCGAGCTTTCACACGGCCCGTACCCCAAACCGACACAGGTGGTCAGGTAGAGAATACTAAGGCGATCGAGATAACTATGGTTAAGGAACTCGGCAAAATGCCCCCGTAACTTCGGGAGAAGGGGGGCCCTGTCTGGTGACGACATGTACTGTCTGAGCTGGGTGGGGCCGCAGAGACCAGTGAGAAGCGACTGTTTACTAAAAACACAGGTCCGTGCGAAGTCGTAAGACGATGTATACGGACTGACGCCTGCCCGGTGCTGGAAGGTTAAGAGGACCGGTTAGTTCTTCGGAGCGAAGCTGAGAATTTAAGCCCCAGTAAACGGCGGTGGTAACTATAACCATCCTAAGGTAGCGAAATTCCTTGTCGGGTAAGTTCCGACCTGCACGAATGGCGTAACGACTTCTCAGCTGTCTCAACCGTAGACTCGGCGAAATTGCATTACGAGTAAAGATGCTCGTTACGCGCGGCAGGACGAAAAGACCCCGGGACCTTCACTACAGCTTGGTATTGGTGTTCGGTTCGGTTTGTGTAGGATAGGTGGGAGACTGTGAAACGGTGACGCCAGTTATCGTGGAGTCGTTGTTGAAATACCACTCTGATCGAATTGGACCTCTAACCTCGGACCATGATCTGGTTCAGGGACAGTGCCTGGTGGGTAGTTTAACTGGGGCGGTTGCCTCCCAAAATGTAACGGAGGCGCCCAAAGGTTCCCTCAGCCTGGTTGGCAATCAGGTGTCGAGTGCAAGTGCACAAGGGAGCTTGACTGTGAGACTGACAGGTCGAGCAGGGACGAAAGTCGGGACTAGTGATCCGGCACCGGCAAGTGGAAGCGGTGTCGCTCAACGGATAAAAGGTACCCCGGGGATAACAGGCTGATCTTCCCCAAGAGTCCATATCGACGGGATGGTTTGGCACCTCGATGTCGGCTCGTCGCATCCTGGGGCTGGAGTAGGTCCCAAGGGTTGGGCTGTTCGCCCATTAAAGCGGCACGCGAGCTGGGTTTAGAACGTCGTGAGACAGTTCGGTCTCTATCCGCCGCGCGCGTTAGAAACTTGAGGAAGGCTGTCCCTAGTACGAGAGGACCGGGACGGACGAACCTCTGGTGTGCCAGTTGTTCCGCCAGGAGCACCGCTGGTTAGCTACGTTCGGAAGGGATAACCGCTGAAAGCATCTAAGCGGGAAGCCTGTTCCAAGATGAGGTTTCTCACCCCCTCGAGGGGGTAAGGCCCCCGGCAGACCACCGGGTTGATAGGCCAGAACTGGAAGTGCAGTAATGCATGCAGGTGACTGGTACTAATAGGCCGAGGACTTACCACAAAGAAGCTACGCGTCCACTGTGCGGTATCTGAAACAACACACAGATACCTTGA
>NZ_QAJJ01000020.1:5071-5218 GCF_003852455.1 Rhodococcus sp. KBW08
GTTGGTTACTGTGACAGTTTCATAGAGTTACGGCGGTCATAGCGAAGGGGAAACGCCCGGTCCCATTCCGAACCCGGAAGCTAAGCCCTTCAGCGCCGATGGTACTGCACTCGACAGGGTGTGGGAGAGTAGGACACCGCCGAACAC
>NZ_QAJJ01000021.1:0-187082 GCF_003852455.1 Rhodococcus sp. KBW08
ACTTGGAATAAGTTACGCGAACCTTCAATCAATTCACAAATCGCCTGGTCACCACACCGATTTCGGCAGCCAACGCCAGGTCATACAGTTTTGTCATTCCACCACCGGCTATAAGACGCGAGTGTGACGCCGAGCACCGAGCTTATTCGGTGCCCACCCGCTCGATCACTCCCCCGAGTCCACGGAGATTCTCGACAAAACGCGGGTAACCACGGTCGATGTGGAAGATGTCGTGGACTTCGGTGGTTCCGTCCGCGACCAACCCAGCAAGCACGAGCCCGGCGCCGGCTCGAATATCCGAGGACCACACCGGTGCACTCGACAACACTGGAACTCCGCGGATAACAGCATGGTGACCGTCAGTACGAGCGTCGGCCCCGAGTCGGATCATTTCCTCGACAAATCGGAAACGCGATTCGAAGACGTTCTCGGTGATCATCGACGTGCCCTCCGCAACCGCGGCCAGACCGATTGCCATCGGCTGCAGGTCGGTCGGGAATCCCGGGTACGGCAATGTTGCGAAATTGACCGCTTTAGGTCGTTCGCGCTGGATGACACGGAAGCCGTCGACCTCGGGCGTCACCTCAGCGCCGGCTGTCCGAAGCTTGTCGAGGACCAGTCCGAGATGCTTGTGGTTCACCCCGCGAACACGGACGTCACCCCTGGTCATGGATGCAGCGACACCCCATGTCGCAGCAACGATCCGATCGCCGATGACACGGTGGGTAGTCGGTTCCAACTTGCGGACGCCTTGAATGGTGAGCGTCGAACTTCCGCCGCCCGATACCTTGGCGCCCATCTCGTTGAGCATGTTGCACAGATCCACGATCTCGGGCTCACGTGCAGCGTTGTCGATCACCGTTTCGCCACGGGCGAGCACAGCCGCCATCAAGATGTTCTCGGTTGCACCCACCGACGGGAAGACTAGGCGAATGTTCGCTCCGTGCAGGTCATCTGCCTCGGCAACGACACAACCGTGTTCGATTTCGCTACGCGCACCCAACAGTCGGAGTCCGGATTGGTGCATGTCGAGCGGTCTCGAGCCGATCGCATCGCCACCAGGAAGTGCGACAACAGCGCGTCGACAACGCGCGACCAGCGGACCGAGCACACACACCGAGGCGCGGAACTGTTTCACCGCATCGAAGTCAGCGTGATACTTCGGCTCGGCCGGCGTCGTGATCCGCACTTCGGAATCTTCGAGTTCGACTTCGCAGCCCAGACCTCGCAGAACGTCCGCCATCAGGGGTACGTCGAGAATGTCCGGGCAGTTGGTCACGACAGTGGTGCCTTCGGCCAACAGCGCCGCGGCCATCAGCTTCAGCACACTGTTCTTGGCCCCTCCCACCAGTACTTCACCTTCGAGGCGGTTACCCCCGGTCACAAGAAAGTGCTCACTCACGGTTCACAGCCTAGAGCCACAACCTCGTCGGCACCGCGCCGGTACCGTAGCCCTATGTCTGTTCACCTGACGAAGATCTACACCCGGACCGGCGACGACGGGACCACCGGCCTCAGCGATTTTTCGCGAGTCTCCAAGAACGATCCGCGTCTGGTCGCCTACGCGGATTGCGACGAGACCAACGCGGCGATCGGTGTGGCCGTTGCCCTCGGTACTCCCCCACCGAATCTGCTCGTGATGCTGCGACAGATCCAGAACGACCTTTTCGACGCAGGTGCCGACTTGTCCACCCCCGTGGTCGAGAACCCGAAGTACCCGCCGCTGCGAGTGACGCAGGCCTACATCGATCGACTCGAAGGATGGTGCGATGAGCTCAATGAGCAACTGGCACCGTTGAATTCGTTCATTCTGCCGGGCGGAACTGCCTTGGGTGCCCTGCTTCACGTAGCAAGAACCGTCTCGCGGCGTGCGGAGCGTGCGGCGTGGTCCGCGATCGATGCGAACCCGGAAGACACGAGCGTCCTCCCCGCGAAATACCTCAACAGATTGTCGGATCTTCTCTTCATCATGGGAAGAGTGGCAAACCCGGAAGGCGATGTGCTCTGGAAGCCCGGCGCCGGGGCTTGAGCGATACCGGTCAGGCGGTGCGACGCCTACGGGCGCGCCCGTCTGGTCGCGATTCGACCCAGGACAGGAACGCTGTCAATGCTCCACTGTCCAAGGCGATTTCGTAGGCCGACGATCCGTCGTTGACCTTGACCACGACGATGTCGTCGCTCATGATGTCGAATTCGGTACCCGAGGGAGAGCGACGGCTCTCGACCTCGACACCTTGACGATCAATCCTGGAGTCCGGGCCTGGCCGCAGACTCGACAGTTTGAAAAAGACGAATGTGCTTTCGCCGTAGCGAATGATCCCGTGCCGCCACCCGCTGTCCCCTGGGGATGGCAGAACACGAAGCAGTGCAGCAGTACCGCCGCGACGTAGAACGAGCAGACGATACAGAAAAGCCGCGACGAGAACCGCGAGCAGCACAACCAGAATGATCAACACAGTCATTCCGAATGTCACTGTTCGTCGGCTCCCGTCGCGGCTTTACTCGAGTAACTTACGCGCGCTCGACGGCCCGGAGCTGACCCTTGGCGACCGCAATCGCTTCGAGATCGCCCGAGTTCTCGGCCAAGACAGCCTTGGCTGCCTCGACGTCGATGTCCTGTGCCATGTCCGCGGACTCGGCAAGGATCGTCACCGTCGTCGCAGTGACGGAGAGGAACCCTCCGTGTACTGCAGCAACGATACGCTCGCCGTCGACCGAGGTGATCGACACGGTTCCGCCCTCGATCAGCTGACCGAGGACCGGCTCATGCCCAGGCATGATGCCGATTTCACCCTCGGTGGTCTGAGCGCTGACCAGCGTCGCCGAACCAGACCACAAGCGCTGCTCGACGGCAACGAGTTCTACGGTCATCTCAGCCATCGTGGACTACTTCCCGGCCATCTTCTTGGCTGCGGCCTCGACGTCGTCGAGTCCACCGCAGCTGTTGAATGCCTGCTCGGGCAGGTGATCGAACTCGCCCTTGCAGACGCGGTCGAAGGCTTCGATCGTGTCGCGGAGCGGCACGACGGAGCCGGGCTCACCGGTGAACTTCTCGGCGACGATGAAGTTCTGGCCGAGGAACTTCTGGATACGACGGGCGCGGCCGACGAGGACCTTGTCCTCTTCCTGAAGCTCGTCCATACCGAGGATGGCGATGATGTCCTGCAGTTCCTTGTACTTCTGCAGAATGCGCTTGACCTCGTTGGCAACGCGGAAGTGCTCGGCACCGACGATGCCGGGCTCCAGGATGCGGGAGGTCGAGCTCAGCGGATCCACAGCGGGGTAGATACCCATCTGCGAAATCGGGCGCGAGAGCTCGGTGGTGGCATCGAGGTGCGCGAACGTCGTAGCCGGCGCGGGGTCGGTGTAGTCGTCGGCGGGCACGTAAATAGCCTGCAGCGAGGTGATCGAGCGACCGCGTGTCGAGGTGATGCGCTCCTGGAGTTCACCCATCTCGTCCGCCAGCGTGGGCTGGTAGCCCACTGCCGAAGGCATACGGCCGAGGAGGGTGGAAACCTCGGAGCCTGCCTGCGTGAAGCGGAAGATGTTGTCGATGAACAGCAGAACGTCCTGGCCCTGAACGTCGCGGAAGTACTCCGCCATCGTCAGTGCGGACAGGGCGACGCGCATACGCGTTCCGGGCGGCTCGTCCATCTGTCCGAAGACAAGGGCGGTGTCCTGGAGGACGCCCATCTCTTCCATTTCCAGGTGGAGGTCGGTGCCCTCACGGGTACGCTCACCGACGCCTGCGAACACCGAGGTGCCCGAGAACTCGCGAGCGATACGCGTGATCATTTCCTGGATCAGAACGGTCTTGCCGACGCCGGCGCCACCGAACAGGCCGATCTTTCCACCCTTGACGTACGGGGTGAGGAGGTCGATGACCTTGATGCCGGTCTCGAGGATCTCGGTCTTACCTTCGAGCTGATCGAAGGCTGGTGGCTTGCGGTGGATGCCCCACTGCTCGCCGTCGCGGCCGAGGCCCGGGGTGTCGAGGCAATCGCCCAGTGCATTGAACACGTGGCCCTTGACGACGTCACCGACGGGAACCGAGATCGGCTTGCCCGAGTCGGTCACTGCAGTGCCGCGGACGAGGCCGTCGGTGGGCTGCATGGAGACGGTGCGGACCAGGTTGTCACCGAGGTGCTGTGCAACCTCGAGCGTCAGCGTCTTGGCGACCGAGGGAAGCGTGATCTCGGCGTTCAGGGCGTTGAACAGTTCAGGAACAGCGCCACGCGGGAATTCAACGTCCACGACGGGACCGATGACCCGCACGACGCGGCCGGCTACGGCCGAAGCCGAACCTGCCCCGTTGTTTTCGGTTACTGCTGCGGTCATGTGCTAGTCACTTCCTGCGCTCGAGGCGAGCGCGTTGGCGCCGCCGACGATCTCGCTGATTTCCTGGGTGATCTGGGCCTGGCGAGCCTGGTTGGCCTGACGGCTCAACGTGTTCACCAGTTCGTTTGCGTTGTCCGTCGCGGCCTTCATGGCGGTACGACGGGCTGCCGACTCCGATGCCGCAGCATCGAGAAGCGACGAGAAGATACGAGTGCTGACGTACTTCGGGAGAAGAGCACCGAGAAGCTTCTCGGGCTCGGGCTCGAAGCTGAAGTCCGCGACGGGTCCATTGTCATGGTCGTCGTCGTGGCCGTTGGTCAGCATGTCGTCACCGAGTTCGATGCGCTCTTCCGACACGAAGACCTCGAGAGGAGCCATACGGCGAACCTCGGGAGTCTGCGTCAGCATCGACACGAAGCGGGTGTAGACGATATGGAGTTCGTCGACGCCCTCGATCGTGCCTTCACCGTTCGGAGCGGCAACCTGGTTACCCGAACCAGCCATGAACAGCTCCACCAGGTGGCGGCTGGCCTTCGCTGCATCCGAGTATCCCGGATCCTGCGAGAAGCCCGTCCACGCAGCACCGATGTCGCGGCCGCGGAACGTGTAGTAGCCGAGTCCCTTGGAACCGAGCACGTACACGACCGGCTCCTTGCCCTCGCTGCGGAGGAGAGCCATGAGCTCTTCTGCCTGCTTGAGGACGTTGGAGTTGTAGCCACCACACATGCCGCGGTCACTGGTGACAACGAGCACCGCAGCCCGCTTGGGCTCCGGACGCTCGTTGAGCAACGGGTGATCGAGCGAAGCAGACGCACTCGCCAATTCGGTGAGTACCTTCGTGATCTCCTCGGCATACGGCTTGGACGCGGCGACGCGAATCTGAGCCTTGGTGATACGCGAAGTCGCGATCAGTTCCTGTGCCTTGGTGATCTTCTTGGTCGAGTTGACCGACTTGATACGAGACCGCAATTCGAGAATGCTCGCCATCGATCAATCACTCTCCCTTCGGAATTCGCAGTGTCATGGGCGCGTACGTCACTTGCTGACGGTCTTGCGCTTGACGTTGATCTGCTCGTTCGCGACCTCGTCGGCGCCCAAAGCGTCAGCCTCGGCCTCGTTCACGACCCGGCTTCCGTCGGATGCGATGAAGCCTTCCTTGAACTTGTTCGTTGCAGCGATCAGCTCAGCAGCGTTGTCGGCATCGAGTGCCTTGCCGCCGTTGATGCTGGAGTAGACGCCAGCAGCCGAGTGCTTGAGGTCTTCGAGCAGTTCCTTCTCGAAGCGACGGACGTCGCCGATCGGAACGCTGTCGAAGATGCCTTCGCCGGCCAGGTAGATCGAGACGATCTGGTCCTCGACGGGGATCGGGCTGTACTGATCCTGCTTGAGCAGCTCGACCAGACGGGCACCGCGCTCGAGCTGAGCCTTGGAGGCAGCGTCGAGGTCGGATGCGAAGGCGGAGAACGCTTCGAGCTCACGGAACTGAGCCAGTTCCAGACGCAGCGAACCGGAAACCTTCTTCATGCCCTTGGTCTGTGCAGCGCCACCGACGCGGGAGACCGAGATACCGACGTTGATCGCGGGGCGAACGCCCTTGTTGAACAGGTCGGACTCGAGGAACACCTGACCGTCGGTGATGGAGATGACGTTGGTCGGGATGTAAGCCGAGACGTCGTTCGCCTTGGTCTCGATGATCGGCAGAGCCGTCAGCGAGCCACCGCCGAGAGCGTCGGACAGCTTCGCCGAGCGCTCCAGCAGACGGGAGTGCAAGTAGAAGACGTCACCGGGGTAAGCCTCGCGTCCCGGCGGACGACGCAGCAGCAGTGAGATGGCGCGGTACGCCTCTGCCTGCTTGGTCAGGTCGTCGAACACGACCAGAACGTGCTTGCCCTGGTACATCCAGTGCTGGCCGATGGCCGAGCCGGTGTACGGTGCGAGCCACTTGAAGCCTGCGGAATCAGATGCCGGAGCAGCAACGATGGTGGTGTACTCCATCGCGCCCTTCTCCTCGAGGGCAGCCTTGACGCCCGCGATGGTGGAACCCTTCTGACCGATGGCAACGTAGATGCAGCGCACCTGCTTGTTGACATCGCCGGAATCCCAGTTGGCCTTCTGGTTCAGGATGGCGTCGATGCAGACCGCGGTCTTGCCGGTCTTGCGGTCGCCGATGATGAGCTGGCGCTGGCCGCGGCCGATCGGGGTCATGGCGTCGATAGCCTTGATACCGGTCTGGAGCGGCTCTTCGACCGGCTGGCGCTCGAGCACCGAAGCGGCCTGGAGCTCGAGTGCACGGTTCTCGGTGCTCTCGATCTCGCCGAGACCGTCGATGGGCGCACCCAGCGGGTCGATGACGCGGCCGAGGAAAGCATCGCCGACGGGAACCGACAGAACGTCGCCCGTGCGCTTTACTTCCTGGCCTTCTTGAATGTTCTGGTAATCGCCAAGGATGACGGCACCGATTTCGGTGGCATCCAGGTTGAGCGCGACGCCGACGATTCCACCGGGGAACTCCAACAGCTCGTTGGACATAGCCGAAGGCAGGCCAGAGACGTGCGCAATGCCGTCACTGGTGTCGGTCACTGTGCCGACCTCCTCACGGGAGGCCTCCGGGGAGTAGCTCGCGGTGTAGTTGTCGATCGCGCTACGGATCTCGTCGGAGGAGATCGTCAGCTCCGCCATGTTTTTCCTGCTCTCGGTGTCTGGTCTTCGAAAAGATCTGGAGTATGTGTTCGGCTGAAGGACTACTTGAGGTTCTTCCGCAGTGCTGCGAGTCGACCCGCTGCGCTGCCGTCGATAACCTCGTCGCCCACCCGGACGACCAAGCCGCTGAGGAGTTCTGGATCGACCTCGACGTGTACTGCTACCGGCTTCCCGTAGGTGCGGGTAAGAGTGCTGGCCAAGCGATCCGACTGCTCCGAGCTCAACGCCGAGGCGCTGCGAACGTGAGCAACGGTGGTATCGCGCTGCGCTGCGGCAAGATTCGACAGCTGATCGAAAGTGTCTGCGGGTGCAGACTTCAACCGGCCGACGGCCTGTCCGGCGAGTGCCTCGGTGACCGCGGTGACCTTGCCGTAGAGCAAGCGAGAGAGGAACTCGCGCTTGCGGGCTGCGGGAACCGACAGATCCGAGAGCGTCTGCTCCAGGCTGGGGTCCCCTGCCACGATGCGACCGAGACGGAAGAGCTCGTCCTCAACGGTGTCCAACTGGCTCTGATCGGCTGCGGCGCGGAGCAGAGCTTCGCGTCCGAGCAATTCGAGCGAGTTGACCAAGTCGCGGGCCGCAGACCAGTCCTGGCCTGCAGCTGCCTTCACGGTGGCGAGCGCCTCGGCGCCGACCTTTCCGGAGAACAACTGCTCTGCCAAAGCCTGGCGACCAGCGGCCGGTGCCGAAGCGTCAGCCAGCGCGCTGCGAAGAGCGCGCTGGCCGTCGAGTACCTCGACCACCGAGAAGAGCTCGGACCCAGCCTGAGCAGAAGCAGCAGTTGCGGCTCCTGCAGAGACGGCGCCCAGGGCACTGCTCAGCGCAGAACGAGTCTGCGCCAAGGCTTCACGGCTCGCTGCGTACATGTTGCTCACTTCCTGGCTGAATCAGCGCTGACGGTGTCGAGCTCGTTGAGGAAACGATCAACCGTTCCGGCGCGCTTCACGTCGTCGGCGAGGGACTCCCCGATGACCTTCTCGGCCAGGTCTACAGCGGTCTTGCCGAGATCCGAGCGGAGCTCAGCGACGATCTGCTGACGCTGGGCGACGAGCTGGCTGTGGCCTGCGGCCACGATGCGGTCGCTCTCGTCCTGCGCCTGAACCTTCATGTCAGCGATGATCTGCTGACCCTGGGTACGCGCTTCCTCACGGATCTGCGCTGCCTCGGTACGAGCTTCGGCGAGCTGCGCGCGGTACTGCTCGAGCGCGGCCGCTGCCTCTGCCTGTGCGTCTTCGGCCTTCTTGATGCCGCCCTCGATCTGCTCGGTGCGTTCGGCCAAGACCTTCTGGAACTTCGGAAGAACGAGCTTCCAGAAGACGAAACCGACTACGACGAGCGCAACCGCGGACCACACGATGTCGTATGTCTCGGGCAAGAGAGGATTGTGTGTCTCCTCTGTTGCCGCGAGCACTGCGAAGGTGGCTCCCATGTCGGTCTTAGAAAATGAAACCGGCGACAAGGCCGATCAATGCGAGGGCCTCGGTGAATGCAATACCGAGGAACATGGTGGTACGAACCTGGCCGGCCATCTCGGGCTGGCGGACCATGCCTTCGATTGCCTTGCCCACAACGATGCCCACGCCGATGCCGGGGCCGATTGCTGCGAGGCCGTAGCCGATGGCTCCGTAGCCGCGCGACTTGGTCTCGACAACTTCCTGAGCGAGGTAAGCGATGCTCATGGTGTTCCATTCCCTTTCTGTTGACCTCTGCCGGATTCGGCAAGAGGCTCAGTTCTTGGTGTAGCTGGTGAGGAGGTAAAGGTCAGTGCTCGTCGGCGTGGAGCGCCAGTTCGATGTACACCGCGGTCAGCAACGCGAACACGTAAGCCTGCAGGAAGATGACCAGCAGCTCGAAGAACGTGAATGCGATACCGGCGATGATCGACGGAACGCCGAAGATCGCCTGGAATCCGCCGGACACGAAGAAGAAGTAGTTCGTCGCGCTGAAGAACAGCACCAGCAGGATGTGGCCGGCCAACATGTTGGCCATGAGACGAACCATCAGCGTGAACGGGCGCAGGATGAAGGTCGAGATGAACTCGATGGGCACCAACAAGAAGTGCAGGGGCAGCGGGACGCCGGGAACGACGATGCTGCTCTTGACGTACTTGAAGAAGCCGTACTTCTTGATTCCGACGTAGTTGAACACGATGTAGGCGAGCGCCGCGAGGACCAGGGGCATACCGATTCGTGCGTTCGGCGAGATGTTCAGGAAAGGAATGATGCTGGCTAGGTTGCTGGCGACCACGATGAAGAAGATCGTCGTGATGACCGGCAGGAAGCGCTTGCCCTGTTCCTTGCCCAGGATCTCCTCGGCGATGTTGATCCGAACGAAGTCGAGCGCAAGCTCAGCGGCGTTCTGCATCCCACGGGGAACCAATCGAGGGCTGCGCATCGCGATCACGAAGAAGGCTGCGACCAGCACCGACATCAGCAGACGAATCAGCATCAGACGGTCGAGCTCGAAGGGGCCCGCGTGAATCAACACGGAGGGCGGGAAAAAATCGTCTAGTGACGGCGCATGGAATTCATCCGCGGCCAGGGTGGTGACGCTCAGCGTTCTCTCCCGTAGTCGGTCCGCAGCCATCATTGACTGCGGTTCGATCGGACATTGACGATCTACAAGTCGACAAGTTCGACTCGCGCATTCGTCAGCAGCTGGAGAACCCTTGAGGGACCTGGCGTCTGTCGGTGTCGGCGACTCTCGTCGACTCAGTGGTCAGAATTTCGACCACCTGCGAGCACATGGCATCGTCGGCTGAGTGTTACTCGGCCCACCATTGCTCTCGCTTGAACCGAACCTTATCAAGTCATCTACGACATTGTGTAGATGGGGTACCTGGAAGTCCGATTAGTTACCTCTTGTAGTACTACTCGTCGTCGTCGACGTTGCTGCTGGGAGTGGGATCGACGTACGGAGTTTTGGTTCCGAGAACGCCGTACGTCTCCGCTCCGAGCACCACGACCAGCGACATGATGATGACCAGGACGAGGGCGGTCTTGTTGTAGAAATCCATGTCCGAGAGGACGAAGAGAACCACCATCGCGAGAATCATCTTGAGCAGCCACGTGCCGAGCAGAACTGCACCGGCCGTGAGCGCGGGCAGCTTTGCCGTGAGCAACACGCCCAGCGCGGTGAACAGGATGAACCCGCCGCCGACGGCTGCGCCGATCAAAGCGCCGTAGACGCCTTCCTTGCCGGCGAACAGCCCGCCCAGGAGCGCGCCGACCACGGCCAGCGCGATCAGCCCCATCACACCCCACTTCACGGCCGACTTCATCGCGGCGGTCGAATCAGGGATGGGTTGCGAGGCAGGTACAGGCTGCGGCGTGTTCGTCACGATGCCCAAGGGTAATGGATCGGAAAACGTGGCTAGCGCCGCTGCTGCTTGCGATCGATCAAAGACGGCACGGCAGTGAAGAACAACGCAAGGACCAAACCGGCCGCGACGAGTACGACAACCAGCTGACGATTGAGCAGTGAGGATCCGACGGCACCGAAAGCCAGAACGCTGACCCACAGGTAGATGACCAGCACGACTCGTCGATGCGTGTGCCCGATCTGCAAGAGCCGGTGGTGCAGGTGCATCTTGTCCGGACTGAACGGACTCACGCCCGCTTTCGTTCGGCGGATCACGGCCAGGAGCATGTCCAGCATCGGGATGAACATCACAGCTCCGACCAGCAACAACGGCGCGAGAAGGCCGACGAGGTCGCGGGTTCCGTAGGCGGTCAGTGGAATACGACCGGATGCGCTGGTGGAGATCGCAGCCAGCATCAGACCGATCAACATCGAACCGGAGTCGCCCATGAAGATGCGTGCCGGATTGAAGTTGTGCGGAAGAAATCCGAGACAAGCACCTGCCAACGCCGCGGCGATCATCGCGGGTGGATAGACGCTGGCGTCACCGCCCTGATCGTGGAGCAGACCGATCGAGAAGATGAGGATTGCCAGGGCCGCGATCAGCCCCAAACCGGCGGCCAATCCGTCGAGACCGTCGACGAAATTCATGGCGTTGATGGTCGCGACGGCAACAGCCACCGTGAACAGTCCCGATTGAATCTGATCGAGGATGATGGTGGACCCACCGTCACCGCCGAACGGGTTGTAGATGATGAACCAACTGACGCCCATCACCACGAGAACTCCGGCAGCAGTCACCTGACCCACGAACTTGGTGAGCGCGTCGAGACCCCATCTGTCGTCGATCACACCCACGAGGACGATGACGGCTCCCGCAACGAGCGCAGCGTGTACGTCCGGACTACCGAAGCCGAAACCTCTTGTGAGCGCGGGTAATTGCTGCGCAAACAGCAGGCCGACAGCCATTCCGATGTACATTCCGACGCCACCGAGGCGCGGAATCGGCTCGACATGAACGTCCCGATCACGCGGAATCGCAACGGCGCCGAACCGCAGCGCCAACAACCGGACTGCTCCGGTCGCCAGGTAGGTCACCACCGCAGCCGTACACAGCACGAGCAACAGTTCACGGATGGGAACACCCGCTCCCCCGCCACCCTGTGCCAGATATGTGGTCGCCTCGTAGGAAGTGATCACTGCGCGAGATCACCCGTCTGGCGGGGGTAGGCGGGCTTTGCCCGGACCAATTCGCGAACGCCGTCGGCAACTGATGCCAACTCGGCCTCCCCGGACGTGGTGGCGGGATCCGCGACGACTGCACGCGTAATCAACTCCCCCACGACGCTCATGTCGGCACGGTTGAATCCCTGCGTCGTCACGGCCGCGGATCCGACGCGGATTCCGGACGTGACGGCCGGCGACTGCGGATCGAACGGAATCGCATTCTTGTTGAGCGTGATCGAAGCCAGTCCGCACCTACGCTCGGCGTCGACTCCGGTGACCCCGCTTGCGCGCAGGTCGAGAAGTGCCAGATGCGTGTCGGTTCCACCGGACACGGTACGCAGGCCGCGAGCTTCCAACGACTGCGCGAGCGCCGACGCATTGGCGACCACTTCCTGTGCATACCAACGATATTCCGGCGTCGATGCTTCTTTGAAGGCAACCGCCTTCGCGGCGATCGCATGCATCATCGGACCGCCTTGGATGAAGGGGAACACCGCGCGATCGACAACCGAGGCGTGCTCGCTGCGGCACAAGATCATTCCGCCGCGCGGGCCTCTGAGGACCTTGTGCGTCGTCGCGGAGACCACGTCGGCATACGGAACACACGACGGTATCGCTCGGCCTGCGACGAGTCCGATGAAGTGGGCGGCGTCGACCCACAGGATCGCACCGACCTCGTCAGCGATCGAGCGGAAGGCTGCGAAGTCGATGGTGCGGGAGTATGCCGTCGCGCCGGCGACGATGATTTTCGGCTTGTGCGCCAGAGCCAGGGTGCGAACCTCGTCGTAGTCGATCAATTCGGTGGCCGAATCGACGTGATAGGGAACGGTGGTGAACCACTGCCCCGAAAAGCTGACCCGAGACCCGTGAGTCAGATGCCCACCGTGCGGCAGACTCATCGCCAGCACGGTGTCGCCGGGCTTGGCGAATGCGGCGTACACCGCGAGATTTGCAGTGGCTCCCGAATGCGGTTGGACGTTGACGTGCTCAGCGCCGAAGAGTGCTTTCGCCCGGTCGATCGCCAGATTCTCGGCTGCGTCGACGTACTCGCACCCGCCGTAGTAACGCCGACCCGGATAGCCCTCGGCGTACTTGTTGCTCAGGGTCGAACCCAAGGCGGCCAGTACGGCGGGGCTGGTGAAGTTCTCGCTCGCGATGAGTTGAAGTCCGCCGCGCTGACGCTCGAGTTCGGCCAGCGCAATAGCCGCGATCTCGGGGTCTGCCGTGGCAAGCTCACCGAAATCCGGTCCCCAGTACGTGGATTCCCCCGCGCGCTCGCCGCCGGCGCCGACCATCGTTACGAAACTCCCTCTACGAGGCTTTCCGGACTGGTGCCCAATACCTCGGCGATGGCTTCTGCCGAGACGGCACCCACTCGCAAGATACGCGGTGAATTGCCGGTCAGGTCGACGATCGTGGAAGCAACGGCGTGTTCGGCCTTGCCCCCGTCGAGATACACGCTGGCAGATCCACCGAGCTGATCTCGAGCTTCCTCGACGGTAGTCGCCGGCGGACGCCCCGAAATGTTGGCACTCGAGACGGCAAGCGGTCCGACATCACGCAACAATTCAAGAGCAACCGGGTGCAAGGGCATGCGGAGCATGACGGTTCCGCGGGTATCGCCGAGGTCCCAGGCAAGTGACGGCGCCTGCTCGACGACCAAGCTCAGTCCGCCGGGCCAGAACGCGCGGATCAGATCCCGTGCCTGCGGGCGCACGCTGTAGACGAGCCCGTCGATGGTGTTCCACGATCCGACCAGTACCGGGACGGGCATGTCTCGCCCGCGTCCCTTGGCGCGCAACAAACTCGTGACAGCTTCGCTGTCGAACGCGTCGGCGGCGAGTCCGTACAGGGTGTCGGTGGGGAGAACTACGAGTCGGCCGGCCTTGAGCGCGTTCTTCGCGGCGGCCAAGCCTGCGGTTCGGGAATCTGTCTGACTGCAGTCGTACACGGTGCTCACTCAGCCATCCTTTCACTCTGCACTTCGGGCGTTCGATTCCGCTGGGCTTCGACGTCGGTGGCGACACGTCTGGCGACGACGAATCGCGGACGACCGGCAAGATCGGGATGCTGCGCGACCTCGCCGAATACCCGGCGCGCCGAGAACAGCGCAGCGACGCCGTCGCCGTTGGTGTCGTCGTGCTCGATGCCCGCCGCGCCGCCGATGCGAAGCCACCGCGCGATGTTGCTGATCATCGGTTTGATGACGGATAGACCGTCGGCACCGCCGAACAGCGCGGTGTGTGGGTCGTAGTCCATGACCTCAGGCTGCAATTGCGCGCCTTCGGGGATGTACGGCGGATTGGAGACGACAAGATCGACGCCGCCCTCGAGCCCCGGCAACAAGTTCCGATCGGTGACGTCGCCCTGATGCAGATGGATCGGTGTATCACCGGCGGCCTCGCGGTCGGCGGCATTACGACGCGCCCACGCCAGCGCGGCGGGTTCCTTCTCCACGGCGTGAACGACGGCGTCGGGACGGGCCTCGGCGATGGACAGCGCGAGTACACCCGATCCCGTGCACAGGTCCAGCACTACCGGCGGCTTGCTTCCGCAACCTTCGAGGAACGAGAGCGCCCAACCCATGAGCAATTCGGTTTCGGGCCGCGGAATGAAGACACCCGGACCGACGGCGACGTCGATGTTGCCCATCGATGCGACTCCGATGATGTGCTGCAAAGGAATCCGCTTCACGCGTTGCGCAACCAACTCGTCGAACGCCGCGATGACCTCGGGATCGACCAACGGAATCAGCCCGAGACGCGTGCGTTCGACGCCGAGCAGGTGGGATGCCAACAACTCGGCGTCGGTGCGTGGGCTGGGCACACCTGCGGCGTCGAGCTGTTTTGCAGCTTCGATCAGCGCCAAACGAAGTGGAAGTCGACTCACGGGTACAGCCTGCCACGCTCGACCGACACGCGGTTCACCGAGTTCCCAGCAGTATGGAGGTCAGTCATCGTCTGCATCTACTCGGCCGCGAGACGCGCCTCTCGGTCCGCCTTGCCCAATGCGTCGAGAAGTGCGTCGAGCTCACCGTCGAGCACCGCGTCGAGGTTGTGCGACTTGAACCCGATGCGGTGATCGGTGATGCGGTTCTCCGGGAAGTTGTAGGTGCGGATGCGCTCCGAACGGTCCACCGTCCGGACCTGACTCTGGCGACCTGCCGACGCTTCTGCGTCCGCGGCTTCCTCGGCGACTACCTGCAAGCGGGCGGCAAGGACCTGCATGGCGCGCGCCTTGTTCTGCAGCTGCGAACGCTCGTTCTGGCAGGTGACGACGATGCCGGTCGGAAGGTGCGTGATTCGGACAGCAGAGTCGGTCGTGTTGACGCCCTGACCACCCTTGCCCGACGAACGGTAGACGTCGATGCGCAGGTCACTCTCGTCGATCTGGACCTGCTCGACCTCTTCCGGCTCCGGGTAGACCAGCACGCCGGCGGCCGAAGTGTGAACGCGTCCCTGGGATTCGGTGACGGGCACTCGCTGGACGCGGTGAACACCGCCCTCGAACTTCAGCCTCGCCCACACTCCGTCCGGGGTATCTGACTTGCTCTTGATCGACAGCGTTGCTTCCTTGTATCCGCCGAGATCGGAAACCGTCGCGTCGAGGATCTCGACGCGCCAGCCGTGCCGTTCCGCGTAGCGGACGTACATGCGGGCCAGGTCCGAGGCGAAGAGCGCGGATTCTTCGCCGCCCTCACCGGACTTCACTTCGAGGACGATGTCGTCGCCGTCATGCGGATCACGCGGCGCCAACTGATCGGTCAGCGTCTGCTCGAGCTGCGCGACCTCGGCTTCGAGATCGGGGATCTCGGCGGCGAAGCTGGAATCGTCGGCAGCGAGTTCGCGCGCGGCTTCCAGATCGTCCTGCGCAGCCGTGAGCTTGTTGTACGTCGACATGATCGGCGAGAGCTCGGAGAACCGCTTACCGACGCGCCTGGCAGCGGCAGGGTCGTTGTGCAGCGCCGGATCGGACATCTGTGCTTCGAGACCGGCGTGCTCCGCCAAGATGTCGTCGATGGCCGAGGGCTGGGTTGCGCCTGCCATGGTTCGCTCCGCTCTGAGTTTCGATTCCTACGGTGCGCGCTTGAAGGTATTTCGACGCCGGGACCCGGGAAACGCGCAAACCGAGTGCAGGCACAAAAAAGCCGACGCCCGATCTGCGCATGGCAGATCGGGCGTCGGCGGAACAGCTAGGACTCGGTGGCCGGGACCTTGCTGTCTGCGCGCTTGCCGTAGCGAGCCTCGAAGCGAGCGACGCGTCCACCGGTGTCGAGAATCTTCTGCTTGCCCGTGTAGAACGGGTGGCACTGCGAGCAAACCTCGACGTTGATGCGTCCGGACTCCTTGGTGCTGTGGGTCTCGAACGTGTTACCGCAACCGCAGACGACGGTGGTCGCTACGTAAGTTGGGTGGATTCCTGCCTTCATGGTGTCCCTTTCAATGGTCGCCGGGTCGACGTCGCCAATCGACATCGTGAACCGGAACCGGACTCGGCCGTTCAGTATGCCAGATGCGGTACCTCACCGGATAATCCGCGTCTCGCACGCCTCGGGGTGGCTATACGAAGTTGTCAACGCACTGCCCTTCGGTTTTGTTCCGCCCATGCAAAAGGCCCACAACCAGCTGGTTGTGGGCCTTTTGACGTCGAGTCGATCAGTCGTCGATCGCACCCGGTGCGGTCTTGGAGACCTGCATCAGGAACTCGAGGTTGTTCTTGCTCTTCTTCAGTCGATCGATCAGCAGATCGATGGCCTGATGCGAGTCCAGACCGGACAGGACGCGGCGGAGCTTGTGCAGCACCGCAGCCTCGTCCGGGCTCAGGAGCAGCTCGTCCTTACGCGTACTGGACGGGTTGACGTCCACGGCCGGGAACACGCGGCGTTCGGCGATCTTGCGATCGAGCTTGAGCTCGGCGTTGCCGGTGCCCTTGAACTCTTCGAAGATCACGGTGTCGCCGGTGGATCCGGTCTCGACCATTGCGGTAGCGATGATGGTGAGCGATCCACCGTTCTCGATGTTGCGGGCAGCACCGAGGAAACGCTTCGGCGGGTACAGCGCTGTCGAGTCGACGCCACCGGAGAGGATGCGTCCGGACGCCGGCGAGGAGTTGTTGTACGCACGACCCAGACGCGTGATGGAGTCGAGCAGTACGACGACGTCCTTACCCATCTCGACCAGGCGCTTCGCACGCTCGATTGCCAGCTCGGCAACTGCGGTGTGATCTCCCGGCGGGCGGTCGAAGGTGGAGGAAATGACCTCGCCCTTCACGCTGCGCTGCATGTCGGTCACTTCCTCGGGACGCTCGTCCACGAGGATGACCATCAGGTAGCACTCAGGATTGTTGGTGGCGACAGCATTCGCGATCGCCTGCAACACGCTGGTCTTACCCGCCTTGGGCGGGCTCACGATGAGGGCGCGCTGGCCCTTACCGATGGGCATCACCAGGTCGATGACACGCGTGGTGAGAATGTGCTGCTCGGTCTCGAGGCGCAGACGCTGGTTCGGGTACAGCGGCGTGAGCTTGTTGAACTCGGGGCGCTTCTTCGCGGCCTCGACGTCGCCGCCGTTGACCGTGTCGATGCGGACCAGCGGGTTGAACTTCTGACGCTGGCTGCCCTGTTCACCGTCACGCGAGACCCGGACGGCACCGGTGATGGCGTCGCCACGGCGAAGACCGTTCTTGCGGATCAGGTTCATGGAGACGTAGACGTCGTTGGGACCGGCGAGGTACCCGGACGTACGCACGAAGGCGTAATTGTCGAGGACGTCGAGGATGCCGGCAACCGGCTGAAGGACGTCGTCCTCGCGGATTTCGGTCTCACGCGAATCGTTGGGTGCGCCACCCTCACCGCGGTCGCGACCACGGCCACGGCGCTCGCGGAAACGGCGTCCGCGGCGTCCACGTCCACCCTCTTCGTCGTCGTCCGGTCCGTTGTTGCGGTTGTCCGTGCGCGGACCGGCATTGTTCTGGCCGGCGTTGTTCTGATTGCCACGGTCCTGACGGTCCTGGCGATCCTGGTTGCCCCGGTTGCCCTGGTTGTCCCGCTGGCTCTGGTTGTCTCGCTGGCCCTGGTTGTCTCGCTGGCCCTGGTTGTCTCGCTGGCCCTGGTTGTCGCGGTTTCGCTCGCGGCGGGGACGCTCGTTGCCCTGCTCGGCAGGAGCCTGCTCAGCGTCCGACTTGCCCTCGGCGCCTGAAGAACGCTCGGCCGGAGCCTCTGTCTTCGCAGCTTCGGCGGCCTTCGAGGTGTCCGAGTCGGACTTTGCCGAAGGAGTGTCCTGCTCGATGCTCAGTTCACCCTGGTCGGGTGAACCTGCTCGACGTGCGGCGCCGCGACGCTGACGTCCACGACGGGGTGCAGCCTGATCGGCGTCCTCGGCGGATTCGGTACGTGCCGGCGCGGCCTCGGCAGGAGCCGATTCGGCCGCCGGAGCTGTTTCGGCTGCGGGGGTTTCGGTTCGTGCGGCGCGAGTGCTCTTGGCACGAGTGCGCGCAACGGGTGCGTCGTCGAGAGTGAGTTCACTCTGTGCGGGTGCAGCCTTTGCGCTGCCGCCCTGGCGCTCCTTGATGGCTGCGATCAGGTCACCCTTGCGCATGCCGGAAGTGCCTTTGATGCCCAGTTCACCCGCAAGAGTGCGGAGTTCGGTGAGCACCATGCCGGAGAGTCCGGCACCACGGCGCGTTTCGGCACGCTTCGTGGAGGTCGCCACCGCACCGTTCGATGCTGAAGATGACGCCTGAGAATTGTCGCCTGATTCCGACCCGGCGGGTGCAGAAGTGGCGATGAGGTCCGTATCGGTCACGGAGGTCCTTTCCTTCCCTCACTCGCACTGCGCAAAGTCGAGGGTTCGTCCCGCAGTTCGATTGAATACCGAACTCGGTGGTGCCGTACGTGGTTGCTGTCCAGAACTGCCGGCTTGTCCGCCGTCACATGATTGTCGGAAACTCTCGCCTCAAACTTTTCATGCGCTCGCAAACCTGCCCAACGCGCCTTCGTCGACGATTCACTCCCCCGTGTGCTGAACCCCAGAGTCATGGAACCTCTGAGTGTTCGATCCGCGGAGGATTCAAACCTTCGGAGAAGGTACAAGCGCGAGAATCATGCCAAGGACTGTGGACCCCGATTGGGAAGGAGTTTTGCCCCCTGGTGATGCACCGGCGACTGACGCGCACGATGTACGGACATAGCCCAGGATAGCGTCCAAACCTGAGTCCGGCAAGAATTTGGACGACTGGGTGTGTCAGTTCACTACCGATCGGTAGCGGGCAATCACCAGGACCAAGGCAGGGATCAGACGGTCGTCGTGACTACTTCCACACCGTCGGCGATATCCAATTCGAGTACACGGAGCCCGTCGGCCCGCGCAGCTTCGGCGAGTTCGACGGGGAAAGGCTCTGTGCTGAGCGCCAACACGGTGGGGCCGGCGCCGGAAACGGTCGCGGCGATACCCGCCTGACGCAGAATGCCGATCCACCGAGTCGTGAGCGGCAGAGCGGGCGCGCGTTGCGCCTGATGCAGACGATCTTCGGTGGCTGCCATCAGCAGATCCGGGCGCGCGGTGAGCGCGACGACGGCCAGGGCGCTGCGGCTCGCGTTGAACGACGCATCCTGGTGCGGAACCAATTCGGGCAGAAGCCCGCGGGTGTGCGCGGTGGACGAGCGCTCCTCGGGAACCAGTGCCACGGCACGGATGTCGGGATGCACGTCGAGTTTCGCCGCGGAGTAGATCGGCTCGTCTCCTTCGACGGCCGGCGGGCAACTCCACGAGACGACTGCGCCACCGAGAACACTGGCGGACGCATTGTCCGGGTGACCTTCGAACTCGGACGAGAGTTGAACCAACTGCTCTTGCGTCAAACCGATCTCGGCATCGAGCGCGCGTGCCAGACCGTTGGCCGCAGCCAGTCCACCGACGGCCGCGGAAGCCGAGGAACCCAACCCGCGCGAATGCGGGATCGCGTTGCGGCACAACACGTCCAGGCCGCTGGCCCACACTCCCGCAGCTTCGAGGCCACGCTCGATGGCGCGAACCACGAGATGCGAAGGACCCCAAGGCACGTCGGCAGCACCTTCGCCTTCGACGCGAATCTGCAGACCCGAATCCGTTGTGGTGACCACGATTTCGTCGTACAACCCCAACGCCAGACCGAGGGTGTCGAACCCCGGCCCCAAGTTTGCACTCGAGGCCGGGACGCGAGCAGTCACCGAAAGGCCGATAGGCAGGGTTATAGTCATGTCAGACACCGGATTCCGCGGAGTGGTCGATGAATCCACGGACACTATGCAAGCTCGAGGGCAGCCGCGACGGCAACGGGATCGACACCGATGGGCTCGACGTTCGGCATCCCCTTCAATGCGGTGTCAGGATCCTTGAGACCGTTACCGGTCACCGTGCACACGACGGTCAGGCCAGGCTCGAGCCAGCCCTCTGCACGTGCGGCGAGCAGGCCCGCGACGCTGGCGGCCGATGCCGGTTCGACGAAGACGCCCTCGGTAGCGGCGATCAGTCGGTACGCCTCGAGGATCTTCTCGTCGGTGGCGGCACGGAATGCACCGTTGGACTCTTCCTTCGCCGCGACTGCGCCGTTCCAGGAAGCGGGGGAACCGATTCGGATTGCGGTGGCGATGGTTTCGGGATCCTTGACGGGTGCGCCATTGACCAACGGCGCCGCTCCGGCAGCCTGGACTCCGAGCATGCGGGGCTTGACCGTGGTCAGGCCGTCTGCGAAGTACTCGGAGTACCCGCGCCAGTACGCGGTGATGTTTCCGGCATTGCCGACCGGGAGAGCGTGTACGTCGGGAGCCTTGCCGAGGACGTCCATGATCTCGAATGCCGCGGTCTTCTGACCTTCGATGCGCACCGGGTTGACCGAGTTGACCAGACCGATGGTGGGGAATTCGGCCGTGGTCTTGCGTGCCAGCTCCAGGCAGTCGTCGAAGTTGCCCTGCACCTGAATGATCTTGGCGCCGTGCATGACTGCCTGCGCGAGCTTGCCCATGGCGATCTTGCCCTGCGGGATGAGCACGGCGCAGGTCATGCCGGCCTTGGCTGCATACGCAGCGGCCGAGGCGGAGGTGTTGCCGGTGGACGCGCACAGAACTGCGCGCTGGCCGCGAGCCAAGGCGTCGGTGACGGCCATCGTCATGCCGCGGTCCTTGAAGGAACCAGTGGGGTTGAGGCCCTCGACCTTGAGGTAGACGTCGCAACCGGTGATCTCGGAGAGGTGGCCGGCCGGCAGGAGCGGGGTGCCGCCCTCGCGCAGGGTGACGGTCTTCCAGTTGTCACCGATCGCGAGACGGTCCCGGTATGCCTCGATGAGACCCGGCCATGCCTTGTGGACGGGGTTGACGATGCCGGTCATTGTTCAGTGCCTTCCAGTCGCAGCACGCTGGTCACAGCGGTGACGAATTCGAGTTCGTTGAGGGCCGCCACGGTCTCGGACAGAGCCGCGTCGGTTGCTACATGAGTGACGACCACCAGACGCGCGCCGGCGCCGGCGCCCTCCTGGCGGACGACGGAAATGCTCACGCCGTGCTTGGCGAACTCGGCGGCGACTGCGGACAGCACGCCTTCCTTGTCCGCGACCTCCATGTTCACGTAGTAGCGGGTGAGGATGTCGCCCATCGGCGCGACCTTGAGCTTGGCGTACTTGGACTCGCGGGGGCCGCGACCGCCGTGAACCTTGTTGCGCGCCGCCATCACCAGGTCACCCATGACCGCGGACGCGGTGGGGGCGCCGCCTGCGCCCTGGCCGTAGAACATGAGCCGGCCGGCGTTCTCTGCTTCCACGACAACGGCGTTGAATGCGCCGTTGACCGAAGCGAGCGGGTGGCTGAGCGGAACCAGCGCCGGGTACACGCGAGCGGAAATCCGCTCCTTGCCCTTGGGCGTGACGATGCGCTCGCAGATCGAGAGCAACTTGATGGTGCAGTCGAGTGCCTTCGCCGACGCCAGGTCGGCGGAGGTGATCGTGGAGATTCCTTCGCGGTACACGTCCGCGGCAGTGACGCGGGTGTGGAACGCGATCGACGCGAGGATCGCAGCCTTTGCCGCGGCGTCGTAGCCTTCGACGTCGGCGGTCGGATCTGCTTCCGCGTATCCGAGGCGTCCGGCCTCGGCGAGGGTCTCCTCGTAGTCGGCCCCGGTCTCGTCCATCGCGGAGAGGATGAAGTTGGTGGTGCCGTTCACGATTCCGGCGACCTTGTTGACGCGGTCTCCGGCCAGGGACTGCGTGAGCGGGCGGATCACGGGGATCGCACCGGCAACAGCGGCCTCGAAGTACAGGTCGACAGAATTGGCCTCTGCAGCCTCCGCCAACTCACCGGTGTGGTCCGCGAGCAGCGCCTTGTTGGCGGTCACGACCGACTTGCCGGAGTTGAGGGAGGAGAGAATCAGCTTGCGAGGGAGTTCGATTCCGCCGATCACCTCGACCACGATGTCGACGTCGTCACGACCGACCAGGGACTCGGCGTCCGTCGTCTGCAGTTCCTCGGGAATTCCGCGGTCCGAGCCGATACGGCGAACGGCAACTCCCCGCAGTTCCAACGGGGCACCGACGCGAGCTTCGAGTTCCTCGGCCTGCTCACGAATGATCCGGACGACCTCGCTCCCGACGTTGCCGAGGCCGAGAACGGCCACACCGATAGCGCGATGCGCCGATTCGCTCGTCACTGCGATACCTCCAAGCTGAGCAGATCTTCCACTGTTTCCCTCCGCAGAATCACGCGTGAGACTCCGTCACGCACCGCCACCACGGCTGGGCGGGTGAGCAGGTTGTACCTGCTCGACATCGAATAGCAGTATGCACCGGTCGCTGCTACCGCTAGTAAATCACCGGGCCCGACGTCCTCGGGCATCCAGGTGTCCCGAATGACCACGTCACCGGACTCGCAGTGCTTACCGACGATACGTGCAACGACGGGATCAGCCTCGGAAGTTCGCGAAACCAACTTGGCTTCGTACTCCGCACCGTAGAGGGACGTGCGGATGTTGTCGCTCATCCCGCCGTCGACGCTGATGTAGCGGCGTGTCAGCGCGCTACCCACCGTGACGTCCTTGATGGTGCCGACCTCGTAGAGCGTCACCGTGCCAGGTCCGGCGATGGCGCGGCCGGGTTCGACGGCAAGCGTCGGCTCCGGCAATCCGGCCAGGGCGGACTCGTTGCGCACGATGTGACCGAGCTTTGCTGCCAGTTCGTCGACGGGCGGCGGGTCGTCGGACGGGATGTACGAGATCCCCATGCCGCCGCCGAGGTCGATGATCGAAATCTGCTTGGTCTTCTCGACTCCGAACTCGGTGACGACGTCGCGGAGCAAACCGATCACGCGGTGCGCTGCCACCTCGAAACCGTCGACGTCGAAGATCTGCGAACCGATGTGGCTGTGCAGTCCGACCAGTCGCAAGTTGTCGGCAGCGAAGACGCGGCGGACCGCGTCGATTGCCGCTCCCCCGGCCAGCGAGAAACCGAACTTCTGGTCCTCGTGTGCGGTGGAGATGAATTCGTGGGTATGCGCTTCGACGCCGACGGTCAGGCGGATCAACACGTCCTGAACGACACCGGCCTCACCGGCGACACGATCGAGTCGGTCGATCTCGATCGCCGAGTCGAGCACGACGTGCCCGACACCTGCGGCGACACCGGCGGCCAGTTCGGCGACCGACTTGTTGTTGCCGTGCATCGCAATTCGCTCAGCCGGGAAATCGGCATGCAACGCAATCGCAAGTTCGCCGCCGGAGCAGACGTCGAGCGAAAGACCTTCGTCGGCAACCCAGCGTGCGATCTCGCCGCAGAGGAACGCCTTGGATGCGTAGTGCACCTTGGCATCCGGACCGAAGGCACGGGCCATGTCACGGCAGCGCGAGCGGAAGTCGTCCTCGTCGATGACGAACAGCGGGGTGCCGTACTTCTCGGCAAGTTCACTGACCTTGACACCGGCAAGCGTCACTTCACCGTCGTCGCCGCGAGAAGCGTTGCGCGGCCACACCTGCGGCGAGAGTTCACCGAAGGCTTCGGGGCTGGTCGGACGGTCGGGCAAGCCGGGGGCCTGCAACTGCTCGGCATGCTTGGGGCCGGCGGGGTGCGCGTTCACATTTGCTCCGGTGCGGTGACGCCGAGCAGTTCGAGGCCGTTGGCCAGGACCTGTCGGGTGGCGGCGCAGAGAGCCAGACGCGCGCGGTGCACGTCGGTGGCGTCTTCGTCGCCTTGCGGAAGGATGCGGCACGCGCCGTAGAAGCGGTGGTACGCACCCGCGAGCTCTTCGAGATAGCGGGCAATACGGTGCGGCTCACGCAGATTCGCTGCGCTCGACACGACGCGTGGGTACTCGCCGATCGTGCGGATGAGGTCACCCTCCTGCTCGACAGTGAGCAGGGCGAGGTTGCTCGCGTCGGCGGACAGGCCGAGGTCTGCGGCGTTGCGAGCGATCGCCGAGAGACGTGCGTGCGCGTACTGGACGTAGTAGACGGGGTTCTCGCTGCTGGTCTTGGTCCACAGGTCGAGGTCGATGTCGATGCTCGAGTCGACCGACGAGCGGATCATCACGTAGCGCGAGGCGTCGACGCCGATTGCCTCGACCAGGTCGTCGAGGGTGATGACGGTGCCTGCGCGCTTGCTCATCTTGACGGCAGTGCCGTCCTTGACGAGGTTGACCATCTGGCCGATCAACACCTCGACGGTGTCCGGATCGTCGCCGAAAGCGGCAGCGGCAGCCTTGAGGCGGCCGATGTATCCGTGATGGTCGGCGCCGAGCATGTAGATACAGAGGTCGAACCCGCGGGCACGCTTGTTCTGGAAGTAGGCGATGTCACCGGCGATGTAGGCGGCGTTGCCGTCGCTCTTGATGACGACGCGGTCCTTGTCGTCGCCGTAGTCGGTGCTCTTGAGCCACCACGCACCGTCTTCGTGGAAGAGGTTGCCCGAACCCTTGAGGGATTCGACGGCCTTCTCGACCGCACCGGATTCGAAGAGCGAGTTCTCGTGGAAGTAGACGTCGAAGTCGACGCCGAAGTCGTGGAGTGTCTGCTTGATGTGCGTGAACATCAATTCGACGCCGATGGCGCGGAAGGTTTCCTGCTGCTCGTCGGCAGGCAGGTCCATGACGTCGGGACGCTGCTTCAGAACCGAGGCGGCGATGTCGGCGATGTATGCACCGGCGTAGCCGTCTTCGGGAGCAGGTTCACCCTTCGCCGCAGCGATCAGCGAACGCGAGAAGCGGTCGATCTGGGCACCGTGGTCGTTGAAGTAGTACTCACGGGTGACCAGTCCGCCCTGCGCGGACAGAATGCGTCCGAGCGCGTCTCCGACTGCGGCCCAACGGGTTCCACCGAGGTGAATGGGGCCGGTGGGGTTGGCCGAGACGAATTCGAGGTTGATCTTCTTGCCGGCGAGGGAATCACCCGAGCCGTACGACGCACCGGCTTCGAGTACCGACACGACGATCGCGCCCTGGGCATCCTTGTCCAACCGGATGTTGAGGAAGCCGGGTCCGGCGATCTCGGCGGATTCGATTCCGTCGGCAGCGGTGAGGGCTTCGGCGATCCAGCCCGCCAGCTCGCGGGGATTCGTGCCGACCTTCTTGGCTACCTGCATGGCAATGTTGGTGGCGTAATCGCCGTGCTCGGGGTTGCGTGGTCGCTCGACGGTGAGGGTTTCGGGTAGCACGGATACGTCGAGGCCACGATCGGCAAGGACGCTCGCTGCGGTTCCGCGGAGCAGTTCGGCAAGGTCAGCTGGAGTCACAGGTATTCATCCTATTGCCTGTACACCGGAAGTGGAGACTCGCCTCACGCCTCACTCTCCGTGAACCTGTCCGAGGCCGCTGTGGCGTGTCGCACGCCACTCTCAAAGTTTGCCCTCAGACTCGGAAAGTACAGTGGTAATGCCCGAGCTACCACCGCGTACCTTCATGCGCGGGCGCGCTACACCTCAAGCCCACACACCGAAAGAGCCCAATCGATGCCAAGCGGTTCCGATAGTCGCGGTCCCAACAAGAACTCCGGGGCCAAATCAGCCAAGGCCATCAAGGCCGCCAACAAGAACAGTCGGCCGGCCAAGAAGGGCAAGGGTGGCGTCCCCGCTCCCCGCCAGATCCCCTGGCTGTCGATCGGTGCCGGTGTGGCTGTGCTCGCACTCATCGCCGTGCTCGGTATCAATCTGTGGCCCAAGGTCGAGGAGCGGCAGGCGCTCGAGCCGTACAAGTACAGCTCGGAGAACAAGGATCCGTCGGACAAGATCGACGGCGTCCTCAAGATCGAGTACCCGGCCGGCCAGCACGTCGATTCCACTCAGCGCGTGGCGTACGACCAGACTCCGCCGTTCGGTGGCCCGCACGACGCCACCTGGGCTAACTGCACCGGAACGGTGTACGCCGACCCGATCCGCACCGAGAACGCCGTTCACTCGCTCGAGCACGGCGCCATCTGGATCACGTACAACCCCGATCTCGTCGACCAGGACCAGATCGACAGCCTCGCCGGACGCGTCAACGGCAAGTCCTACATGCTGATGTCGCCGTTCCCCGGCCAGAGCAGCCCCATTTCTCTGCAGTCGTGGGGCCATCGCCTCGAGATCGACAAGGCCGACGACGATCGCATCGATCAGTTCATCACCGCGCTGAACCAGAATCCGAACGTCTACCCCGAGGTCGGCGCGAGCTGCACCAACCCGCTGTTCACTCCGTCGACGTCGCCGTTCGACCCGACTCCTCCGGGTCCCGACGCCATCCAGATGGACGGCACGGGCGCTACCCCGGCCACCGACGAACAGATTCCCGCCGGTGGATAGTCCGGTGAACAGTTCAGAGAACACCGATCAGTCTTCGAAGCCGAGTCAGCGCACCGCACTGCTGATCATCGGTCTGATCGGCGCGATCGCCGTCGGCTTTGCGCTCGGCGCACTGACCAATCTTCTGGGACCCGACGCGAAGTCGTCCCTGACGGTTCCGGCATCGGATTCGGTGGACGTCGGCTTCGCGCAGGACATGAGCGTGCATCACAGCCAGGCTGTGGACATGGCGTCCATCGCCCTGACGAAGTCCACCGACAACGACGTACGCACGCTGGCGTTCGACATCTTGACCACGCAGCAGAACCAGCTCGGTCAGATGCAGGCGTGGCTGACCATGTGGGATCAGCCGCTGTCCAAGGTGGGTCCGTACATGGAGTGGATGTCGTCCGATTCGGGTTCCGGTCACGGATCGCACGGGACTTCGGCCACGATGGACATGGATCATTCCGGTCCGGTCGACACCATGCCCGGCATGGCGTCCCCCGAGGACCTTGCGGCTCTCCGCGCGGCGGAAGGCCTGCAACTCGACACCTTGTTCCTGCAGCTGATGCTTCGTCACCACGAAGGTGGGCTTCCGATGATGGAGTACGCAGCAGCCGACGCCACCGAGGGTCCGGTGCGCAGCCTGGCACAGACCATGGTCAACACGCAGCAGAGCGAGTCCAAGCTGATGACCGACATGTTGGCAGCTCGCGGCGCAGCGCCGCTGCCCATGAACTGAACTGAGAACTCGGACCCGACTGGGCCTGGTCCTGAATTTTCAGGACCAGGTCCAGTTTTCTACCTCCGGCATGTCTTCGAGGTGCTCGACGATGTAACGCGAGTGCTTTTCGAGCTGTGTGCGGCAGAACTCCGCCAACTCGGACGCCCCGGCCGGCCGGCGCTTGGAGCGTCGTAGCGCCTCGATCACGAGGTGGTAGCGGCTCATCTTGTTGAGGACAACCATGTCGAACGGTGTTGTGGTTGTTCCCTGTTCACTGAATCCGCGGACGTGGAAGCGCTCGGGACTCGGACGCCCGTGAATCAGTTCGTGCACCGCACGCGAGTATCCGTGGAATGCGAACACGACGTCGGTCTGCGCGGTGAACAAATCGAGGAAGACCCGCTCCCCGAATCCGTGGGGATGCTCGGTGGGGGTCAGCAGGGCCATCAGGTCGACGACGTTGACGACACGGGTGATCAACTCCGGCGTGTGATCGCGCAGCAACTGTGCAGCAGCCAGGATCTCCTGTGTCGGTACGTCTCCGGCCGCGGCCAGGACCACGTCCGGTTCCTGTCCGCGAGCTTCGGTTCCGGCCCATTCCCAGACCGAAGCGCCCGCCGCACAGTGCTCGTGCGCTTGCTCGAGCGTGAGGTATTGCAGGTGCGGTTGCTTGTCCACGACTATCAGATTGACGTGGTCGGTACTACGCAGGCAGTGATCCGAGATCGAGAGCAAGGTGTTGGAGTCCGGCGGTAGCCACACGCGGATCACACTGGGGGCCAAGGGAATAACGGCGTCGATCATGCCGGGTCCCTGATGACTGAATCCGTTGTGATCGTTGCGCCAGCATGTACTGGTCAACAGCACGTTGAGCGAAGCAACGGATGCCCGCCACGGCAGGTCGACAGAATGTTGGAGCCACTTGGCGTGCTGGATGAGCATCGAGACACTCACCATGGCAAACGCTTCGTAGCTCGCGAACATCCCGTGTCGGCCGGACAGCAGATAGCCCTCGAGCCAACCCTCACAGAGGTGCTCACTGAGGACCTCCATGACACGACCGTCCGCGGACAGTCCGTCGTCGTAGTCGGTGATCGGCAGTTGCCAGCAGCGGTCGGTTGTCTCGAACACGGCCCCGAGTCGATTGCTCGACGTCTCGTCCGGACAGAAGAGTCGGAAGATCCCGCCGCTGTCCTCGGTTTCGGTGGCGGCGTAGATGTCGCGTAGAAGCTCGCCGAGCACTCGCGTCGTCTCGTGGAAGGTCGAGCCCGGGGATTGAATGGGAAGCGCGTACTTTTCGAGCGGCGGCATCGGGAGATCGACGCGAAGTCGTCCACCGTTCGCGTAGGGAGTGCTCCCCATGCGCTTGTCCCCCGCCGGCGAGAGCGCCGCGAGTTCCGCGACCAGTGATCCGTTGGCGTCGAACAACTCGTCCGGACGGTACGACCGCATCCACTCCTCGAGTTGCCGCAGATGTGATTCGTTGGTTCGCACGCCGGACAACGGCACCTGGTGCGCACGATGTGTGCCCTCGACCAGGATTCCGTCGACGGTGTGTGGACCGGTCCATCCCTTCGGCGTTCGCAAGACGATTGCCGGCCACGAACCCGTCCACTCCTCGCCGCGGCGTGCGGCACCCTGCATCTCGCGGATCTTCTCGTGTGCCTGCGAGATCGCTTGATACAACTGAGGAAACACCGCGTCGGGATCGTCACCGGAGACGACGATCGGCGCCCACCCCTGGCCGCCGAGGTAGGCCTGGATGTCTTCGTCGCTGCTGCGTCCGTACACGGTCGGGCCAGCGATCTTGGCGCCGTTCACGTGCAGGATCGGCAGCACCGCGCCGTCGCGTCGTGGATTCAAGAATGCCGGTAGCTTCCACGAGCCGGACAACGGCCCGGTCTCCGCTTCGCCGTCGCCGATCACACAGGCCACCACGAGATTCGGATGATCGAAGGCAGCGCCGGCCGCATGGGCAAGGGCGTAGCCGAGTTCGCCGCCTTCGTGGATGCTTCCGGGTGTCTGCACGCTCACGTGGCTGGGCACCCCGCCGGGAGCCGAGAATCGCCGACACATCCGATGGATGCCCTCGGCGTCGTCCGACACTTCCGGATAGATCTCCGAATACGTTCCCTCGAGATACGTCGACGCGACCAGCGCCGGTCCCCCGTGACCCGGACCTGTGACGTACAGCCAGTCCGCACCGGTGGCGACGATGTGCCGATTGAGGAGCGTGTAGATCATCGACAGGCCGGGGCTGGTCCCCCAGTGCCCGAGCAATCGAGGCTTGATGTGCTCTGCACGCAACGGTTCACGCAGGAGCGTGTTGTCCTTCAGATAGATCTGCGCAACGGTCAGGTAGTTGGCCGCTGCCCACCACTTCAGGTCGAGCGCGAGCTGGTCTTCGGAATAGTGGTGATCGGTCATCAACGACTCCCGTACCTCACGAGGGTGCCCGAGCAGTCCGCCCGAGCCTGTGCTCAGAGCCGAGCCTAGGCGTAAAAAGCATCCGAGTCAGTCGGTACAGATGATTCGACGACCATGGTCCCCGGTCGCATCCTCGACTGCCTCCCGCGACGACGCCATGCCGAGACGGGGACCGGTTTGGTCTTGTCCCCCCGTGATGCGCTACGCTAACGCAGCCCAATCGGCACACCGAGTATTCGGTGCGCCCCCGTAGCTCAGGGGATAGAGCGTTCGCCTCCGGAGCGAAAGGTCGCAGGTTCGAATCCTGCCGGGGGCACCACGAAAAAGCAGGTCGGCGACAGATTTTCGACCTCGTTACGGTGCCATGCCAACAGATCCAGAGTCTTCTCCCCGACTACTGTCGATCTCATGCCTCGCGTCGATCCCGCTCCCACGTACACGATGCGTCAGCTGGCTGCGTTTGTCGCGGTGGCCGAGACCGGAACGATCAGTGCCGCAGCCGAGCGCCTGCACCTCTCCCCTTCCGCTCTGTCCTCGGCGCTCACCGAACTCGAACGCGCGCTCAAAGTTCAACTGTGCGTTCGCCGTCGCTCATTCGGCATTCAACTGACCCGCACCGGCGAATCCGTTCTGGTGCGCGCCCGCGCGCTACTTCAGCAAGCCGGGGAACTCGAGTCCGACGCACTCGGAACCGGCGGAAGCGTGTCAGGGCCCATTGCGATCGGCTGTTATCCCGCTCTGGGGCCGACGGTTCTGCCGTCGATGATCGCCGGGTTCACCCGTGAGAATCCCGACGCGCAGGTGGAGTTCCGCGAGGACACTCAGAATCGACTCCAGACACATCTCGAGAACGGCGAGTTGGACCTCGCGATCGCGTACGACCTGGACCTCTCGCCACAATTGCGCACGGTTCCGTTGGCCGTCCGCGAACCCTTGATCGTCCTGGGTGCCGAACATCCGCTCGCGCGGTCCGAGCGACCGATCCATCTTCCGGACCTCGCGGAACACCCGATGGTTCTCCTCGACGCTCCGCCGAGCACCGAACACGCGCTCGATGTCTGTCGCGCAGGCGGATTCATCCCGAAGGTTGCATACAGAACCGCGAACTTCGAGACGGCGCGGGCATTTGTCGGGCGCGGACTCGGCTGGACGCTGTTACTCCAGCGCCCCAAGATGGACGTCACGTACGAGGGGCTCGAGGTGGTCGTCAAGACCATCGCTTCCCCTGTCGTGCCGTCGGTGCACGTAGTTCTCGCGTGGCACCAGAACACTCGTCTCAGCCGCGTCGCACGCGCTTTCATAGAATTCGTTTCACCCTCGGAACCTGCCCAATAGTCCCACTACCAGGCAGCGGAGCTGATTCCACGTATTTTCCGTGCAAGAACCTCCAATTCTTTCGCTTTTCAATTGTTGTGGCGCACGTCATTGTTTCTTCAAGCCACATTCATCTCGAAAGGCAATTCATGACCTCCATCGCCTCACCGACCGCTACGCGCACCGCCGCGACGGTCAAGGCGCGCAAGGCCGCCCTCGGCAGCTTTGTCGGCACCGCCATCGAGTGGTACGACTTCTTCATCTACGGCACCGCCGCCGCGCTCGTGCTCGGCAAGCAGTTCTTCCCCGGCACGTCCGATCTGGCCGGCACCCTGGCCGCCTTCGCCACCCTCGCCGTCGGATTCGTCGCGCGACCCATCGGCGGAATCGTGATGGGACACTTCGGCGACCGCATCGGACGCAAATCCATGTTGGTCACCTCGTTGATGCTGATGGGCTGCGCCACCGTTGCCATCGGCCTGCTACCCAACTACGCCGCCATCGGCGTCTTTGCCCCCATACTCCTGGTGGCTTTGCGATTCGTTCAGGGACTCGGCGTCGGCGGCGAGTGGGGCGGCGCAGTTCTGGTCGCCACCGAAAACGCACCGGAGGGCAAGAAGGGGCTGTACGGCAGCGCACCACAAATCGGTGTTCCCGCAGGCGTACTGGTGGCCAATCTCGTCTACCTCCCCCTCGCCGCCTTCATGGACGACGATGCATTCAACTCCTGGGGATGGCGACTCCCGTTCCTGCTCAGCGCAGTTCTCGTAGGTGTTGCGATGTGGATCCGTCTCGGCCTCGAGGAAAGTGACGAGTTCACCGCTTCGAAGTCCGAAGCACCGGCGGAGTCCATGCCGATTCTCGAGGTTCTCACCAGACACTGGAAGACAGTGCTCCTCGCCGGCGGAACCTTCATCGCCACCAACGGAATTGCGTACGCGTACATGGTGTACGTCCTCAAGTACGGCGAGACCGAACTCGGCTTCGGCAAAACCACGATGCTCTTCCTCCTCATCGCATCCTGCCCGTTCTGGATGGCGGGAATGGCTTTCAGCGCTCACAAGTCGGACACTCTCGGACGCCGAACCGTCTACATCCGCAGTTCGATCGCGCTGGTAGTGGCGGCAGCGGTGTTCTTTCCGCTGATCGACACGGCAATCGTCCCGGTGATGCTCGTATCGATGATCGCCCTCGGCTTCACGCTCGGCTGCTGCGCCGGGCCACAAGCGGCACTGTTCGCCGAGTTGTTTCCCGCACATATCCGCTACAGCGGAGCGTCACTCGGATACCAGATCGGCGCAATCCTCGGCGGCGGTCTGGCCCCGATGATCGCGACTGCGCTCTACGCCGCCTTCGACACCTCGTTCGCCATCACCGTCTACTTCGTGATCATTGCCGTGATCAGTCTGGTTTCCATCCTGCTACTCCCGGAACCTCAACTGATCCCGAAAACCACTGCCGCACAGAAAGCCTCGTGACCATGTCGACCTACTTTCATCCGAAGAAGTACGCACCCGAGGATTTCGCTTCCACGGCGCCTTCGGCCGACGCACTTCCCGTCGTGATCGTCGGAGCCGGCCCCGTCGGCATGGGCGTAGCCATGGGCTTGGCACAGCGCGGCATTGCCGTCACGATTCTCGAAGCGGCCGATCAGGTCTCGTTCGGCAGTCGCGCGATCTGCGTGTCACGGCACAGCCTCGAAGTTGCCGAGCGTCTCGGCTTCGGCGCCGAGCTGGAAGACATCGTTCTGCCGTGGGTGGGTGGCCGGAGCTACTACCGTGATCAGGAAGTGCTGCACTTCCGCATGGCGTCCGCCGATCACGACGCACGCGGTCCGATGGTCAACGTGTCGCAGTCCGAGTTCGAGCAGATCATGACGGACAAGTTGCTCGCTCACCCTCTGGTGAACTTCCACTGGTCGTCGTCGATCGCGGGCATCGTGGCCGGCGATGACGAGGTGACGCTGACCGTCGACACCGCGTTCGGAACTCGCGAACTGCGTGCGGCCTGGGTCGTTGCCGCCGACGGTGGCCGTAGCAAGATGCGCGAACTCAGCGGAATCCGCTTGCAGGGCAACAGCTACGAGGGCAACTACGTCATCGCGGACATTCATTGGGAATCGGAACTACCGGCCGAGCGTCTGGTGTGGTTCGACGCGCCCAGCAACCCGGGGTCCACGATCATCATGCACCGCCAACCGCGGGACATCTGGCGCATCGACTACCAGCTCGACGCGTCGGACGATCCCGAGGCAGAGACGCAAGAAGATCGCATCCGCGACCGCATCACCCGCCACCTCGAATGGCTGCAGAGCGATATCCCCTGGACCCTGGAATGGTTCGGTTTCTACCGCGCCCATGCACTCGCCCTGGAAGATTTCACTCACGGCCGTGTGCTCTTTGCCGGCGACGCCGCGCATCTTGTTCCGATCTTCGGTGTTCGCGGCCTCAACTCGGGTATGGAAGACGCCGAGACCTTGGTGTGGCAACTGGCCGCCGTCATCAACGGAGCTGCCGATACCGCCATCCTCGACGCGTATTCGAAGGAACGTCGCAGCGCGTGGCAGCAGAACGTCGACAACGCAGGCAAATCGACGCTCATCATGTCGCCCGGCAGTCACGGCTACCGAACCACCCGCGACGCCGTACTCGAACTCGCCACCAAGCGAAGCGAATTCGCGCACCTCATCAACCCGCGCCAGTCGAGTGCAACGCATGCCCGTCTCTCGCCGCTGACGTGGCCCACAGCTGCGGGCACCGAGGGCGTCCTACCCGGGGATCCGTTGGAAGACAGAGTCGTCCAGGTCTCGGTCGACGGTTCGAAAACCTCCTTGAACAGTCTGCGCGGTACTGGATTCGGCCTGCTGGCTTTCGGACTGTCAGCTGAGCTGGTATCCGAACTCGACACGCAAGCCGAAATCCTTGGTCAGGCGATTGCTCCGGAAACCGTACGGGTGATCACCGCGGGAACTACCGACTCCACGATTCCCGATGCCGAAGGCAATCTCGCATCTACCCTCGGTGCTCGTGTCGGCGAGATCATCGTGATTCGGCCCGACGGATTGGTGCTCTGCCGCATCAGCGATCCCACGCAATTGAACGACGTGGCCAAGCACCTGGCGGCCGGTACTGCGCCCACGCACTTCGATGCAGCACCGTCGGCGACTACGGCGGTGATCGACGACGAGGGCCGCCGCGAACACGTCTGGTTGGCACTGTCGAACGCACTTGATCAGGCTGATCCGTCCGACCGCGAAGCCATGTTGGTGCGGCTGGCGCTGATTCTCGGTTCGCAAGCTACGTCGACAAGCTTCGATGCGGCCTTGAAAGACGCAGCCCCGAAAGACGCAGCCCCGAAATCTGCTGCTCGCTAGTTCAGACACAGCAACTCGGCCGCGCAGGATTGTCTCCTACGCGGCCGAGCGCATTCGCGGATGAAGCGAGTATTCAGTTGACCTCGGCCAATTCCTTTTCTTCCTCAGCGCGCCTGTCACTCGCCGAGTTTCCCCGCAGCGACCTTCCACGTACCAGCGGCGAGACGGTGATCGCCAAGCCCACCAGCGCGACTCCGGTAACCAGGATCAGTCCGGGATGGAATTGTTCGAATCCGGCGGTACCGGCACCGGATGCGGTGTGCGATCCGGCGGTCACGAGGGCGGTAGTCAGAGCGAGTACGAGCGCCGCACCGACCTGAGCGGACGTGTTCACCAGCCCGGACGCCAAACCCTGCTCCGAATCGTCGACGCCGGAGGTGGCCTGGGCCATGATCGAGGTGTACCCCAAGGCGAATCCGAGTCCGAGCAGGATGACGCTCGGCAGAATCGCCACGACGTACGACGGTGAATCGCTGCCCGCGAAGAGGAACCAGAGGTACCCGACGCTGAGCGACGTCAGTGCCGCGATGATGAGCTTGGCACTGCCGTACAGGTCGACCAGCCGTCCGACGAACGGCGATCCGAATGCGACGATGATGCCCGCGGGGAGCAATGCCATCGCCATCTTCAGGGGCGACCAGCCGAGGGCCGACTGCAGGAAGATCGTCATCATGAACTGGAAGCTCAGGTAGGAACCGAAGAGAGCGATGATGGCCAGATTCGCACGAACGATGGTGCCGACGCGCAGAAGCCCAAGTCGCACAAGTGGATGAGCCACCTTCTTCTCCACGAAGAAGAACGTCGCCAGAAGCACGGCTGCGACGGCGAACGAACCCAGCGTCATCGGGTGTGCCCACCCACGGGTCGGAGCCGAGACCATCGTGTAGACCGTGAGAAGCATTCCCGTCACCAGGGTTACGGCGCCGACGAGGTCGTGTCCCCCGGTATCTGCGGGACGGTCCCGCGGAATGAGGAAGTACCCACCGATCAGTGCGATGACGGCGAACGGAACCGGCATCAGGAACGTGAATCGCCAACCGGCACTGGTCAACAGCCCGCCAAGGATCAGGCCCGACGAGTAACCACTGGCACCGAACACGGAGAACACCGACAGCGCACGGTTACGGGCCGGGCCCTCTTTGAACGTCGTGGTGAGAATGGACATTGCGGTCGGAGCGGTGAAGGCCGCAGCCAACCCCTTCACGAATCGTGATGCGATCAGCAGTGTTCCGTTGTCGACAAGGCCACCTACCAGCGAGGCGATGGCGAACACGGTCAGTGCGATCAGGAAGACCTTCCTGCGTCCGAGAAGATCGGCGGTACGTCCACCGAGTAGCAACAAGCCGCCGAACCCGAGGACGTAGCCGTTGATGATCCACTGCAGCGAAGTAGTGGACAGGCCCAGTTCATTGCCGATGGACGGTAGAGCGACGCCCACCATCGACACATCGAGACCGTCGAGGAACAACACGAGGCAGAGCACCGCGAGGATGCCCCACAGCTTGAGGGACCAGCCCTCCCCTGTGGCCGGGTCCGTGGATTCCGTAGAACCCGGGGTTTCCGGCGAATCGAATGGTTTGAGTGTCGAGTCTGTGCAAGTCACGTCAGCGAGAATAGATGCACATGCACATAATGCACAAGCATTTAATGCAATTGCACGTAATCGAGTCTTCAACTAGAATGCGGTCGTGACGTCGGAATCCGAATTGCGCAACACCTGGCGCTCGCTGTCGACCAGCTACAACGACATCGCGTGCGAACTCGATCGCCAGATGCAGTCGGCGCATGGGCTGAGCATGAGCGACTTCGAGGCTCTCGACCGGCTCATGGACGCCACGTGCGAACGTCCACGCATGCAGGAGCTTGCCTCGGAGATGTACCTGAGTCCCAGCGCGCTCTCCCGTAGCGTCGCCCGTCTCGAGAAGGCCGGACTGGTTCAGCGAGCACTGTGCGAAGCCGACCGGCGCGGGGTGTTCGTCGACGTCACCGACAAAGGACGTCAGGTACACGCGGACGCCAGCAAAATCCAACTGGCCGTACTGGATTCACGCCTGCGCGAGCAATAGCCGTACGGCGGAGGAGCACCGCACCGCGCCCGGCCACCGGGCACGGACCGTTCCGGACTAGACTGAGCACATACCGACGCGCCTTTCTGTTGCCGTCGGCGATCGACAGCAGCGCAGCCGGCACGCTTTCACGCGATCCTGGCCGAGGCAATCTGCCAGCGTTCCTGCGGCTTCTGCTAGTCCCTCAGGCGCCTGCCTGACATCTCTACCTGCTCCTATCGAGAGATACACAATTGAACAACGCACGCACCCTTGGAGTCATCGGACAGTCGAGCAAACCGGCAGAACGCCGGTTGCCGATCCATCCTGCGCATTTCGATCGCATCGATGCCGAACTACGTTCTCGGATCTACCTCGAAGAAGGCTACGGCCACCCCTTCGGTTACTCCGACGACTACCTCTCGCGCCTGGTGGCCGGAATCCGCACGCGCAAGCAGATTTTGGCGGAAACCGATGTGGTTCTGCTACCGAAGCCGTTGGTGCGTGACCTCGCCGAACTCCGATCGGGTCAAGTGCTCTGGGGCTGGCCCCACTGTGTCCAGGACACCGAGCTGACACAGATCGCGATCGACAAGAAACTGACCCTCATCGCCTTCGAAGCCATGAACTTCTGGCACAGCGACGGATCGTTCAATCTGCATGTGTTCCACAAGAACAACGAGTTGGCCGGCTATTGCTCGGTACTGCACGCCCTGCAGTTGATCGGTTCCACCGGAGACTACGGCCGCCGTCTCACTGCTGCCGTGATCGGTTTCGGTGCCACTGCACGCGGCGCCGTCACTGCACTCAAGGCGCACGGTATCCATGAAGTCGACGTACTGACTCAGCGCGGCGTCACCGCCGTCAGCTCCCCTATCCACTCGGCGCGAATGGTTTCTTTCGACAACGACAACGGTGACGTCCGCGGCAGCCACGTCATGCTCGACAATCACAGCGTGCCGGTGCCGGGTTTCCTGGCCGAGCACGACATCGTCGTCAACTGCGTACTGCAGAACACGGATGCCCCGCTGACGTTCCTGACCGAGGAAGATCTCATGGACTTCCAACCGGGAAGCCTCATCGTGGACGTCTCGTGCGACGAAGGCATGGGGTTCAGCTGGGCTCGTCCCACCTCGTTCGCGGATCCGACCTTCATTGTCGGCGACAACATCACTTACTACGGCGTCGACCACAGCCCGTCGTACCTGTGGAACTCGGCGTCATGGGAGATCAGCGAATCACTTCTTCCCTACTTGCCCACTGTGATGGCAGGAGAGACGGCTTGGAAGGCAGACGAGACCGTCGACCGCGCCATCGAAATCCGTGACGGCGTCATCGTGAATCCGGCCATTACGCGTTTCCAGCACCGCTCGGCGGACTACCCGCACGCTGTCATCGCGGAGTAGGCGCCTCGATCAGGCCTGGCCGGCTGCCGCGTTGATCGGCGCCATGTCGAAATAGTCGCGCCAGGCACTGATCTTTCCGTCCTCGACTTCGAATACCCCCATGACCGGGAGTGCTACCTCGGCACCGTTGATGGTGAAGACGTCGACGCGCTCGTTCATGACGGTGTTGCCGTCCGCAACCTGATGCGTGATCTGAAAGTCGATGTTGCCGAAGGCACCGACGAATTGCTCGATGAACGCCCGGACAGCCTCGCGACCGACCACGGGCTCCATCGGGATGTTGTGATAAACGACGTCATCGGTGAAGTAGTCGACGATCTTCGCGACGTCGGCGTTCGCCCAGAGTGCACAGAATTCGGTGATCAGCTTGTCCGGTGTCATTGCGTGCCAGCCTCTTTCGAATCGTTTTCGTGGGGTTCGATGATTGCCAGGATGCTTTCGATCTCGCCTGCCGGTATCCCGAAGTACTCGGTGACGAAAACCGTACTGGCCGGGGCTTGGCCAGGTGTTCCGAGGTCGAGCAGGTACCGCGCCACGACGCTCTCGCCCCACTCACGCAGCGCGAGTTCACGTATCGCCACGATTCCGCGATATTGCTGCCCCTGTTCGAGTTCGTTGCTGATGAAAGCGCCGGTATCACCCGTTCGCTGTCCGTTCTCGACCCGCCAGGCGTCGGCGGCGAATCGGACCTTCGTTGCGTCGTGAGTGAGCAATGCGTTCACGTATTCACGCGCCATGGCGACGCGTCCGCTGACCGCAGACTCCGTGGAGTGCTTGGCAATTGCGCCCAGGATCGACTCTGACAACTCCGGTCGGCAGATCACGAGATCCGGTAGGTAGGGATGTGATTCGTTGTAGAGCAGCGGCGAACCGTCGATGCGGCTGCAATGCAGCCCGGCCGCCTGCGCAACTCCGACCGGTGCCGCCGAATCCCATTCCCACTGCCCACCGGCATGCAGGTACGCGTCGACCTCTCCGCGCACCACCGCCATCGCCTTGGCGCCGGCCGATCCCATGTGCACGACGTCTGCGCCGAGTTCGGACGTCACGGCTTCGGTGAATGCGGGCGGGCGCGAGCCACTGACGACTACTCGGAGCGGCGAGTTGGCAGCAACCGAGACTGCCTCGTCGCCACTGGAGTACACCGCTCCGAGCGCCGGCTGCGACACCGCGGCTGCGGTAATTCCACGACCGCGTTCCCAAAGCGCCACGTGCACTGCCCAATCCGCATGATCCGGCAGGCCGTATTCCTTGGAGCCGTCCAGCGGATCGATGATCCAGACCCGGGATGCCTCCAGACGATTGCGATCATCGGCCGACTCTTCCGAGAGCACGGAATCTTCCGGGCGCTCGGCGGCCAACCGGTCGAGGATGTAGGAATCGGCTGCCTTGTCGCCTCGTCGGCCCAGCTCACGACCGTCGTCGACGCCCAGGCCTTCGGCTCGGATCCCCAGGAGGATCGCACCAGCGGCCTGCGCCAATTCCGCCGCGAGTGCCTCGTCGGCGATTCTGCTGTGTGTGGATTCGCTCACCGGTCCAACACTTCCATAATTCGCAGCGCAAGTTCGGTAGGCGTTCCGTCTTCGGGTCTGATCACCAGCTCGGGGCTGGCTGGAGCCTCGTAAGGATCGTCGACCCCGGTGAAACCCTTGATTTCCCCGGCCCTGGCCTTGGCGTACATACCCTTGGGGTCTCGGGCTTCACATTGCTCGATCGGGGTGTCGACATAGACCTCGACGAACTTCAGTCCAGCAGCCTCGTGGGCCGCCCGAACTCGATCGCGGTCCTCGCGGTACGGACTGATCAGGCAAGCCACTGCCACTGCACCTGAATCAGCGAACAACTGCGCCACGGCGCCGACTCTGCGAACGTTTTCCGCTCGGTCCTCGGCACTGAACCCGAGATCCGCATTCAGGCCGTGCCGGAGGTTGTCGCCGTCGAGTCGGTACGCCGGGATACCCGCGGCCACCAACCGGCGCTCGAGTTCCACCGCGATCGTCGACTTACCCGAGGCCGAGAGTCCGGTGAGCCACACAGTCCCACCTGTGGTCGCACGCTCCTCGCGAGAGACCTCCGAACTGTGCCAGACGACGCGCGACTCCTTGAGCGTCGGACCGTTGATCATTCCAGCAGCAACGGTATTGCCCGTGGTCTCGTCCACGAGAATGAAGCTGCCCGTCACCCGGTTGCGGCGGTAAGGATCGAACATCAACGGTTGCTGCGTCTTGATCGAGATGCGTCCGATCTCGTTGAGGGACAGAGATTCTGCCTTCTCGTCGCGGTGCAGAGAATTGACGTCCAGGCGATAGTCGAGCTTGACGATCTGCGCTTTCGTGGAGCGCGTGGTGTGCAGCAACGAGTAGCGGTTGTTCTCCGACAGGGTGGTCTGTTCAGTCAACCAACAGACCATCGCATCGATTTCCTGCCCGACCTGCGGCCGGTTGTTGAGCCGACACAATTGGTCCCCGCGGCTGACGTCGAGATCGTCGGTCAGCTCGATACATACGGCCGACGGCGCAAATGCCTCGTCGATCACGTCACCGCCCGGCCCGTGGACTGCCTTCACCGTCGAGGTGAATCCTGAAGGTAACGCCACGATTTCGTCACCAGGCTTGAAGACACCACTGGCAACCGTTCCGGCGTATCCACGGAAATCGTGGAGGTCGGCATCTGTTTGCTTCTGCGGACGGATCACGTACTGCACCGGAAACCGAGCGTCGATCAAGTTGCGATCCGAAGCAATGTGCACCTGCTCGAGATGGTGCAGCAGAGAAGGCCCGTCGTACCAGGACATGTTCTCGGTCCGGGCAACGATGTTGTCTCCCAACAGCGCCGACACCGGAATGAACGTCAGGTCGTGGACGTCCAACTTGATCGCGAACTGTCGAAACTCTTCCTTGATCTCCTCGAACCGTTCCTGAGACCAGCCCACCAGATCCATCTTGTTCACGCACAGCACGAGGTGCGGAATCCCCAGGAGCGTGGAGAGGAATGCGTGCCGCCGCGTCTGTTCGAGCACGCCCTTCCGTGCGTCCACCAGGATCAGGGCAAGATCGGCCGTAGACGCGCCGGTCACCATGTTGCGGGTGTACTGCTCGTGCCCGGGAGTGTCGGCGATGATGAACTTCCGGTGAGGGGTCGCGAAATACCGATGTGCCACGTCGATCGTGATGCCCTGTTCACGCTCAGCGCGCAATCCGTCGGTCAGTAGCGCGAGGTTGGCGTACTCGTCTCCGCGCTCTCGACTGCTCCGCTCCACGGCCTCGAGTTGGTCCTCGAAGATCGACTTGGAGTCGTAGAGCAACCGGCCGATGAGTGTCGATTTTCCGTCGTCGACGCTGCCCGCCGTGGCGACTCTCAGCAGTTGCGGCATCAGAAGTACCCCTCTTTCTTACGATCTTCCATGCCGGCTTCGGAAATTCGGTCATCAGCTCTGGTTGCGCCACGTTCCGTAATACGGCTCGCTGCAACTTCTTCCACGACAGCAGCCGGCGTTTCGGCCGACGATTCGACGCATCCGGTACACGTTGCGTCGCCGACCGTACGGAAGCGCACCAACGCCTCGTAGGACTCTTCGCCGTCGCGAAGTTCGAGGAAGCGGGTGCGTGCCAACAACATTCCGTCGCGCGGAACCACGTCGCGACGATGGGCGTAGTAGATGCCGGGAAGGTCGATCTGTTCGCTCTCGATGTACTGCCAGATGTCGAGCTCTGTCCAGTTGGAGAGCGGGAAGATCCGAATATGTTCGCCCTTACGGTGTTTGCCGTTGTACAGGTTCCACAGTTCGGGTCGCTGCACCTTGGGATCCCACTGCCCGAACTCGTCCCGGAAGCTGAACACCCGCTCCTTGGCGCGTGCCTTCTCCTCGTCTCGGCGAGCACCACCGAACACCGCGTCGAACTTGTTGTCGCGAATTCCGCGCAGCAACGCGTGTGTCTGCAGGCGATTGCGACTGGAACCGACTCCGGTGTCCTCGATGACGCGACCGGCGTCGATGTCGTCCTGCACGCTGGAGACGACAAGACGCAGGTTGAAGCGATCGACCGTGCGGTCGCGAAATTCGATCACCTCGTCGAAATTGTGACCGGTGTCGACGTGCATCACGGCGAACGGCAATGGGGCAGGCCAGAATGCCTTGGCCGCTACGTGCAGCATCACGACGGAATCCTTACCTCCGGAGAACAGGAGGACCGGCTTTTCGAAAGTCGCTGCGACTTCGCGGAATATATGGACCGCCTCCGCTTCGAGTGCTCGCAGATGCGACAACTCGTAGGCGGGCGGGGTCTGGAGTGTTGCCATGTCTTTCGCTCCTGAGCATCACGTACTCCGTGCGGAACACCATTTCCGCATCGGTACATTTATGTACCGGACTGGTTCTAATTTGAACGCAATCACAGAATAGAACTCGTTCTACCCAAAGGTCAATGACCGGCAATCAGACGTCACAGACCGCGAACCGGACTCCGGCCACCAACTTCCGCCGTCACCGCATCCGCTGCCGCAACCAGCGCCGCGGCCCTTCGCTCGATCTCGGCGCCCGTAATCGCCCCACCCACATACAGCGTCAACACAAGCGCCTGATGCCCCTCGGCGTCGTAGGTCGGGGCAGCGATGAGACTGACGGGATGCTCGTCGTCGGAACTGATGTCGCGTCCGAGGTACACCCTCTCGCCCAGGCTCGACACCATCTCACCGAGCAGTTCACGCACCTCGGGCGGGAGATCATGCGTCGCAACACCCGCCATCAGCGTGTGAAGTCGCTGCCCGACGGGGTCCAGACTCTCGACCAGGTACCCCGCGGCGCGGCACTCGCGGACCACGTTCCACAGACGCTCGCGATCCAAGCGCACCGGCAGACTCGGCTCCTTGCTCAGCCAACTATCCATGTCGTGATCCGAACCCCAGAGGACGTACATCAGTCCGACCGGCGGAGCGAACGGATACACCTGCCCGACCTTGGCAGCGCGACGTGCTCCGACCGGTCCGGTCACCTCGAGAACACTGATCTGGTCACCGATCACGCCGGACGCCGTGCACGTCGTCCCGAACTCCGCACTCACCTTCGCCAGATGGGTGCGGGCAATAGGGCCGACGGCAAATCCGCGCTGAGCTGCACGTCCGGCCGCAATCAAGGCCGGACCGAGCCCGTAGGTCTTCGACACCTCGTCCCGAGTCAGGTATCCACGATCAGCCAGTGCCGTGAGGATTCCCAGGCAGGTGGGCTTGCTGATCTCGAGCGCGCGGGCCAGTTCCGACAGCCCGAACCGCTGATCAGGGCGGCCGACGAGGTAATCGAGTACCTGAACCACCCGCTCGGTGGGAGGCGATTGCCTCCCCCTCGGGCGACCATCTTCAGGCGCCTTCTCCGGTCCACCCATTGACCACTCCCTAGAACGCGTTCTATTGTCGGAATACCCAACATCTACCAAATAGGTACATATTTGTACCACGACGCTCTGGACCGGCGACATAGTCGGAACTGTGAGGAGCCAGCGTGCTGACGGACCCGTTTGCCGAGGCGATCGCCGAAGCCGAGAAATTGATCGAGACTGCGCCGCACATCAGATCCGAACAGGATCTACTGGAGGGATACCAATATCTGGCCGGCGGAATCATCGCGACGACGCATGCCGCCTGGGCCAGCGAAAAGACTCATCCGAGTTTCATCCAGGGCACCGGGCCGTTCACCAAGATGGGTCTCGACAACCCGGACACCCTCTACTTCGGCGCCCGTATCAACGACGACAAAGAATACAAGGTCACCGGAAAGCGCGGCACCACAGCCGATCTCAGCTTCCAGGTGTTGAGCGGGAACTACACCAACTCGAATGTCCCCGGAAGCGAGATCGCCTTCGACGACCGCGAACTCGAGATAGACGACGACGGAAACTTCGTCGCCTGGTTCGGCCCCGGCCCTGCCGACGGCCGAGCCAACTACTACACCCTGGCGCCCGGTTCCTCGCAGTTGGTCGTTCGCGAGGTCTACAGCGACTGGAGTCAGCAGCGCGGCGTGATCCGAATCGAGCGCACCGATTCGATCGGAATCGCACCGCCACCGCTGACCGCCGAAGAGACCGAGAAGCGGTACGCACGGGCCGGAAAGGCACTGGTCACGCGGGTCAAGACGTGGCTGCAGTTTCCGGAGTGGTTCTACCTCAAGCTCACGGTCAACACCATGACCGAACCACGTCTGACGCCGGGCGGACTGGCGACGCAGTACTCGTCGGTGGGACATTACGAACTGACCGACGAGCAGGCGATGATCATCACGGTTCCGGCGTCGGACGCACCGTATCTCGGCTTCCAACTCGGTAGCCTCTGGTACATCTCACTCGACTACGTCAATCATCAGACCTCCCTCAACAACGGCCAGGCACAGGTGGATCCGGACGGGATGGTCCGAATGGTGGTCAGCGAGAAGAACCCCGGTGTCACCAACTGGATCGAAACCGTCGGGCACCCGCGCGGCATTCTTCAGTTCCGGTGGCAGCGGGTCTCGCGCGAGCTGACGCCCGAGGACGGCCCCACCGTCGAGATCGTTCCAGTGGAAGACATTGCGAAGCACCTGCCGCATTTCGACACCAACGCCATCAGCGCCGAGGACTGGGCAGCGCGAATTGCCCAGCGCCAGGCCGCCATCGACAACCGAATGCTGGGGTAAACATGACCGCCTTGCTCGAAGACCGTGTAGTAGTCATCTCCGGGGTCGGCCCCGCTCTCGGCCGCGCTCTGGCGCTTCGCTGTGCGTCAGCCGGCGCGAGTCTTGTTCTCGCAGCGCGCACGCAATCGCGGCTCGACGACGTCGCGAAGGAAATAGTCGATGCCGGTGGGCGCGCCGTCACCGTTGCCACCGACATCACCGACCAGGCTTCCGCCGAGAATCTGGTGGCCGAGTCCATTGCCGCCTACGGCAAAGTCGACACTCTGATCAACAATGCCTTCTCGATTCCGTCGATGAAACCATTGGCTCGCACCGATTACCAGCACATCCGCGACAGCATCGAACTGACCGTACTGGGTGCGCTGCGCCTGACTCAGCTGTTCACGCCGGCACTTGCCGAGTCGAACGGCTCCGTGGTGAACATCAATTCGATGGTGTTGCGGCATTCGCAAGAGCGTTACGGCAGCTACAAGATGGCGAAGTCGGCCCTGCTCGCCATGTCGCAGTCCCTGGCCACCGAACTCGGCCCGCAGGGAATTCGTGTCAATTCGATTGCACCCGGCTATATCTGGGGCGACACCCTCAAGGGTTACTTCGCGCACCAGGCGGAGAAGTTCGGCATGACCGTCGAGCAGATCTACGAGCACACCGCGTCGAACACCGACCTCAAGCGCCTGCCGACGACGGATGAAGTATCCGATGCGGCGATCTTCCTGGCGTCCCCGATGTCCAGCGCGATCACCGGCCAATGCATCGACGTCAACTGCGGCGAATTCCATCACTAGGAGCACCATGACTGAACGCACTCACGTCGGCACCGTCGAGGATCTCCATGCCTCGGCGACGCGGATGACCGGCCTGACGGACTTCGGCGTCGACGATTACACCGAAGCTCTGTCGGTCCTGCTCGAGTCTTACGACCGCGACGAGGATCTGACACCCTTCGGCAGCAAGATCTCTCGGGTATTCCTACGCGGCGCCCTGGTGGCACGTCTGCTCAGCGAATCCGCATGGAAGGAACATCCGGAACACGCCGACGTCAAGATCGAGCGGCCGATCTTCGTCACCGGATTGCCACGCACCGGCACCACAGCGCTACACCGCCTCCTCACGGTCGACCCGGCTCACCAGGGTCTCGAGATGTGGCTGACCGAGTTCCCCCAGCCGCGTCCACCTCGCGATACCTGGGAATCGAACCCGGTCTTCGCCAAGATCGAGGAGACGTTCGGCCAACACCACGTCGAGCATCCCGAATTCATGGGCGTGCACTACATGTCCGCCAGTGAAGTCGAAGAATGTTGGCAACTCTTGCGTCAGACGTTCAAGTCCGTGTCGTACGAGTGCCTGGCAAATCTACCCACGTACTCCGCATGGCTGAAGGACCAGGAGTGGTCGAACGCCTATGCACGACACAAGAAGAACCTGCAGCTGATCGGTCTGCCCGATCAGGATCGACGGTGGGTCCTCAAGAACCCGAGCCACCTGTTCGCGCTCGACGAATTGATGGAGGCGTACCCCGACGCTCTCGTCATCCAGACTCACCGCTCCCCCACGACAATCATTCCGTCGGTATGCAGCCTGGCCGCCCAGGCGACAGAGGGTTGGTCGAACACGTTCACCGACAAGGTGATCGGCGAAAGTCAGCTCGAATTGTGGGCCAGGGGACTCGAGCAGTTCGACAGTGCACGCGCACACCACAATCCGGCTCAGTTCATCGACGTCGACTATCAGGACTTCGTCACCGATCCGCTGGGAACCGTCGAGAACATCTACGCGCACTTCGACATCCCGTTGACCTCTACAGCGCAGCAGTCGATGGAGGCCATGCACGAGGAAAGCCGCTCGGGTGCTCGCAAACCTTCGCACAAGTACACGCTCGAGGAGTTCGGTCTGACGAAGGAGCAGGTGGAAGAGCGATTCGGAACTCGTTGAGAACCGCTGGCCGACGACCTTGCTGACAACTGAAGCCCCGCCGATCGGCGGGGCTTCAGTGATCGAAACGCGGTCAGCTGCCGAGATGCTCGCCCAGCAGTCGGTCCAACTCGTCCGGCGCCTCGTCCGGAATCCAGTGGCTCACGCCGCTGAGAACCTCGAACCGGTACGGACCGTCGACAAACGCGGGGGTGAGCGCAGAACCCTTGGGCCCGATGGCAGCATCGCCATCACTCCAGACGTGCATGGTCGGCACGGTGACCCGGGCAGTTGCGGGGTTCGGCTTGGTCATCCACATCGCGCGATACCAGTTCAGACCACCCCGCAGGCGGCCGGGAGCCAGCATGGCATTCAGATCGCGCCGTGCGTTCTCCGGCGTCTGCCCGCTCGAGATCAGGAACTTCTCACCCGCCGACGTGGAGGACAGAACCTTCTCGGGAACGAACGGCAATTGGAACACCCCCATGTACCACGATTTCAGTCCCTGCGTGCTGGTCACCATCGCCTTGACGAACGCCAGTGGATGCGGAACCGACACCGCGGTAACGGTGTTGAGCAAATCGGCCCGCTCGGCAGCGACCTGCCATGCGACTGCGGCACCCCAGTCGTGGCCGACCAGGTGCACCTTGCCCACCGCGAGCGCGTCGATCAGTGCGACAGTGTCAGCGGCGAGTTCGGACCCGCGGTACGCCCAGCGCGCTTTCGGCCTGGCGCCGGGTGAGTACCCTCGCTGATCCGGCGCCACCGTGCGGAAGCCGCGGGTGTGCAGCAGCGGTGCGAGCTGATCCCACGAGCTCGAATCCTGCGGAAAACCGTGCAGGAGGACCACCACCGGACCGTCTGCCGGCCCTTCGTCGCGTACGTCGAAGGTCAGCCCGGACCGGGAGTACGAGGTGAGGCGATCCGCCGGTGTAGTCATAGCGCCACGCTAGCCTTCGTGACCCCTGTGATCGGAGCCTTTTCACCAGCGCGCAGGAACTGGCCTGTCTTTTCGATTCCGAATCCCGGGGCGAATTCGCCGTCCCGGTAGACGAGTCGGCCGTTGATCACCGTCGCGACGGCGGCGTCGTCGCTGCGGTTGACCATTCGGCTGATCCCACCGTACTCGGGGACCTTTGCCTCGAACAGGCCGTCCACCGACTCGTCGAGCCCGGCCGGATCGATGACAACGAAGTCCGCGCGGTCACCCTGGCGTAGATGCCCGGCATCGATGCCGTACCAATCCGCCAGTTCGCCGGTCAGGCGATGAATTGCCCGTTCGACGGTGAGGAACGGTTTGCGGTCACTCTGGGCGTCCTTGACACGCTTGAGGAGTCGCACCGGATAGTTGTAGAACGCCATGTTGCGCAGATGCGCACCCGCATCGCCGAAGCCCATCTGCACGCCGGAACTCGCGGCGAGTTTCTTGGCGAACTTGGGACGATGATTGGCAATAGTGGTGCGCCAGCGAAGTTCTCGTCCGTACTTCACCACCAGATCGAGGTATGCGTCCACGGGGTGCACTCCCCGGACGTCGCCGACCTGACCGAAGTTCTTGCCGATCAACGTCTCGTCCGGGCAACCGACGATCACGGCGTCGTAGAAATTGCGGTGCCAGATGCGAGGTGAGAACTTGTTGTCGTAGTCCTTGCGGAATGCGCGGCGGTACGACTCGTCCTGGAGCAGTTCGTTGCGCTCCACCTGGTCCTTGAGGTGCAACGCGGCGGCGCCGGCACCGAACTCCTCGAATACGACGAGGTCGATTCCGTCTGCATAGACGGTGAACGGAACCGGAAGGTGCTGCCACTTGAAATCGGTCTTGGCGAAGCGGTTGAGCAGCGGGGCCGCAGCAAGCATGAAGTACACGATCACCGGGTAGGCCTTCGAATCCGCACCGGAGAGCAGCGACGTCTTGAGCGGCTTCTTGCGTCCGATGGCGGAGCTTTCGGCGAAGAACGCCGCGACGTTCGGATGCAGGTTGATGGTCGGAGCGCTCTGCAAGATCTTGCCGCGATCACGAAGGATGCGGTTGAGGAATCGGAACTCCTTCCACCGTGCATACGTCGACGGCAAAGAGCGAGAACGGTATTCGTCGCCGTCGATCTTGTCGAGGGCGTTGGTCATCGACGACAGGCCCAACATCCCCGCATCGATGGCGTCCTCGAGCATCGAGCCCATCCGGCCGAGTTCCGAGCGGGTCGGCTTGACCTTCTTGTCGGTGCCGCGCCCCAATCCGAGTACGTGCGTGCGAATGTCGGAATGGCCGATGAAGGCCGCGACGTTCGGTCCGAGGGGAAGGGCTTCGAGTGCAGCGGTGTAGGCCGCGGGACCGGTCCAGGTCTTGTTCGCTTCGAGGATGCGCAGCACCGCGTCGTGGGGCACTGCTTCGACCCGGCTGAACAGGTCCGCAATTTCGCGCGGGGTCGAATACACCGTCGACAACGAGCAATTACCGAGCACGACCGTCGTGACGCCGTGGCGAACCGATTCCGGAAGCCCTGGACTGACCAAGGCCTCGGCGTCGTAGTGCGTGTGGACGTCGACAAAACCCGGGAGCACCCACTTGCCGGCCGCATCGATCACCTCGGTGTCCGGCCCGATCTCGAGGCCCGTCGTGGACACCTCCACGACCACGCCGTCTCGAATTCCGAGATTACGACGCAGACCTGGAGCCCCCGTCCCGTCGAACCACAACCCGTCGTTGACCACGATGTCGAAAGCAGACACTGTCGGACTCCTCGCCTCACGTATGTGTTACCTCACGTTATAGACAGCGTTGAGTAAAAGTCAATGAACCTTCGGAGCCAATACATAAGATGTCGGAATGGCTGCAGTCCCTCGCTCCCCCGAAGACCGTCAGAGGCAAATCCTCGAGGTGGCAGTACACATGTTGCGGACCGAGCCTTTCGACCAACTGTCGATGGACCGAGTTGCCGCCGAGGCCGGCGTCTCACCGCCACTGCTGTTCCATTACTTCAAGAACAAAAAGGGCTTCCAGAACGCCATCCTCGAGGCTGCCTCGGCAGATCTCGAAGATCGAATGCGACCTGACCCCGAGCTACCCATCACGTCCCAGCTGCGTTCAGGTATCGAAACTTTCGTCGACGCCGTTATCGAGCACCCCACCATTTACCTCGCCGTGATGCGGATGGCCGGCAGTGGCGACGTCCGGATGCGCACGATCTACCGTGGGATGCGCCGCACTTTCACCACGTGGATCGTCGCTGCGCTCACTAATCTGGGCATCGAATCGAACGCGACCGTGGAGGCGACAATCGCCGGGTGGCAGGCATTCATGGAGGAAATCGTCGTCAACTGGATCGACGAGCCGACGCTCGAGCGAGGCGAGATGGTCGACCTCTGTGAACGAATTTTCTACCACTGCCTACCGGCAGCAGGCATCAGCGTGGAGCAAATAGTGGCAGCCACCGTCGTCGCGACGGCCAGTGAGTCCGGCGCAACACAACCGTGATCTTCGCGCCGGGGTTTCACAGGTGGTCACGATTGGGTATCTTGCTTGCAGTGGCACTGGACCACGACCCCAACACATGAAGGATCCAACATGGAGTCTGTCGAAAACGTATTGCCCGCTGGCGTCAAGCTCGAAGACGTCTTGAGTGTCCTCAAGGTCGCAGTTGCGGGCATCGGCCTCATCAGCGCACTTTCGGCATTCAGCTGATCGCAAAGCGTCATCGACAGGCCGGACTTCGGGGAGTCCGGCCTGTTTTTTGTTTCCCTTCCTGAACAAACCGTGAACTTTTCAGCAACTTCAGCGCAAAGCGGTCATTTCGACCCAAACAAGCGTCCAGTTTGCTAACTTGTGTCTGCGACACAAGGTCGTACAGAAACACCACGCAGACACAACCTTGTACATACAAACCTGTACATACGACACGGAGGACCGAAACATGGGTTCCATCAACACCCTCAGCGCCGTCATCGACATCATCAAGGTCGTCCAGCCGTTGATCGCCAAGCTCAACCTCAGCTGATTCGCTTGCACCACACCCCTGCCAGGGCGTAACTCGAAATGGGGCCGACATTGTCGGCCCCATTTTCCATAGGTGCACTATCTCAGCCGAGGGCCTTCTTGATCTCTCCTGCCAGTACCGACGCCAACTGCGGCGGCACCGCATTGCCGATCATCGTGCGCACCGCTCCCCACTTGCCTTCGAATACGTAGTCGTCGGGAAAAGTCTGGAGGCGAGCAGCTTCTCGAACGGTCAACGACCGCGTGTGTTTCGGGTGCACGTTGCGGGAAGCCGAGATCATCCCGAAGGTGGTTCCGACCGTCGACGCCGGCTCGTCCCACCGCAATCGCTTGTACGTCGTGTTGTATCCGGACGACGGTCGCATGGCCGGATCTTCGTTGTCGTGAGCCGACATTCCTTCCGGCACATCACGCAGCCACCGCAGGACGTGCTCGGGATGCTCGACGGCCCAGTGCAGCGGGTCGGTTTCGCAGGCCTGTCCGGATTCCAGCGGAGCCAGGTCGACGGTGGCATCGCGGAAAGTCTTCAGCGGCGCAATACCATTCACGCCGTGAGTCTTCGGCGGAAAACGCAGCGGACCGATACCACTGTCGCGGCGGGTCGCCACGATGAACACTCGTTCCCGGAACTGCGGGACGCCGTAATCCTGCGCATTGACCGTGTTGACCGACGCGTCGTAACCGCGTGCAGCCATCTCGCCGAGTATCCGGTCGACGACCATCCCACCGTCCGGGTCCTTCATGCTGAGCAGCAATCGCACGTTTTCCATCACCACGACCTTCGGCTTCACCAGGTCGGCGAGCTCGAGCAGGTTCCGGAAGAGATGGTTGCGCGGATCGTCGCGGTCGCGTCGGCCGGCGAGGCTGAAACCCTGACACGGCGGCCCCCCGGCCAACACATCGATGTCCACTTGTGCCAGAAGGTCTTTCACACGGGCTTCATCGATTGCCCGGATGTCCTCGCCGAGGCACCTCGCGCCGGGGAAGTTCCGATCGAAGGTCGCGCGAGCCTCAGGAACGACTTCGATGTATCCCTCCACCGAAAACCCCGCCATCCGAAAGCCTTCGGCCATACCCCCACAACCGGAGAACGCCGTCAGTACGGTGGGGGCTCCTCTTCCTGCCGCCGCGACCGCACGCCTGGCCACCGAGGCGGGGACGTTGACCGGTGTCGCTCGACGCGCACGGCTACTTCCACTCGATCGCTTCCGCGGGGCCGCGTACGTGCCCTCACGCTTTGCCGCTTCCAACGCGGAGAGGGCTGTGAGAACTGCGCGCGCCACCGGTGGCTTCGGATACGCCTTGTCGAGTTCCCACGCGGAGACGACGGCTGACGAGACTCCCGCTCGGCGGGCGAACTGGAACTGACTGATCCCCACGTCCAAGCGCCGCGATCGCAGGTCCTGTCCCGAAATCAATTCAGTGCCTCACTCAAGTGGTCCGCTCGCTCCGGCAGCCCAGACTATCGCAGCCGACACCGCGAACCAGGACCGCACAAGAGAGACCGGCAGGCGGTATGCCTGCCGGTCTCCGACACGAGCGGATGACGGGATTCGAACCCGTGTGAACGGCTTTGCAGGCCGGTGCCTAGCCACTCAGCCACACCCGCGTCAGTGAGTAATTCTGCCCCGAGTGACGGCGTCGAACCACAGTTCCGCTCAGCATGATTCGGATGCAATCCCACCAGGCGTTCCAGTCTCTGGGAAAACTGCGAGCCCTTCGGGAACAAATCGGTCAGTCTCGATGCTGACTCCCTCGGTGGGCGCAGGTCATACGAAGTGCGGCCCGAATTTCGCCCGAACGACCGAGCAGTTCGCCAGACCCAGACAACCCAGAAGGTTTCATGAGTGCCGAGAACACCGCCATCGCCCCGCCTGTGAAGGCCGCTCCGCCCTTGGAGGCGGCCCCGCTGGAAACGAGCAGTGTCAACCGCAAGCCGAGTGTCGGAAAGATCCTGGCCCTCGGTTCCATGACGGCACTCGGACCCTTCACCATCGACATGTACCTGCCTGCACTACCGGATATCGGCGCCGATCTCGGAGTCTCGTCGTCAACGGTTCAGCTGACGATCACCGGAACCCTCGTGGGCCTCGCGCTCGGCCAACTGTTGGTCGGGCCGCTCTCGGACACGCTCGGCCGCAAGAAGCCGCTGCTGGCCGGAATCGGCGTCCACATCCTGGCTTCGCTGCTGGCGGTCTTCGCACCGAGCATTGCGGTCCTCGGAATCCTGCGGGTCTTCCAGGGCATGGGCGCGGCGGCCGCGGCAGTGGTCACCATGGCGATCGTCCGCGACCTCTACAGCGGCAACACCGTTGCCGTCGTGATGAGCCGGCTGATGCTCGTGCTCGGCGTTGCGCCGATCCTGGCGCCCAGCATCGGTGGCGCCCTCCTCGTCGCCCTCGACTGGCGCGGGATCTTCGTCGTCCTGGCACTGATCGGCGTCGGCACGGCGATGATCGGTGCGTTCGGACTGTCCGAAACACTGCCGAAGGAAAAGCGTCGCCCGAGCGGATTGACGTCGGTTCTCCGCACCTACGGCTCGCTCCTCGGCGACCGCACGTTCATGGTCCTGACGCTCGTCTCCAGCGTCGGAATGGCGTCGTTGTTCGCGTATGTCTCCGGGGCGTCGTTTGTCTATCAGGACCAGTACGGCCTCAATCAACAGGAGTTCGCGCTGCTCTTCAGCGCGGGCGCGATCGCGTTGATCGGTGCTTCGCAGGTCAACGTCCGACTGCTCGACCGGTGGACTCCTCAGCAGATCACCAAGTGGGCCCTCGTGGCTGCGGTTGTCTCCGGCGCTGTAGTCATTACTGTCGCGGTCCTGGAACTGGGCGGGCTCGCCGGATTCGTGATCGCACTCTGGGTCATGGCCGGCGCAATCGGGTTCGTTCTCCCCAACGCCCCGGCACTGGCTCTCGCTCGTCACGGCGAGGCGGCCGGTACTGCGGCGGCGATGCTCGGTGCATTCCAGTTCGGCGTCGGTGCGGCCATCGCGCCGGCCGTCGGCCTGCTGGGAAACACGAGCACAGCCCTGGCCGTCACGATGACGGCGTGTGTGTCGCTCGGTCTGATCGCTCTTCTGGCTACGACCCGAAAAAGCGATCGGACCCGAAAGAGCGATCCGACCCGAACGAGCGAATCGGTCTAACCGGCAGCGGAGAACCACTCGCTGTAGAAGGTGGCAAGTCCCAGCACGCACGAGATCGCGACGAAGATCCAGAATCTTGCGATCACGACGGTTTCCGGCCAGCCGAGTAACTCGAAGTGGTGGTGGATCGGGGCCATCTTGAATACGCGTCGACCGGACGATCGGAACACCAGAACCTGGATGATCACCGACAGGATCTCAGCCACGAACAGGGCTCCGATGATGACCATCAGAAGCTCGGTGTGCGTCGTGACGGACAGGCCGACCACCAGGCCGCCGAGCGCCAAGGAGCCGGTGTCGCCCATGAAGATCTGAGCCGGAGCGGCATTCCACCAGAGGAAGCCCAGGCACGCCCCGCCTGCCGCAGCAGCGACGATAGCGAGATCCAGGGGGTCACGAACGTCGTAGCAACCGGCGGCAGGCTCGAGGACACACGAGTTCCGGTACTGCCAACCGGCGATGACGACGTAGGTCCCCAGGATCATGCCCATCGAACCGGCCGCGAGACCGTCGAGGCCGTCGGTGAAATTGACGGCGTTGGACCAGGCGAACACCAGAATGCAGAAGAAAACCACGAATCCAATGGCACCCATCGAGAACACCGAGATGTCACGAACATGGGACAGGTACTGGCTTCCGGGAGTGACTCCGTTGTTGTTGGAGAACTGCAGAAACAGAATGCCGAAGATGATGGCGCTCGCCAGCTGACCGACAGTCTTTGCCGTCTTGTTCAGCCCGAGATTGCGCTTCTTGCGGATCTTGATGAAGTCGTCGAGAAAGCCGACGATTCCCAGTGACGTCGCCAGCGCGAGAACCAGCCAACCGGATGCAGACAACCGCGGTAGCCGCGAGCCGAAACCGATGATGTGTGCCGCCAGGTAGCCCGCCCACATGCCTGCGATGATCGCGATGCCGCCCATCGACGGGGTGCCACGCTTGCCCTGATGGCTCTGCGGACCCTCGATCCGAATCTCGTGCCCGAGCCCCTGCCGCGAAAGCACACGAATGAGAAACGGAGTCAGGAAGAGCGCGACGAACAACGAGACGCCACCCGCTACGAGGATTGAAATCACCCGTGGGACTCTACAGACGTAAGCGGCTGCGACACACAATCAGACAAGGCACCCGACCGCTTCGCAGCATGGGATGATCGAACCTATGTCTCCCCCCGCGCCGCTCCCCCTCGACCCCATCGAAGAGGCGCATCGTCAGTGGACGGAGCACGGTTGGAGCGATGTCGCCGACGGCATGGCTGCGGTCACGTCGGTGATGCGTGCGCAGCAGATCATGATGGCGCGGGTCGAAGAGGTACTCAAGCCTCTCGGGCTGACCTTCGCCCGCTACGAACTGCTGACGCTTCTCACCTTCACCAGGTCGGGCGCACTCCCGATGGCCAAGGCCAGTGCCCGCCTCCAGGTTCACCCCACCAGCGTCACCAATGCCGTCGACCGCTTGGAGAAAGCCGAGCTGGTTCGGCGGGTCCCCCATCCCAGCGATCGACGTGCGACGCTCATCGAGATCTCCGACGCGGGTCGCGCGCTCGCCCTCGAAGCCACCGAAATGCTCAACAGCAAGGTGTTCGCACACCCCGGACTCCAGCAGGACAAGCTCGAGCAATTGGTGACGATCCTCACTGAACTTCGCAAGACTGCGGGTGACTTCGACACCGGCGGCGCACCCACCAAGTGGTGAACCGACCACCCGTACACACAAAAAAACTGCCCTCACACTCTCGACGAGTGTGAGGGCAGTTTCAGCTGTTTCGGAACTCAGCGGTACCCGAATTCAGCGGTGCTTGAATTCTGCCGACCGCTTCTCCACGAACGCGGTCATGCCTTCCTTCTGATCCTCCGTCGCGAAGGTCGAGTGGAACACCCGACGCTCGAAGCGGACGCCCTCGGCGAGGGTGGTCTCGAAGGAGCGGTTGACTGCTTCCTTGGCCATCATCGCAATCGGCAGCGACATCTCGGCGATGGTGGTTGCGGTCTTCAATGCGTCGTCGAGCAGATCGGCAGCCGGAACGATCCGAGCCACCAAGCCGGCGCGCTCGGCTTCTTCTGCATCCATGTTGCGGCCGGTGAGGCACAGTTCCATGGCCTTGGCCTTGCCCACCGCGCGCGTAAGACGCTGCGAGCCACCGATACCCGGAATGACACCGAGCTTGATCTCGGGCTGGCCGAACTTCGCGGTATCCGAAGCGATGATGAAATCGCAGAGCATCGCCAGCTCGCAGCCACCACCGAGCGCGTACCCGGAGACGGCGGCGATCAGCGGCTTACGAGCTGCTGCGACGCGGTCCCACGGGGTGAAGAAATCTTCGACGTATGCGTCCATGTACGTCTTGGACTGCATTTCCTTGATGTCGGCGCCGGCGGCGAAGGCGCGCTCGGAGCCTGTGATCAGGATGGCTCCGATGCCGTTGTCCGCTTCGAGGTCGGCGACCGCGGCGACGACCTCGTTCATCAGCTCGGAGTTCAGCGCGTTGAGAGCCTTCGGCCGGTTGAGCGTGATGACGCCGACGCGACCCTTACGCTCGAGGATGATGGTGTTGAAGTCGGTCACTGCTGTCCTTCGGTCGAACGGTCACGGATGTCGTTGATGATGGCAGAGAAGTCCTGACCGCCACCGCCCGCGGCATGGAAGCGACTGTAGAGTTCGGCGGCCTTGAGCCCGATCTCTGCATCGACGCCATTGGTGCGCAGCGCATTTGCAGCCAGACCGAGGTCCTTGTCCATCAGTGCGACGGCAAAGCCAGGCTGGTAGTCGTTGTTGGCCGGGCTGGTGGGCACCGGTCCAGGCACCGGGCAGTTGGTGGTCAGTGCCCAGCACTGTCCCGAAGCGTTGGACGCCACGTCGAAGAGCGCCTGATTGCTCAGGCCGAGCTTCTCGCCCAGCACGAACGCCTCGCTGATCGCGATCATCGAAATGCCGAGGATCATGTTGTTGCAGATCTTCGCAGCCTGGCCGACACCGGCGTCGCCGCAGTGAACGACCTTGCGGCCCATCACGTCCAGCAACGGTGATGCTGCCTGGAAGTCCGCTTCCGAGCCGCCGACCATGAAAGCCAGCGTGCCGGCTGTTGCTCCGACGACTCCACCGGAGACCGGTGCGTCGACGCTGCGGTGACCGGCTGCTTCGGCTTTGTCGTGTGCCTCGCGGGCATCGGCGACGTCGATGGTGGAACAGTCGATGAACAGCGTGCCTGGTGTCGCCACCGGCAGCAGTTCCTCGTACAGACCGAGAACGTGCTTACCGCTCGGCAGCATCGTGATCACGACGTCGGCACCGCGAACGGCGTCGACCGCCGAATCCGCTACCGATGCACCGTCTTTGACTGCCTGCTCCAGCGCCGCAGGTGCAAGGTCGAAACCGACGACCTTGTGTCCGGCCTTGACGAGGTTGGCCGCCATCGGGCCACCCATGTGACCGAGTCCGATAAATCCAATGGTGCTCATTAGTGATGCTCCTTCGGCGGTGATCAGTTGCCTTGCGGTTGGGGGGTGAGTCCGAGCTCGTTGTCGCCCAGCGGGGCGAAGTAGGCATCGACGGATTCTGCCGTGACCTCGTCGAGAGTTGCCGGCGACCACTTCGGGTTTCGGTCCTTCTCGACGACCTGAGCGCGAATGCCCTCGACCAGATCGTGTGAGGCGAGCGCAGCCGTCGAGACCCGGAACTCCTCGTTGAGGACCTCCTCCAGGCCTGCCGCTTCTTTGGCGTGTCGCAGGGATCGCAGGGTCACCGACAGTGCGATCGGGGACTTGCCGAGAATCTGCTCTGCCGCCTTCTCCGCCTCGGGGATTCCACTCGCGCGAAGACGCTCGACGATGGTGGAGACGTCGTCGGCCGAGTACGCGGCGTCGATCCAGCTCTGCTGGGCCAACAGCTCCGACACCGGAGCCGGCTCCGCGTACTGCGCCACGGCGTCGGCAACCGAGGACGACGCGAGAGCGGCGATGAACGTCTCGATGTTCTCCGACGGGATGAAGTGATCCGCGAAGCCCGCTGCGATGGCATCCCCGGCGCTCAGTCGCGCCGTGGTGAGCGCGATGTGCGTTCCGAGTTCACCGGGAGCACGCGAGAGCAGGTACGTTCCGCCCACGTCAGGGATGAAACCGATTCCGGTCTCGGGCATTCCGATCATCGAACGCTCGGTCACGATGCGAATGTCGCCGTGTGCGGACACCCCGACGCCACCACCCATGACGATCCCGTCCATGATCGCGACGTACGGCTTCGGGTAGTTCGCGATCTCGGAGTTGAGGATGTACTCCTCACGCCAGAAGTCGAGCGAACCGGTCTTGCCGTCCTTGGCGTCGTGGTAGATCGAGACGATGTCACCGCCCGCGCACAGACCGCGTTCGCCGGCGCCCGTGAGTACGACCGCCTTGACGTCGTCGTCGGACTTCCATTCCTCGAGTGCCTTGGCCATCGCCTTGACCATCGAATGGTTGAGGGCGTTGATCGCCTTGGGCCGGTTGAGGGTGATGAGCCCCAGTCCGTCACGCTTTTCGATCAATACCTCGAGCTCGTCGCTCATGCTGCTCCCTGCTTTCCCTGACCTGATGCGACCACGCTGCGCGCGATGACCACCCTCATGATCTCGTTGCTGCCTTCGAGGATCTGATGAACCCGAAGATCGCGGACGATCTTCTCGATCCCGTACTCAGCAAGATAGCCGTAACCGCCGTGAAGCTGGAGAGCCTTGTTGGCGACGTCGAATCCGGTGTCGGTCGCGAAGCGCTTGGCCATCGCACACAGCTCCACGACGTCGGACGCTCCGTCTTCGAGTGCTGCGGCGGCGCGCCACAGTAGTGTCCTGGCCGCTTCGAGTTCTGTGCGCATGTCGGCGAGCTGGAACTGCAGGGCCTGCGACTCGATCAGCGCCGAACCGAAAGCCTTGCGGTCCACCAGATATGCGACGGCTTTCTCCAGCGCAGCTTGAGCTCCACCCACCGAGCAGGCGGCGATGTTCAGTCGGCCGCCGTTGAGACCCTTCATGGCGATGCGGAATCCACTGCCCTCTTCACCGAGCATGTTGGCAGCGGGAACGCGCACGTCTTCGAAGATCACCTGACGAGTCGGCTGTGCGTTCCAGCCCATCTTGACCTCGTTGGCGCCGAACGACAGTCCGGGTGAATCCTTGGGCACGATGAACGCCGAAATGCCCTTGGCACCTGCAGATCCGGTGCGCGCCATCACGACGTACACGTCGGAAGTGCCTGCGCCGGAAATGAACTGTTTGACGCCGTTCAGGATGTAGTCGTCACCGTCGCGAACGGCCTTGGTGCTCAGGCCCGCAGCATCGGAGCCCGCACCGGGTTCGGTGAGGCAGTAGCTGCCCAGTTGATCCATCGAGCAGAGTCCGGGCACCCACTTGTGGCGCTGTTCGTCGTTGCCGAACTGGTCGATCATCCACGTGACCATGTTGTGGATGGAGATGTATGCGGCGATCGACGGATCGCCCTTGGCCAGTTCTTCGAAGATCCGGGCAGCGTCGACGCGGCTCAGTTCACTGCCACCCACGTCTTCACGAATGTAGATACCGCCCATCCCCAGGGACGCCGCCTTACGGAGGACGTCCACCGGGAAATGCTTGGTCTGATCCCACTCCACTGCGTTGGGCGCCAGATGCTCGGCCGCGAAGTCGCGGGCAGTGTCACGAATCGCCCGCTCGTCATCGGTCAGAGTAAACATGGAAAGTGTTCCGATCAGTTCATCGTGGGGATGACGAAGTGGTTGGTCTCTTCCTTCTTGCCGGAAGGCCAGCGCTGCGTCACGGTCTTGGTCTTGGTGTAGAAGCGGAAGGAGTCGGGACCGTGCTGGTTCAGGTCACCGAATCCGGAGCGCTTCCAGCCACCGAAGGTGTGGTAGGCGATCGGGACCGGGATCGGCACGTTGACGCCGACCATGCCGACGTTGACGCGAGCGGTGAAGTCACGTGCGGTGTCGCCGTCGCGGGTGAAGATGGAGACACCGTTACCGTACTCGTGTTCGGTCGGAAGACGCAGCGCCTCTTCGTAATCGGCAGCGCGGACCACCTGAAGGACGGGTCCGAAGATCTCTTCCTTGTAGATGCGCATGTCCGAGGTGACGTTGTCGAACAGGGTTGCGCCGGCGAAGAATCCGCCTTCATGGCCTTCGAGAGTGAAGCCGCGGCCGTCGACGACTGCCGTTGCGCCCTCGTCGATGCCGATCTGCACGTAGTTGTTGACGCGGTCGAGGGCATCCTGGCAAACGAGCGGGCCGAAATCGACACCTTCGTCGTCACTGCGACCGATCTTGAGCTTCGCTACGCGCTCCTTCAGCTTCGCGACAAGAGCGTCCGCGGTCTCCTCGCCGACGGGAACGGCAACCGAGATGGCCATGCAACGCTCACCGGCGCTGCCGTAGCCTGCACCGATCAGGGCGTCGGCAACCTCGTCGAGGTCGGCGTCCGGCATGACGATCGCGTGGTTCTTGGCGCCACCGAAGCACTGTGCGCGCTTGCCATGAGCTGCGGCCGTCTCGTAGATGTACTGAGCGATCGGCGTGGAGCCGACGAAGCCGACAGCCTTGATGCGATCGTCGGTGAGCAGGACGTCGACAACTTCCTTGTCACCGTTGACGACGTTGAACACGCCCGCGGGCAGGCCGGCTTCGAGGAACAGTTCAGCCAGACGCAGCGGGACGGAGGGGTCACGCTCGGAGGGCTTGAGGATGAAGGCGTTACCGGCGGCGAGGGCGGGGCCGGCCTTCCACAGCGGGATCATCGCCGGGAAGTTGAAGGGCGTGATGCCGGCGACGACGCCGAGCGGCTGACGCATGGAGTACACGTCGATGCCGGTGCCGGCACTCTCGGTGAATTCGCCCTTGAGCAGGTGCGGAGCGCCGACGGCGAATTCGATGACCTCGAGGCCACGCTGAATGTCACCCTTGGCGTCGGCGACGGTCTTGCCGTGCTCGGACGAAAGGAGGCGCGCCAGAGAATCCATCTCGGCCTGAGCGAGCTGGAGGAACTTCATCAGCACACGGGCGCGCTTCTGCGGGTTGAACGCCGCCCACACCAGCTGCGCCTCTTCGGCATTGGCGATGATGACTTCGGTCTCGGCCTTGCTCGCGAGGGGGACGCGGGCCTGCACCTTGCCGGTGTTGGGATCGAACACGTCCGCAAATCGATCAGATGTCCCGGGAACACGCTTGCCACCGACGAAGTGCGTCAACTCGTGAACCGTCGCATTTTCAACCATTGTGCTAACCCGTTCCTTGCTCGTATGGACCGCCCAGGAGGCAGCAGTGAATATGTCTACCATCCTATAGTTGGATGTCCATGTATGTCTAGAGCCGAACGGCCGTGAGTGGCTAAGGAGTCCCAGGGCTCTCTAAGCACTCACAGCGCGGAGCGCTGACGCCGCATCCTGCGCGACGTCGGCATCGGTGACGTCGTAGCCATCCGATCCCCCGCCAGGGCCGCCGGACACCGCGACGACCTTGCGTGCCGAGAGATGCACCGCATCGACGCCGACGGCAGCGATAGCCGGGATGTCGTCGACGGTGATTCCGCCACCGGCCATGATCTGGATCCGGCCCGCGGCATGTTCGACCATTCGACCGATCTCGTCGAGCCCCTGACTGCAGGTATCCGCACCCCCGGACGTCAGCACGCGGGTCACGCCCAAGTCGATCAGTTCGTCCAGCGCGGTCAGACGGTCGGCCACCACGTCCATCGCACGATGCACTGTCACCTCGACCCGCGCACGGTCCATGCATCCGATGATGCGACGCAGCACGACGGTGTCGATCGTATTGTCTTCTGTCAGTGCGCCGATCACGACGCCGGAAGCTCCTCCGGCCACGGCAGCACGTACGTCGTGCTCCATCACCCACACTTCGTCGGGTGAGAACACGAAACCTCCGGCGCGCGGACGGATCAACGGGTGAACCGCAATCCCCACTTCCGACGCAGCCTCGATCACTCCGATGCTGGGCGTCAATCCCCCCGTCGGGCCGAGTGCCGCACACAACTCGACTCGAGTCGCTCCTACCGAACGCGCGATCCTCGCCCCCCGCACGTCCTGCACAGCCAGCTCCAGAACCGCCATGTCAGAAGGACTGCCACGACGGCTTGTGTTCGAGCGCATACCGGTAGTAGTCGGCAAGTTTGAGCGAGCTGGCCGCAGCTTCGTCGATGACGACGGTGACATGGCGATGCAATTGCATCACCGAGGCCGGGCAGAACGCGGACAACGGCCCCTCGACGGCGGCAGCGATCGCATCGGCCTTGCCTTCGCCGGTCGCGATCATCACCAGATGCCGTGCATCGCTGATGGTTCCGAGCCCTTGGGTAAGCACGTGGTGTGGGACGTCGTCCACACCGTCGAAGAAGCGTGCGTTGTCGATCCGGGTCTGCTCGGTCAGCGTCTTCACGCGGGTTCTCGAGGTCAACGACGATCCGGGCTCGTTGAAGCCGATGTGGCCGTCGGTACCGATGCCGAGCAACTGCACGTCCACTCCCCCGGCCGCCGCGATGCTCTGGTCGTACCGGGCGATCTCCTGCTCCGGGCACGGCGCTTCACCGTTGGGGCTGGACACCATCGCCGGATCCAGGTTGACGTGATCGACGAACTCCGACCGAATCACCGAGTAGTACGACTGCGGATGGCGTTTCGGCAATCCGAGGTACTCGTCGAGCAGGAATGCCCGGGCCAGCGAGAAGTCGAGTTCGGCGTCGCGATGCCGCGCTGCCAATTCACGATAGGTTCCGATCGGCGACGACCCCGTTGCAAGCCCAAGCGTCGTCGCCCCGGCTCTGACATATCCTTCGACGATGTCCGCGACGGTCGAGTCGACCTCCGCGGGTGTCGGCTGAATTACGATTTCCATGATTGTTCCTTTCCGGCGGCTTTTCCGCCGAGTAGCACACGCCCCAGGCGCAATTGACGATCGGTGACCAGGATGTCGGCTCGGCAGCCCGCGGCCAGCGTTCCGATCAGGTCGCCAAGCCCCAGCAACCGCGCTGGGCTCCGAGTTGCCGCTGCAACAGCGTCTTCCATCGCAACCCCGCCGTCGAAGACGGTGCTGCGCAGTACGTCGAGCAGCCTCGCGGTCCCTCCTGCGATCGCGCCGGCAGAGCCGTCGATTGTCGCGAGCCGTGCGACTCCCCCGTGAACCGTGACGTCGAGGGCACCAAGTTGGTAGTCGCCGTCGTCCATTCCGGCAGCGGCCATGGAATCACTGACCAAGGCGATCTGGTCCGGGCCGACAGCGTCGAAGACCATCGACACGGTCTCGGGTGCAAGATGCACACCGTCTGCGATCAGTTCCACCACCATCTCGCCTCTCGCGGCAGCCGCCAGGCACGCTGAGACGGGCCCCGGTGATCGATGGTGCAGCGGCGGCATCCCGTTGAAAAGGTGGGTCGCGCTGATCTGACCGGCCCAATCCCCCTGCACCGCAGCACCGATGCGCGCCGACGTCGTTGCCGCATCCGCATCCGTGTGACCGAAACTCGGCACGATGTTGCGATGACGCATGATCGCGAGCAACTCTTCGAAGTTCTCGGTCTCGGGCGCCAGAGTCATGGACCGTACGGTCCCCCGTGCGGCGTCACACACGGCTTCGAGCAGAACCGGATCGCCGGGAATGATCGCCGCCGGATCCTGGGCACCGCAGCGGACGCCGTTGATGAACGGCCCCTCGAGGTGAATACCCAGAAGTTCTCCGCGTTCGACCAGATCGGCGAGCATCGTTGCTTGTCGCACCAGATCTGCGCGCGGCGCGGAAACAAGGCTGGCCAACATCCCGGTCGTGCCGTGCTCGCAATGGTGCGCCGCCGCGCGACTCGCTCCCTCGGCGTCGGTGTTCGGGAAACCGGCACCCGCTGCGCCGTGACTGTGTACATCGATCAGCCCAGGCATGATCACAGCGTCGGTCCGATCCGGAATAGCCACGACCGGTGCGGACGCCACGTAGTCCGCAGCCGAGCCGATCCAGCTGATCTTCTCGCCGTCCACGACGACAACCCCGTCGTGAATCTTCCCGATCGGAGAGCCGATCACCGTTCCCCGCAACACGATCGGATCGCCTACAGCGGCCGAGCCTGGCGTACTCATACGGACTCGCGAATCCGGGCGACGGCCGCTCTACCCTCGATCGGGTTTCGCGCGCCCCGTGCCGCCGCGGCCATGTCCTTGCACACCGCCAGGTCGAGAGAGGCCAGTTGCGCGCGAACGGCACCCAACGCGGGGACCGACATCGACAGGCTCGTGATGCCCAAACCGACCAGAACCGGCGCCAACAGCGGATCCGACGCGGATTCACCGCACACACCGACCGGTTTCCCGGCGTCGGCGCCCGCCTGACCGACCATCGCGATCAGATCGAGGACCGCCGGTTGCCACGGATCGAGTAATTGCGCCAAGCTCCCGGCCATACGATCCACCGCGCAGGTGTACTGGCTCAGATCATTGGTGCCGATACTGACGAAATCGAGATGCTGCAGGAGGTCCCTCGCCCGCAAAGCTGCGGCCGGAATCTCGATCATCGCTCCCACCTTGCCGATCCCCCGCGAACGCGCAAGTTCTGCAAAGTCTTTCGCTTCGTCGGCCGTGGCCACCATCGGCGCCATGACCCACAACTCGGCGCCAGACGCGTTTCCTGCGGCAGCAAGAGCGTCGAGCTGACTGATGAGCGTGTCGGGATAGACCGTGCCGACACGGAGCCCGCGGATACCAAGGGCCGGGTTCTCCTCGACCCCGAGATCGAGAAACGGCAACGGCTTGTCCGAACCCGAATCGAGAGTGCGGACCACTACCTTCTCGCCGGCGAAGTGCCCGAGCACCGACGCGTATGTCTGTGCTTGCTCCTCCACCGAAGGTGCGTCGTGGCGCCCGAGGTACGAGAATTCCGTACGGAACAATCCGACGCCCTCACAATCGGCCGCCCCGGCCCGCGCAGCGTCCTCGAGGGTTCCGATGTTGGCCGACAACCTCACCGCGAACCCGTCACGCAAGCGTCCTGGGCCATGTGCCGAAGCCGACTGCTCTGCCACGAACGATGCTTCGAGGACAGCGCGCTCGCGCATTTCTGCCGAGGGATCGATGGTGACCGTCCCGGTGGTGCCGTCGAGGATGAGGAGTTTCCCCTCCGTCAGCTGATCGGTTCCCGAGCAGTTGACCACGGCCGGGATTCCGAGCGACTTCGCCAAGATCGCCGTATGGCTGGTCGGACCTCCTTCCGAAGTCAACAGTCCGACCACGTCACTGTTGCCCAGCGTCGCTGTATCCGCCGGCGCGAGGTCGCGCGCCACCAGGATGTACGGGTAACCGGGGGTGGGGATTCCGGGCATCGGCTCCCCTCGAAGAACGGCTACGGCTCGCTGCCCGAGATCGCGCAGATCGGTTGACCGTTCGGCCATGTACCCGCCGAGCGCCGTGAGCTTTTCGCAGAATGCGTCGAAGGCAACTGCGACGGCGTGGGCGGTCGGCAGCCCGGATTCCAGGTTCGCCTTGGCCGCCTTCACGATGCCTGCATCGCGCGCCATCGCAGCCGACGTCGTCAGAATCTCCGCGGAGACGCCCTCGACTGTCTTTGCACGCGAGAGCAGTTCCTCCGCGACGGCGTCCAGTGCCTCACGGATCCTGATCAGCTCCGCCTCGGGGCTGCCCGTGATCGGGTCCGACGCAGAGGTCGGCTCAGGCGTGGAGAATCGCAACCACGGCGCACAGACCGAACCCGCGCTCACTCCGATACCCGCGATGCGGTTGTCCACACTCGCCGTCATCAGGCTTCGTCCAGTTCGGATGCGAGAAGCTCTGCGAGCGAACCGAGCGCAGCATCGGCGCCGTCACCGTCGGCACGCAAGGTCACCGAATCCCCGAATGCGGCACCGAGAGTCATGACAGACAACATGCTGGAGGCATCGACGGGTTCGCCGTCGCCGAGCGCAATGGTGACGTCTACCGGTAGATCGGCTGCGGCGCGCGCGAAGAGCGCTGCGGGTCGTGCGTGGAGTCCGACGCGGGATCCGATTGTCGTGGTTGCGATCGCCATGTTCAGCGTCCTTCCAGTTCCTTGTCGAGCTTGTTTTCCAGTTCGGCGACGAGCGGGGCGTCGGTGCGGCTGTCACCTTCGGCAGCCAGCGCCAGTTCGGCCTCGAGCAGCGCGGGGTCGGGCTCACCTGCGGCCACCTCGACCTCTTCTTCTCGTCCCGGCGTGCGCAGATTCCACTTCTTGATGACGAAGCTGAAAAGGAAGTAGTAGATCACGGCGTAGCCGAGTCCGATCGGGATCAACATCCATGCGTTGGTTGCCTTGCCGAAGTTCAACACGTAGTCGAAGAAGCCTGCGGAGAACGTGAATCCGTCGTGAATCCCCAGCGCATTGACCAAGGCCATCGACGTTCCGGTCAGGAGCGAGTGGATGACGTACAGGGGCCACGCGACGAACATGAAGGAGAATTCGAGCGGCTCGGTGATACCGGTGAGGAAGGCGGTCAGGCCGGTGGAGAGCATGATGCCGCCGACGAGCTTCTTCTGAGAAGGCTTGGCGTTGCGCCAGATTGCGAAGGCCGCAGCGGGGAGGGCGAACATCATGATCGGGAAGAAGCCGGTCATGAACGTACCGGCGGAGGGGTCACCGGCGAAGAACCGGTTGAGGTCACCGCGAACGATCTGACCGCTCGCGTCCTGGTAGTCGCCGATCAGGAACCACACGGCGGAGTTCAAGATGTGGTGCAAGCCGGTGGGGATCAGGAGACGGTTCGCTGCGCCGTAAATGCCGCCGCCCACAACGGTATTGGAAGCAACTGCTTCACCGACCCAGTTGAGGCCGGAGTTGAACAAGGGGTACACGAATGCCATCAGGACACCGACGACAAGACCGGTGATCGCTGTCAGAATGGGAACGAGCCTGCGCCCGTTGAAGAATCCGAGATAATCGGGAAGTTTTGTTCGATAGAATCGCTGCCACAAGATCGCCGACAGCAAGCCCATCACGATGCCGGCGAGCACACCGTAGTTGATCAGGGATTGATCCCCGTTCGGGTCCGTCTTCCCTTCGAGGACGATCGGCGACATCGCCTTGAACACACCGTCGATCACCATGTAGCCGACGACGGCGGCCAAGGCAGTCGAGCCGTCGGCCTTCTTGGCCCAGCCGATCGCGATACCGACCGCGAAGATCAGCGGCAGCCACGTGAAGACTGCTTGTCCTGCCGCAGAGATCACTGCCGCAGCGCTGTGCATCGAACTGAATCGCCCGAGCAGATCGTCCTGGCCGAGGCGGAGCAAGATTCCCGCAGCCGGCAGAACGGCGATCGGAAGCATCAAGCTTCGGCCGAGGCGTTGAACCCCGGCGAACACTTTCGATTCCTTCTTCGGGGTGTCTTCGAGAGTCATCAAGGACCTTCTTCGTTCGCCGGGCCGCGTCGCGATCGGCCGCTGGTTCTGGAAATTCGGGTGTCGTACACGTGCAGGTTTCGTGAAAATGCAGGTCACGGTTCTTGCTCGCAAGTGAGGGCAAAACCGTTTTGTCGAAACTGTTGTGGAGCCGGACTTCCAACGGGTACTGTCCGGTCATAACCAGTTGTAGTTTTACCTGGTGGAGGCGAGTTGTCAACACCCAAATGTGACATACGTAACCGGGATAGCCTTGACCAGCAACTAGTCAGCCCACCTGTACGACCGTTCAACGATCACGACCAACCCGACAATCAGGAGCAGCAAATGTCGAAAGCGGAAGCAATCATCAAGGGCCTCGGCGGCGCAGAGAACATCGTCGAGATCGAGGCTTGCATCACCCGCCTGCGTACCGAGGTCAAGGACGGAGCGAAGGTGAACGAGTCCGCTCTCAAGGCTGCCGGCGCACACGGCGTACTCAAGGCCGGAACGGTTGTCCAGGTCATCGTCGGGCCCGAGGCCGACACCCTTGCCGAGGACATCGAGGACATCCTGTGACGGTCGTCCTCGCCCCGCTGCCCGGCCGGGTCGTCGCACTTGCCGACGTACCGGACCCGGTGTTCGCTCAGCAGATGGTCGGCTCGGGCGTCGCGATCGAACCCGCTCGCGGTCAGGGCCCGCTCACGGTCGTGGCGCCGATCAGCGGGAAGATCCTGAAACTTCACCCTCACGCATTTGTGATCTTCGGCGAGAAGGCCACGGGCGTGCTGGTCCACATCGGCATCGACACGGTCAAACTCGAAGGCGACGGATTCACCCTCATCGCCGCCGAGGGTGACACCGTCAATGCCGGTGATCCCGTCGTCAGCTTCGATCCAGCGCACATCGACACGACCGGTTACTCGGCGATCTGCCCGGTAGTCGTGATGGATTCCAAACCGGACACCGTCGAATCCCCTTCCGTCGGTGGAGACGTCGCCACCGGCGACACTCTGTTCGACTGGTCGGCGTAACACAAAGGGCGGGCACACCGGAAGGTGTGCCCGCCCTTTCGTTTCGAACGATGGCTACTGGTCGCCGCGTGTCTTGGGCCGCGCTTGGCCCTGGACTTCCATCTGCAACTGGTAGCGGTCGGATCGGTACCAACTACGAGTGTGCTCGACCGGTGCGATCTCGCTGAACGACACTCGATCGAAGTACAGAACCGGGGCGCCTTTACGAGTACCGAGGAGAGTCGCGATCTCCGTACTCGCACCGTCTGCACTGACCGTCTGTTCGGCCCGATCGATCGGCTTGTCGTACTTGTCGGCGGTCGCTCGGTAGATCGAACCCGTCAAGTCCATGTCGAGTAGACCCGGCAACAGTTCGGGATTGAACCAGCCGTCGTCCACACTCACGGGCTCGCCGTCGGCGAGGCGCAAGCGCTTGACGTGGTAACCGTCGGAACCCGGTCGCATATTCAGTGCGGCAGCAGTGCTTTCGGGGACCGGCCCCTGCTCGCTGACCAGGACCACTGTCGTGGGGTGATGCCCCTGGGCGCGCATTTCCTCGGTGAAGGATGCAAGGTGCAGCTTGGACTGGACGGCACGGTGCGCAACGAAGGTGCCCTTGCCACGCACGCGAACGAGGTGTCCGTCATTTACCAGTTGTCCGATGGCCTCGCGAACGGTGATCCGACTGACGCCGTAGTCCTGCATCAGGTTTCGCTCACTGGTCATCAAGTCGCCAGGCTGGAGTTCTTGGGTGCACTTGCGCAGGAGAATGGTGCGCAACTGTTCGTGTTTGGGTATTGCGCTGTCGCGCAAATGAACGGGCATCACAGCGACTGTCCCTCCGAGAAATGAATAGTCGTCTATTCGCCAACGATATGAAATCGCAGGCAGGTCCCGACCGGACCGGTCCAATAAACGATACTGGAATTCACGACAGGAAACTAGCACCAGTCCGGAGTTGTCCGATTTCAACCGTCCAACCGTCGGTAGATGGACCGTATTTCGTCCAAGGCGACGTTCTGCTGAGCCATGTCCAATCCCAGTGCCGCAACCGCCTCGCGCAACCGCCGGATATCCAGATCGTCGATCGCCGCACGAAAAGGCACCTTCGGTAGCGCCGGCAGGGCAGCCGCGATTCCGAACCAATTCTCGACGTCCACCGCAACGGTCGACTCGTCTTCCACTCCCCCGATCAACTGCTCCAGGTCGACCCCGCGAAGTCTCAGCAACCTCAGCGGATCGGTGTCGATCCGCTCGGCGGTCAAGAACGCCACGGCCGCAGCGTGTTTGCACGGCCAACCGACATCGGGGCAGGTGCAGTCGAAGCGAAAAGCCGACGGGCCGTCCGGTATCAGTTGGGCGGCAAGCATGTCCGGGACAGTGCCGGACACCAGTGCGGCAAGGCTTCCCGGCACTCGGCGGATCTTGGTGATGATGTCGTCGATATCCGATTGATCGAGTGTGTCGATCGACAGCGTGGAAACGAACGGCTGAAGTTGGCTGCCCTGAACCTCGGCCGTCACCACTCCCGGTTCGATGTCGAGCGCCAAGACCTGACCCGAACGCGCATACGTACGCCCACGCGTGACGCGAGGTTTGTCGCCGATCTCTTCGACGACGCGGACAAAAGCCTTGCCCCAGAACGTCCTCCCGAACGCTGGACGAGGCTTGACCGGCGCGGGTGCCCGCCGCCGAGGCCCGGTGTACTCGCTGAAATCGGGACCCTTACCGCGCGGACTCATTCGCCCACCGCGTCGTCGCCGAGTCGCAACAACTCGTCCAATTGCTCGACACTCATCTCCGTCACCCAGTTCTCACCGGTCCCGACTGCAAGTTCGGCGAGTTCACTTTTACTCGCGATCATCGTGTCGATTCGCTCTTCCAAGGTTCCGACGCACACCATCTTGCGGACCTGAACGTTCTTTCTCTGACCGATGCGGAAGACACGGTCCGTCGCCTGGTTCTCCACCGCGGGGTTCCACCATCTGTCGAGGTGAACCACATGGTTGGCCGCTGTGAGATTCAGGCCCGTGCCGCCGGCCTTGAGCGAGAGCACCATGATGGGCGGGCCGTCTTCACCTTGGAACGCCTCGACCATGGCGTCGCGCCCGGCTTTCGACACTCCGCCGTGGAGGAACGGAACTTCGGTGGTGAACCGGTCTGCCAGGTACGGCACCACCAACTCGCCGAACTCACGAAACTGTGTGAACAACAGAACCTTCTCGTCGTCGCCGATGACCGACTCGACGATGTCCTCGACCAGTCCGAGCTTTCCCGAACGGTGTTGCCCGCGTCGCATCACCGGCGATCCGTCGCGCAGGAAGTGCGCCGGATGATTGCATACCTGTTTGAGTTTGGTCAGCGCAGACAAGACGGCACCCTTGCGCTTCATACCTTCCGTCCCCTTGATCTGCGCCATCATCTCGTCCACCACCGCGCGGTACAACGCGGCCTGTTCCTCACTGAGATTCGCTCGAACCGTCATCTCCAACTTCTCCGGGAGGTCCGCGATCACGGCGGGATCGGTCTTCACGCGCCGCAGCACAAAGGGGGACGTGACGGCGCGCAGTCGCGAGACGGCAAGTTGATCCTTTTCCCGCTCGATCGGTACGACAAACCGTTTGCGGAACATCTGCTCCGAGCCGAGTACACCGCGATTGGCAAAATCGAGGATGGACCGCAACTCGTCCAGTCGGTTCTCCACCGGCGTTCCGGTCAGAGCAACGCGATGATCCGCGGGGATGCTGCGAGCAGCTCTCGCCTGAGATGTCTTGGCGTTCTTGATGTGTTGAGCCTCGTCGAGCACTACGCGCCGCCAGTCGAGTTCCTTGAGGGCCGCGACGTCGCGGGTCATGAGCGCGTAGGTGGTGATCACCAGATCACTCTCACGAACAGCGTGTTCAAGCTCCGTCCCGGTAGCGCGGTCCGAACCGTGATGAACGTAGACGCGCAGGCTCGGCACAAATCGCGCCGCTTCACGCTGCCAGTTTCCCACGACCGACATCGGACACACCAAAAGTGTTGCCGTCTTGGACTTCTCGTGGGCAAGTAACGCCAACAATTGCAGCGTCTTCCCCAGCCCCATGTCGTCGGCCAAAACCGCGCCGAGACCGAGTGCACTCATGTAGGCCAACCAGTCGAGACCGCGTCGTTGATACGGACGCAAGGTCGCGTTGACCGTCGACGGCACCGCGACCTGCCGCGGTGCCACCGACTGGTCGAGTAGTGCGGAGGCCCATCCGGTCGCCTTCACTTCCTCGACCGGTAGGTCTTTGAGGTCGTCGGCGATCAAGTCCTTGATCAGATCGACAATCGCTCGATCCCCGCTCGAATGCCGCTGACTGACAAAACGAGCCGCGCGGGCCAGTACGTCTTTGTCTGCCTGCACCCACTCGCCGCGCAACTGGACCAGATCGGACTTCGCGTCGACGAGTCGGGTCATTTCCTCGGCGGTGAGCACCTTGTCTCCGAGCGCCAATTCCCAATCGTATTCCAGCAATTGATCCATACCGACCGTGCGATTCTCCGCAACGATCGGAGACGACGCCGAGGTCACCCGCACACGCAGCGAAGGAGACACCACGTTCCAGGCGCGGGGAAGCAGCAGCGTGATTCCCCGCTCTCGCAAGACAATCGCGCCGTGTCCGACCAGGTCCATCACGACCGGCGTGGGCAGCAACAGATCGAGACTGTCTTCGTCGCGCGGCACGTCGCGAAAACGTGGGTACGCCTTGATCGCCTCTTCGAGCTTCCGACTGCCGAGCTGGATGCGTTTAGGGTCGGCCCGGTGCAGTCGAACACGCTCGGGCGCTTCGCCTTCGGGACGCAGGCACACCTGCAGACGCCACAGCGCATCGTCGTCCGGATCGGAATTGTCGTCGAGTTCCGGCTCGATCAGCCGCAGAACCAGGTCCGGCTCTCCGGCGGTGAACGTGGATCCCCATTCGGCGAGTCCCTCGGCCGCTCGTACCGACACGTCGTCGAAAGGGTCCCCGGACAACACGGCCTGCCAGAGCGAGGTCTGCATCGCCGGCACCGAGCCACCGAGAACACGGCGGACGATCGGGTCCGTGAGTTCGTTGGTGATGTCTTCGATCATCGCCCTCGGCGAGCCGACGGCCCGCTGTACCGGTGGCATGGCCACGACCAGTTCACCGATCCACGCGCGCTGACGTTCCCCCACCGACAACTGCCAGCGTGGCCACCAACTTCCTTCGGCCCGCGTCAGCGCCGGCACCACCCGCCCGGCACGAACCCAACGGTCGATCCCTCGCGCCACGTGCACGAGAAAATGCAGGTCGCCCGCGATTCGCTGGTCATCAGCCTTGAACCGCAACAGGAGATCGACCGCGTCCGGCGGTGCCAACGCAACGGCTGCGTACTCACTCTGCAAAGGCCCGCCAGGCACAGGCGGCATGGGGACGTTGACACGATGACGGAACTTGCGGTGCAGGACAGCACTGACCGGATCACGGGGATCGTCGGTCCCGGCACCGTCGTGCCCGTCGACCCACAGTTTGAGCCCCGATCCCGGTGACCAGAGTCCATGCAGCATCCGACCATCCAATCAGGTGCCACCGACACCGCTGTTCGTCACCACCCTTCCGGACCGCCCTTCCGGCATGCCGGGGCAATAGGCTGGCAGGCATGACGACGGCATACGGCTTCACCGAGTACGGCGGCCCCGACACACAGTCCTACTTCGACGTCACCCTCCCACCTCCCGGTGCGGGACAACTGCTGGTGTCGGTCCGAGCTGCGGGCGTCAATCCAGCCGATTGGAAGGTTCGCGCTGGTACGCGGAAAGACACCGTGCCAGTGACGCTGCCTGCGGTTCTGGGCCGCGAAGTGTCCGGTGTCGTCATCGGAGTGGGTCCGCGGGTCACCGAGTTCGAGGTCGGCGACGAAGTGTTCGGCGCTACCGCGACCGGCTTCGGCGGCTACGCCGAGTCGACCATGCTCAACGTCTCGTCGACAGCACACAAGCCGCCTGCCGTGTCGTGGGCGGATGCCGCGGTGTTGACGGTTGCGGCGGGGACGGCCTACGACGCGCTCCACGGCCTCGGACTGAAGCCCGGGGCAACTCTCCTGCTCCTCGGCGCCGGTGGCGGCGTCGGCCGCAGCACCACCGCGCTTGCATTGGCACAGGGTGTCAACGTGATCGGTGTCGCGAGCGAGTCCAAGAGAACCGCGATCGAGGACGCGGGAGCACGCTGGGTCGAGTCGGGAGACGGATTCGCAGACAAGGTGTCCGCGCTGTCCTCAGGTGGGGTGGACGCGGTTTTCGACCTTGTCGGCGGGGACACTCTCGCTCGCGGTGCTGCGCTCACCCGACCGGGTGCGCCCATCCTGAGCATCGCCGATCCCCTGGCGGCGAGCCGACTCGGCGGCGGTCGTGTCGAACGCCGAAGGACCACAGCAGTATTCACGGAGGTCGCGGCGCTCGTGAGCGACGGGACCCTCGACCCGTCCGTGTCCGGCCGCTACCCGTTCTCCCGCGCCGGGGAGGCGCTCGCTGCAGTCGAAAACGGCCATGCCGCCGGCAAGGTGGTGATCGAGTTCGGCTGATCTCTGTCGGACGCCGATGGTTCAATCACCGTCTACGACGGGCGGGGGCACAGGTGGTTGCACGGTTAACTGCGATCCTTGCAACGCTCGTGCTCGTATGTCTCGTCGCGTCCTGCGGATGGTTCGGGAACGCGCGTCTCGATTCTGCCACGGGCAGCCCGACTCGATCGGAACTGGAGGAGCTCCTGTCCCGGACCGCGGTCGTCGACAACCGACCACATCCGGGTGGATACGAGCGCGGCTGCGGTAACGGCGAGGCCTGCGTATTCGGCCCCGCGTGGTCCGACGACCAGGACGCACCAGGTGGCCACGACGGGTGCGATACCCGCAACAACGTTCTGGCCCACGATCTATCGGACGTGGTGTTCAAACCGGGAACACGTGACTGCCTCGTATTGTCCGGCGTGATGACCGACCCGTACTCCGGTGACCGCGTCGAATTCGAACGAAGCCGGGCCAAGTCCGTCCAGATCGACCACGTCTTCCCACTCGCCGCGGCCTGGGACTTCGGCGCGAACTCCTGGACGCCCGAGCTTCGGATGAGGTTCGCGAACGACACGTCACTGAACCTGTTGGCCGTCAACGGCCCCGACAACCAGTCGAAAGGCGACAGCACGCCCAGCGACTGGTTGCCGCCCAATCCTGCGTACCGATGTTTCTACGCGGGCAAGTACTTGACCGTCGCGATTTCCTATGGCTTACCGGTCAGCCGGGCGGATCACTCGGCGTTGACAGAACTCGCCACTCGCTGTTGAGCTACCGGCCGTCCTTCACCACTCGACCGCTCTGAATGACGAGTGCGATGCGCTCACGATCAGCGAAGATGGACGGATCCGTCAACGGATTGCCGCGGAAGGCAACGAGGTCGGCGAACTTGCCGACTTCGATGGTGCCGACCTCGTCGGCGATGCCGAGAATGTCGGCGTTGATCCGGGTAGCGGAAACCAATGCGTCCATCGGGGTTTCGACCTTGGCGCGCAGGACAAGCTCCATCCCCCGGCCCGTTTGATCGGTACCGATAAGGTCCGATCCCAATCCCACTCTGACGCCGGCATTTCGAGCGGCGAGGAGTCCGTCGATCTGCCCCTGCATCATCTGGCCGATGCGCGCCGAAATCGATTCGGGTAGACCCGCTGACGCCGCGCTGTCCGAGAGCGCCTGCACCACAGCCAAGGTCGGTACCAAAGCGACGTCGTGCTCGGCCATCAACTTGGCCGTCTCGTCGTCGATGTCGGAACCGTGCTCGACGCATTTCGCGCCGGCGGTAACCGCGTTCCGGATTCCCTCGTTGTTGTGAGCGTGCACCGTGACATACGTACCGCGCGCATTGGCTTCCTCGACGGCAACTCCGATCTCGTCGACCGTGAACTGCGTGTCGGTGAGCTTGTCATGAGTGGATACCACTCCCCCGGTGACGCACAGTTTGAGGAAGTCGGCACCTCTGCGGAACGTCTCACGAACGTTCTTTCGCATTTCGTGCGGGCCGTCGGAAAGCAGAGACATACAACGCAATCCGGGGATGTCGTGATCGGACCAGTCCGAAGTCGGCTCCCACTCGGCCGCCAGGTGTCCGTGTCCGCCGGTCTGGCATTGGATCGGGCCACACTGAATGATCCGCGGCCCCGGAATCTTGCCCGAGGCGACAACTCCGGCGAGTCCACCGTCGATTCCGCCGCAGTCACGAACCGTGGTGAATCCCCCGTCGAGAGTAGACGCGCAGGTCGCGAACATGTCTGCGGCCAGTTCGGCTACCGATATCTGACGCCGCAGGCTCGGGGCGAGATCACTCGATCCACCGAGATGAACGTGTGCGTCGATCAGTCCGGGCGTGATCGTCAACCCGGTGCAGTCCAACACCTCTACCCCCTCGGGCGGCGTGCCACCGATCGCACTGATGCGTCCGCTTTCCACAGCAACAGCACAGTTCTCGATCGGTTCGGCTCCCGTACCGTCGATGATCGTTGCACCGGTCAGCCATACGACAGACATATTGAATGTTCCTCCGACGTGTACCGATCGCCGGAAGAATCCGCCGACATACCGAATAGGGTTCGGTTAGTATGATGCATGTCGGCTCCTGAAATCAAGGAGTTGTCATCAATCGATCGAGTCCGAGATTGCCGACGAATCCCTCACCAGGAGAATCGATGCCGCGCCCCACCCAGCCGATACTGTCCACGGGCAACATCACCGACGCGGCCCTGGATGCTGTCGACGCGACCGGTGACTTCACCATGCCCGGAATCGCCAAGCAATTGAACGTGACTCCGTCTTCGCTCTACACACACGTTTCGGGTCGATCCGAGATCGTCGAACTCATGCGCATCCGCGTGATGTCGTCGATCGCGGTCCCGCAACCACCCGCAGGATGGAGCGAGCGGGTCAGCGCGTGGGGGTGGGCCTATCGCCGAGCTGCGGTCGAGCATTGGCGTCTCATCCCGCTGCTCATGACGCGAAGCGTCCGCACCGAGGCGACTTTCGACATCGATACCGCACTGGTCCAAGCATTTTCGGATGGCGGGTTCGATCCGATCGACACTCGTCACGCAATTTCCACGCTGGACAGTTTGGTCCTCGGATCAGTCGTCAAGCTGTCGACGCCGGATGTCGCGTGGACTCAATCCTCGAACCCGAGCGAGATCACCCGTGAGGCCACGACCCCACTGCGAACCGACGACACCTTCGACTTCGGCCTGAGAACCCTGATCGCCGGATGGATGGCCCAGTGCGTCATCCGCCTGTATACCGAATCCAATTCGGATCTACCTGTCACTTCACCGTGAACGACCTCGTATGCCATCCCGTGGCGCCACCGGGAATCGGCGGAGTGCGCTCTTCCACCTGAATGTTCCCGTCCAAATCCGTCGCCCTGACCTGCACGGTGTGCAAACCTGAGCCTGCATCCCACATCCACGACCATTGCCGCCAGGTGTCGATCGAGTACTCCTGCGCCAGTGTCGCCGGTTGCCATTCGCCGTTGTCGACGCGAACCTCGACCTTCTCGATCCCGCGATGCTGCGCCCAGGCCGTTCCCGCCACCAACACCTGGCCCGGCTCGATCGGCGCCAAAGCGGCCGGCACCTCGATACGCGACGACGTCTTGATCGGTGCCTGCGCACCCCAACCGCGCTGGGTCCAATAGGCCTCGACCTTGTCGAAACGCGTGAGTTCCCACTCCGTCACCCACTTGGTGGCGGAGACGAAACCGTACAGGCCGGGAACCACCTGCCGAACGGGGTAACCGTGCTCGAACGGCAACGGCTCACCGTTCATCGCCACGGCGAGAATCGCGTCACGACCATCGGTGACTATCTCGACGGGAGTGCCGACTGTGAAGCCGTCGACGCTGGTCGAGAGAAGCATGTCCGCGTCGGGATGGACACCGACTTCGTCGAGCAGGTCCTTCATGGGATAACCGATCCACTTCGCGTTCCCAGCCAGGACACCACCCACCTCGTTGGAAACACACGTCAGCGTGATCACCCGCTCGATGGGCGTTCGCGCCACCAGGTCGTCGAACGACAACGTCATCTCGCGGTCGACCATGCCGTGAATCCGCAGTTCCCATGAGTCCGTCGTCAATTGCGGAACGAGGAGAGCGGTGTCGATGCGATAGAAGTCGTCGTTGGGCGTGATGTACGTCGACGCACCCGCAATCCCGATGTCCGCACCCGCCGGAATCGGCGGCGCCGGGTCAGCGGCGGTGGGCACGACAAAATCTTCACGATTCGCGACTGCTCCAGCGATTCTCTGCCCCACGAACTTCCCGGCGGCACCCGCGGCCGCAGCCACTGCCAACGCCGCACCTGCCAGCAGAAGGAACTGACGACGAGGCAACCACGAGTCGGCGACGCCCGGCGAGAGCGGCACCTCCAGTTGCGTGATCAGCAACCGCAGAGTCGCGACACCCGCCACCACACCGACCAGTGTCGGGAACACGTACATCGCATCGGCAGTCGGGCGCTGCATCGCCGCATACACACCAACCGCGCCCAGAAGAACAAGGATGACACTGCCGATCGGGCGGCGCCGCCGTTCCAACAGCCCGGCCACCGCACCGAGCAGAACGATCAAAATCGACATTCCGATGAACAGCGCCGGCTTGTCGTTGGTGCCGAAGGTGTCGATCGCGAACTCGCGAGCCCAGGCCGGGGTTCGGTCGACGGTCGTTGCCCCGACGGCGTAGAAGGGCGACGCGTCGGGGTTGATCGGCAGCGCCACCAGTTCACCGACGCCCAGGACGACAGCCGCGGCCAAGACCCCGGAGATCGCGTGAGCAGCCCATCTACGACGCGGTGGACGAGATTCGGTGCTCGGGTGCTCGTCGATGTTCTGTGTGACCATGTCGTCTCGGCTCTGTCGGTGCGAGTGGTGCTTCGATCGGATACCCGACATTCGGCGCTGCGGGACGTCCGGATGGGTGCACTCCTCCATCAAGAACTACTCCGAACTCGCGATTAGAGTGGGAACGATGACCGTCGACCTCAACAAGGACACGCTCCTGTGCATGTCGCTCTCCGGGCGACCGAGCAACATCGGCACCAGGTTTCACAATTACCTCTACGAGGAATTGGGCCTGAACTTCGTCTACAAAGCCTTCACGACCGAAGACGTACCCGCGGCGATCGGCGGCATACGAGCACTCGGGATTCGAGGCTGTGGGGTGTCGATGCCGTTCAAGGAACAGGTCATCGAGCACATCGACGTCATGCACGATTCGGCCAGCGCCATCGACTCCGTCAACACGATCGTCAACGAGTCCGGAGTGCTGCACGCCTACAACACCGACTATCAGGCGGTGGCCGATCTGCTGCGTGACAACGACGTCGATACGAGCCTGTCCGTCGCTGTCGCCGGCAGCGGCGGCATGGCAAAAGCAGTCGTCGCCGCGGTACGCGACACCGGATTCACCGACGTCACCGTAATCGCCCGCAACCAGGAAGTAGGGTCGGCGCTCGCCGAGCAGTACGGCTTCGACTGGCAGGCCGAACTCGGTCCGCTTCGTCCCGGTGTGCTGATCAATGCGACCCCGATCGGAATGTCCGGCGGTGCTGAAGCCGATGCACTGTCGTTCCCCGAAGAAGCAGTTCGCGCAGCGGAAGTAGTCTTCGACGTCGTCGCGATGCCCGCGAACACTCCTCTGATCGCGTTGGCGACCGAACTCGGGAAGACGGCGATCACGGGAGCGTCGGTCATCGCTCTTCAGGCAGCCGAGCAGTTCGTGCTCTACACCGGCGTTCGTCCGAGCGCGGAGCAGATCCAGCGAGCGTCGGAATACTCACGGACGTAGGAACCACGTCATCGTGAACGAGACCGGGGAGACTCCACCTCAACAGCTGGCGCGGAATTTCAACGAGTTGTTGCAAGAACTGCGCGTTGCACTCTCGGGTGTTCAGATCCTGTTCGCCTTCTTGCTGGCCGTGGCATTCACCGAACGCTACGAGGAGGCCTCGACGTATATCCGCGGCATCCACTTGGTGACGGTGATACTTGTGGCCGTCTCCTTCGGGTTCCTGATGGCGCCCGCGGTGTGGCATCGTATGCTCTTCCGCCGTGGGCACCGCGAGAACATCTTGCCCATCGCCAACCGATTCGCGCTGTGCGGCATAGCTTTTCTCGCCGCCTCCATGACCGGCACGGTCCTGCTGATTGCCGAGGTCGCCGTCGGCGGAGTTGCCGCAAAGATCTTGGCTGCGTGCGCCGCCATCATGTTCACAGCACTGTGGTTTCTCGTGCCGTCATTCATCGATCGCGCCAAGGGCTGACTCAGGCTCCGGTTTCGACAGCGCGAGTGCCGTCGTTCGACCACTGCGACCACGAGCCCGGAAACAGGGTCGCGTCGTACCCTGCGATCGCGAGTGCGGCAATCTCGTGCGCCGCAGTCACTCCGGATCCGCAGTACACCGCCACCCTGTCCCCGACGCCCAGGCCGGCGAACCGCTCACGCAACGCGGCCGCATCCAGGAATCGACCGTCGCCGGTGATGTTCTCTGCGGTCGGTGCGCTCACCGCACCGGGAATGTGACCCGCGACGGGATCCATCGGCTCGACCTCGCCGCGGTACCGCTCCCCGGCCCGGGCGTCGAGCAGGACACCGCCCTCGCTCGTCCAGTTGCCGACGCCGTCGATGTCGACGGTCGGCATGTTGCCTCCCGTGAAAGTCACATTGCCCGGGCTGACGGACTCGCCGATACCGGCCGCCAACGGCAGTCCCGCGGACTCCCAGGCCTGCAACCCGCCGTCGAGGAGTCGTACGTCCGAGAGTCCGGCCCACCGCAGCAGCCACCAACCGCGGGCAGCGGCGGTATTGCCGGTGGCGTCGTAGAGCACCACCGAATCACCGTCGTCGATTCCCCAACGACGCGCGGCCTCCTGCAGGTCTTCGAGTCCAGGCAGCGGGTGCCTTCCCTTGTCCGTCGACGGCGTCGAAGCCAGTTCGTCGTCGAGGTTCACGAATACCGCACCGGGAATGTGTCCGTCGCGAAAATGCTGCTCGCCGTTCGAATCACCCAGCGCCCACCGGACATCGAGCAATCGCGGCGCGGCTCCGGCCTCGATGAGAGCGGACAGTTCTTGGACGTCGATCAGCACGGGAAGTGTCATGAGCCCATCCTGACACGACCTCTCACGCAACCCCGAAGAAGGCACCGAGACCCACCAACAACACTCCAGTCACGACATCGATGCGCTTGCCGACGCCAGGACGACGCAGCTTCTTGCCGGCTCCGGCCGCCATCACCACCACGATCGCCCACCACAGTGCCGCGGCGACCACCGTCGCTCCCGCCAACATCAGTGTGCGCAGCCCTGCTCCTTCACCGGGCTCGATGAATTGTGGGAGTAGCCCGAGAAAGAACAACAACGCCTTCGGGTTCAGCAAGTTCGAGAGGAAGCCGTAACGAAACGCCGTGGTGACCGCGATCGGTTCTTTCGCTGCCGGAAGTCCCTCGTCCGAGGCTCGCGCCTTGAATGCACTTCGGATCGCGGAGATGCCGAGCCAGGTCAGATATGCCGCCCCGGCGTAAGTGAGCGCAGAGAGCAACTGCGGACGCGTCGCGACGAGTGCGGAAAGGCCCAGTGACGCGGCCGCCGTGTGAACGAAGAGCCCCGAAATCACGCCGGCCGCCACCACCGCACCGGTCCGTCGATCTGCCAGAGAATGACGCAGGATCAGGACAAAATCCGGTCCCGGCGTGAACAGGACGATGGATAGCAGGGAGCCGAAAGCAAGCCATTGACCGACACTCATCCGAAATACCTCACACCCGAGCTGATTCGAGACACATGTTCATGCCAGGAGTGTGCAACTGGATCCGGGAACTTCAAAACGACTCCGGATATAGTTCGGCAGATGACGAAGAATGAGCCTCTGGATCCGGTGGACTGGAAGATTTTGGCCGAATTGCAGAACGACGCGTCGATCACCAACAAGGTGTTAGCCGATCGTGTCGGCTTGGCGACGTCCTCGTGCCACGAGCGCGTACGACGCCTGCGTGCCAACGGAACGATCAGCGGTATCCATGCGGTTGTCGACCCGGCCGCGGTGGGCCGCTCGATGCAGGCGATCATCGCCGTGCAATTGCGACCGCACCGACGCGACCTCGTCGACCGCTTCACAGCGGACGCGCTCGCGTTGCCGGAAACCCTTGCGCTCTTCAACGTCTCGGGGCCCGAGGACTTCTTCCTCCACGTCGCGGTCCGCGACAGTGCGCATCTACAGCGAGTATTGATCGACCACCTCGCCGCGCATCCCGAAGTCTGGCACGCCCAAACGCACCTTATCTACGGCAAAGCGGTCACCTCACCCATCCGGCCGGACAGGTAAATCGCGCCCCGAGCGGGTCGGGCAGAATCACTGACCATGTCGGACTCCACAGAAACCACCGAACCGGAAGCCGTTCGTAGCAACTCGCAACCGATGAGCGCAGGCATCGTCACGGCCCTCGTCGGCTTCACCAGTTCGTTCGCGGTGGTCCTCACCGGCCTCGCCGCTGTCGGCGCGGACGCGACCGAGGCGGCGTCCGGACTGCTGGTTCTGTGTGTGACCCAAGCGTTGGGAATGCTCTGGCTCTCACGCCGGTACCGGATGCCGATCACCCTGGCCTGGTCGACGCCCGGTGCCGCTCTGCTCGCCGGCGCCGGAGCCGTCGAGGGTGGGTGGCCGGCGGCGGTCGGAGCATTCATCGTCGTCGGAATCGCGATCGTGCTGACCGGACTGTGGCCGACGCTCGGAAGGATCATCTCGGCAATCCCGACGCCCCTCGCGCAGGCGATGCTCGCCGGAGTTCTGATGCCGTTGTGCCTGGCGCCGATCATCGCCGTCCGGGACGCACCGGCAGCAGTCGCGCCGGTCATCCTGGTTTGGCTTGCGGCGCAGCGCTTCTCCAAGCGATGGGCGGTTCCGCTCGCGTTCCTCACCGCAGCGGTCGTGATCGGGATCAGCCTCGTCACGTCGGATCGAGTGCTCGACGCCGGCGCCATGATTCCCCGCATCGATCTCACCGCGCCGTCGTGGACCTGGCAGGCGATGATCGGCATTGCGATTCCGCTCTACATCGTCACGATGGCTTCGCAGAACATTCCCGGTGTGGCCGTGATGAATTCGTTCGGCTACACCGTTCCCTGGCGGCCGTCGATGATCGTGACGGGTATCGGCACCATCGTCGGCGCTCCGGCCGGTGGCCATGCGATCAACCTCGCGGCGATCAGCGCAGCCCTGGCCGCCGCCCCCACCGCACATCCGGATCCCAAACGTCGATGGATCGCTGCCTTCACCGCAGGCTGGGCCTATCTCGTTCTCGCTGCCGGCGCGGCCGCCGTGGCCGCTCTGGTAGCCGCCGCTCCAGCCGGAGTCGTGGAAACTGTTGCCGGACTGGCGCTCCTGGCAACTCTTGCCGGCGCCCTCACATCGGCGCTGAGCGAGGCGAGTGAACGTGAAGGTGCCGTGGTCACGTTTCTGATCGCCGCATCCGGGGTCGGTATCCTGGGAATCGGTTCGGCATTCTGGGCACTGTTGGTGGGACTGATCGTGCGTGCCGTCCTGCAGGGCACCACCCTGCCCTCACTCTCGCGGAAGTCGTCACTACAGTCGAAGCCGTGAGCACAGCGCAAACGCCCCCGTCGATCAGCGAGTTTCCCGTCCTCTGGCCCGTCCCGACGCGGTGGGACGACAACGATCACTACGGCCACGTCAACAACGTGACCTACTACTCGTACTTCGACACCGCGGTCAACGCCTGGCTGATGTCTTCCACCGGAGCCGACATCCGCAATCTGCCTGCCATCGGCGTCGTCGCCGAGACGTCGTGCCGGTACCTGAGCGAACTGTCGTTCCCCGAGCTGTTGCAGGTGGGTATCTCCGTCGAGAAACTCGGCACCAAGAGCATCGTCTACGCCCTGGCGATATTCCACGAGGTCGACGATGGCAATTGGGAACCCGCCGCCTCCGGACGCTTCGTCCACGTCTACGTCGACGCCGACACCCGTAAGCCGGTGGAGATCCCGGCCGCCATCAGATCGGCAGCCGGGACCTTGACCGAAAACTAGCTCAGACCGAGCTGATCTGCCGTCAAGACGGCGCGTGCAACGATTCCGTCGATCAGCGCGACCGTCGGGCCGCCGTGCTCGGCCTTGTTGCGCGGATCGTCGAGGATGCGTCGCAGCACGCCCTCGGCGATGATCGAGAGCTTCCACAGCGCGAGTACGTGCCAGTATCCGACGGCTGACACGTCGCGGCCCGTCGCCTCGACGTAGGCCGCGACCAGCTCCTCGCGGTTCGGAAAGCCCTCCAGCGTGGACGCCATGAACGGACCGGCAACTTTGTCACCGGCTTCCGGCCAGTACGCGAGCAGTGCACCGAGATCCGCGAGCGGCTCCCCCAACGTGCACAACTCCCAGTCGACGACCGCAACGATGCGACCCTCGACCGGATCGGTGATGACGTTGTTGAGGTGGAAGTCGCCGTGAACCAAGGTCACTTCGTTCTGTTCCGGAATGTTTCGGTGCAGAATCTCGGCCAACCGGTCGACGTCCGGAACATCGCGGGTCTTCGACTTCTCCCACTGCGCCGACCACCGTTTGAGCTGACGCTCAGCAAAGGGCTTTCGGCTGGCCAGATCCTCGAGGCCGGTCTCTTCGAGGTCGACCCCGTGGATGCTCGCGAGGGTTTTGGGCATCGCCAGTCCGACCGCACGACGCTCGTCCTCGGTCAACTTCTGAGCCACCGGGACGCCGTCGATCACAATGCCGTCGATATAGCTCATCAGGACCAGCGGAGCGTCCGTGATCTCCGGGTCTTCCGTGATACCGAGGATTTTGGGAACCGGAACCTTGGTTCCCTGGAGCGAGGACAGAATGCGGTGCTCACGAACGACGTCGTGCGCCGACGCCAACAACGTGCCCAGCGGAGGTCTGCGCAGTACCCACCGTCCTCCGCCCGCATCCGTCACGGAGTAGGTCAGATTCGATTGCCCGTTACCGATCCTCTCGAAAGTCAGTGGTGTCGTGGCGCCGACCCCCAGTTCGGCGATCCACGCGGAAACAGCTTCTTCGTTCAAACCGACTGCAGTCACCGCACCGATGCTAGCGGTTGACACCGGATCGGTTGGGCGTACCGACACGTTTGTTACTCGCCAGTTCTCAGTCCAGGTCTTGATACGGCAGTGAAAATACTTGCGGATTTCCCAATCAGGGGGATCCTGATGGTAGAGCGACAACTGCATACAACACATCGGGATTGTGCGGCGTACTCACGAGGCGCGCCGGGCATGAGCAGAAACCGAGGTGAGCGAAGATGATCGACAACCTCGATTATCCGGTCCAACTCATCCAACCGAACGGCGCACGAGTGTGCCGGCCCGAATTCGACCGTCTGATAACAGACATCGGGCCTGACGAACTGCTGTCGTTGTATCGCGATCTCGTCGTCAGTCGCCGAATCGACACCGAAGCTGTTGCCCTGCAGCGTCAAGGCGAAATAGGTTTGTGGGCTCCGATGCTCGGCCAGGAGGCCGCGCAGGTCGGTTCCGCGAGAGCGCTTGCCTCCGACGACTTCGCCTTCACCAGCTATCGCGAACATGCCGTCGAGTACTGCCGGGGAGTTCCCCCCGAATTGCTGACCACGATGTGGCGCGGAATCTCCCATTCCGGTTGGGATCCAGAACAATTCAACGTCACCAATCCGGCGATCGTCGTCGGCTCTCAAGGGCTGCACGCCACCGGATACGCATTGGGCGCACATCTGGACGGCGCCGAGATCGCGACGATCGCCTACTTCGGTGACGGCGCCTCGAGTCAGGGCGACATCGCCGAGGCGATGGGATTTGCTGCCAGTTTCCGTGCCGGCGTTGTCTTCTTCTGCCAGAACAATCAGTGGGCCATCAGTGAACCGGTATCCCTGCAGTCCCGCACACCCATCTCACATCGGGCGATCGGTTACGGCATCCCGGCGATTCGCGTCGACGGCAACGACGTACTCGCCGTGCTCGCAGTCACGCGCTGGGCACTCAATCGCGCACGGGAAGGCAGCGGCCCGACGTTCGTCGAGGCGATCACCTGCAGAATGGGCCCACACACGACGTCCGACGATCCGAGCAGGTACCGCGCCGATACGGATATGTCGGAGTGGAGAAACCGCGATCCGCTCGAGCGCGTGCGTCTGCTCCTGGAACAACGCGGCCTTCTCGGTGAGAAAGAACTCACTACCATCGCGGCGGCCGCCGACGACGTCGCATCTGGACTACGACGCGCAACCATCGCGCTCGCCGATCCGCCCCCGTCAGCGCTCTTCGATTACGTCTACGTCGAGGCACACCCACTGATCGACGCCGAACGTGAAGAGCATCGCGCGTATCTCGGCAGCATGGAAGGGGCGCTGTCATGACCGTCATGAATCTGGTGACCGCACTCAACACCGGCCTGCGACGCGCACTCGAAGACGATCGTCGCGTGGTGATCATGGGAGAGGACGTCGGCCGTCTCGGCGGTGTATTCCGGGTTACCGACGCCCTGCAGAAAGATTTCGGTGATACCCGGGTGATCGACATGCCGCTCGCCGAATCAGGGATTGTGGGAACGGCTTTCGGCTTGGCTCTGCGCGGGTACCGGCCGGTCTGCGAGATCCAGTTCGACGGTTTCGTCTACCCGGCTTTCGACCAGATCGTCTCGCAGGTGGCAAAGATCCACTACCGCACCCGGGGAGCCGTGACAGCGCCACTGACGATTCGGATTCCCAGTGGCGGCGGAATCGGTGCCGTGGAACATCATTCGGAGTCGCCGGAAGCCTACTTCGCTCACACCGCAGGACTGCGGGTGGTGTACCCGAGCAATCCGGTCGACGGTTTTCACATGATCCGGCAATCGATTGCCGCCGACGACCCGGTGATCTTCCTCGAACCCAAACGGCGGTACTGGGATACCGCCGAGGTGAATACCGATGCCGCGCCCGAGCTTCCGCTCCACCGCGCCCGTGTCGCCCGCTCGGGAAACGACGCGACAGTGGTCGCGTACGGATCCATGGTCGCCACCGCACTCGACGCCGCACGGATTGCCGAAGACGAAGGCCGCGATCTGGAGGTGGTGGATCTGCGTTCGCTCTCCCCCGTCGACTTCGACACGATCGAGGCGTCGGTGAACAAGACAGGCCGGCTGGTCGTCGTCCACGAGGCGCCGAAGTTTCTCGGCGTCGGCGCCGAAATCGCAGCACACGTCGCGGAACACTGCTTCTATCAGCTGGAGTCACCGATCCGTCGGGTCACCGGATTCGACATCCCCTATCCGCCTGCCAAGCTCGAGCAATTCCACCTTCCGGACGCCGATCGGATCCTCGCAGCGCTCGACCGAACGCTGGCAGCATGAGTACGACGCACGAATTCCGGTTGCCGGATCTCGGCGAGGGCCTGACGTCTGCCGACCTGGTCGAGTGGACGGTCAGGGTCGGTGACACCGTGGCACTCAATCAAGTTCTCGCCCAGGTCGAGACAGCCAAAGCTCTTGTCGAACTGCCGTCACCGTATGTCGGCGTTGTCAGCGAGCTTCTCGTCGAACCTGGCACCACGGTTCCGGTCGGTACTCCGATCATCCGTATCGAGGGTTCGGACGATTCACATGATCCACAGCCGCCGAGTGTGCTGGTCGGGTACGGACCCGCGGCCGAGAGACCGAGTCGGCGCCGGCGCAGGATCACGCCGGACTCACTATCCGCGCCGAATATCGAGCGTCGGCCCGCAACACCCTCGGCGCGGCGCGCGGCCCGCGAAGCCGGCATCGACCTGAGCGAAATCACCGGCAGCGGATTCGACGGCGCCGTCACGGCCGCTGACGTCGCAGACGTGCTTGCCGTGAAGGCGCCTTCGGATGACGCGACACGCCTGGCCTCGTCCGGCATACGGAAACAGATGGCGTCGGCGATGGTTGCCAGCGTCCGCGCTCCGCAGGCCAGCGTCTTCCTCACCGTCGATGTCACGCCTTCGATGGAACTACTCGGCAGGCTCCGTCCCTCGGACGCATTCACCGGACTTTCTCTCACTCCGCTGACTCTCGCGGCCAAGGCCTTGGTTACGGCGATCTCGTCGCACCCGACGGTGAACGCGCATTGGGACGAGACCCGCGGCGACGCCGTCGTCGACGATCACGTGAATCTCGGCATCGCCGTCGCCTCCGAACATGGGCTGTCCGTGCCCAACATCAAGAGCGCCGAGACCTTGAGCCTGGTCCAACTCGCACGCGCGGTCACCGAACTGACCGTCGCTGCCCGCGCGGGAGTGACTGATGTCCATCACTTGACCGGTGGCACCATCACGATCACCAACGTCGGAATCTTCGGCGTCGACGGGGGCGTTCCGCTCCTCAATCCGGGAGAAGCCGTCATCCTCTGTCTGGGCGCAGTGAGCGAGCGTCCCTGGGTAATCGAGCGCAAGATCGAAGCGCGGAGCGTCGCGACACTGACGTTGACGTTCGACCACCGGATACTCGATGGTGAGCAGGCCGCGAGATTCCTCTCATTTGTCGCACAGATGCTCGCGGACCCGGACCTGTTGCTGTCTCACCTGTAAAAAGGAACGAGTGAGCGTCAACCCCACCGACCGAGTAGTCCCCACCTCCGCCCTGGTACGCGCCCGGGCCGGCATCTTCGGCATCTTCGGCATCAACGGATTTCTGCTCGCGATGTGGGTCGTCCACATTCCGTCCATCGAACACCGTGTGGGAATCAGTCACTCGACGCTCGGCTCACTGCTTCTCCTTCTTGCTGTCGGAGCCATTGCCGGTATGCAATTGAGCGGTCCGCTCGCCGATCGATATGGCAGCAGGCGCATGGTCATCCTGGCGGGTAGCGGGCTGGCATTCGCCACTCTCGGCCCGGGATTTGCCACGAACACCTGGCAACTGGGCGCCGCACTTGTTGTATTCGGCTTCGCGAACGGCGCGTTGGACGTGTCGATGAACTCGCAGGCTGTCGAGGCCGAACAGTTGTACCGGCGCCCGATCATGGCGGCCTTTCACGGCATGTTCTCGGTCGGCGGCGTATTAGGGTCCGTCATCGGATTCGGCACTCTCGCACTGGATCTTCCGCCGTACGTCACGCTCAGCATCGCGTCGGCAATCGGCTTGCTCGCGGTCTGGTTGTGCTCGCGACCCCTGCTCCCTCACGTCGACGTGCATGCCGAAACCGCGTCGACTACCGGAAAGACACACGGCAGATTCTCGGCTCGCGTACTTGCCCTCGGAACCCTCGCCTTTGTTCTGATGCTGGCCGAGGGAGTGGCAAACGACTGGAGCGCACTGCAGGTCAAGGAAGATCTGGGGGTCTCGAATGCCGTTGCTGCACTGTCGTTCGGTGCATTCTCCGCCATGATGACCGTCGGCCGATTCACCGCGGATCGGATCAGCGCGGCAGTCGGCCCGGTGGCAGTGGTTCGCTACGGTGCGTTGCTCTCGTCCATCGGAATGCTGACCGTCGTGGTGTCGGGCTGGCTACCACTGACGTTGCTCGGTTGGGCGCTGTTCGGCGCCGGCCTGTCGGGATGCATTCCGCAGATCTTCACCACGGCGGGAAATCTGGGCTCAGGTTCGGCCGGCACCAACATGTCTCGCGTCGTCGGCATGGGATACATCGGATTCCTCGCCGGTCCGGCAACCATCGGCTGGGTCACCACGCTTGTGCCTCTCACCACAGCAATGTTGATCCCGTTTGCATGCGTCCTGGTCGCAGCGGGTTGTGCGGGTGTCGTTCGGCGCGATTCTCCGACCGCCTACAGACCTCACAGCTGATCCTCACGATCGGCACAGACTCACCAGGGATGCTGGTACTCGTGACCGTCTCGACCTCCACCCAGCACCCCACTCCCTCCACAACCACTCGCTTCCTCGTCCTTGCTGCGATCGCCGTCGTCGCGCTGGGCGCCTTGTATATTTTGCGACCCACCTCGCCTGGCGTGAACGTCCCGGAACAGGTGCGCGCACTTGCCGAGTGGACGGTAGGCCGATTCGACGTCACCGCTGTACTCGCAGCCACTACCGCTCTGGCCGTCGTCTCGATGGTCCGCGGACTGCCGTACGGCATCGGCGCGATCCTGCTCCTCGGAATGGGCGCTAATCTCACCAACGCGGCATTCGGTTCCTGGCTCCCCGATGTGCCCCAGGACCTATTGCCCAGCGGTCACGTGGCAGCGGCGACCGCGCTGTACTGCTCGGCCATCTTGATCTCCGCCCCGCAGTGGCGTCCGGTGGTCGCCGGTCTCGGATTCGTCGGAGTTGCTGCGATCGGTGCCAGCGCACTGGCCGCCGAGCTGAGCGGCCTTTTCGGAGTGATAGCCGGCGTTCTGATCGCTCTGGTATGGGCCTGTGCCGCAGCCATTTTGATGGCACGATCGCCCATCGCCGCGAAACGTGAAGAGCTACGCCCGGATACGGCAGCCATCGCGTTCTCCAGGCACCGGAGCATCCGACTTTAGTCCTAAATCTTTGGTATCCAGAGATTTTCGCCGATAGCTCTCCCGCGACGGCGGGGCATGACGTATGTTCTGAAATGTCCGAATCAAGTAGTTCCACAGCGAAGGAGTCTTTACCGTGAGCCTCGAAGATCTGAACCCGCTCGAACTGATCCAGAAGTTGATCGAACTACTTTCCGGCTTCTCTTCCGACCCCGAAACCCCCGAGGTCCCGTAAAACGTCGCCAGAGGCGCCTGTTCCGAGTTTCGTCTCGGACCAGGCGCCTTTGTCGTTTCAGCACACGCCGTTGCAGCACACGAAGTCGTTGCAGCGTGAGAACACGAGAAAGGCGCCCACTCGCGGTTGCGAGTGGACGCCCCTTCCGAGTTCCAGCGCTACAGCGCCTTGAGTTCCTCGGTAACCTCGGAGACCGACTTCTTGGCGTCACCGAAGAGCATCGAGGTGCCCTCGGCGAAGAAGAGCGGGTTCTCGATACCGGCGAAACCGGAGTTCATCGAACGCTTGAGCACGATGACGGACTTCGACTGGTCCACGTTGAGGATCGGCATTCCGTGAATCGGTGAGCTCGGATCGTTGCGCGCCGCCGGGTTGGTGACGTCGTTCGCGCCGATCACCAAGGTGACATCGGTACGAGAGAACTCGTCGTTGATGTCGTCCATTTCCTTCATCGCGTCGTACGAGACATCCGCTTCTGCGAGAAGAACGTTCATGTGACCGGGCATACGACCGGCGACCGGGTGGATGGCGTACTTGACCTCGACGCCCTTCGACTCGAGCAACTTCGCCATGTCCTTGACGGCGTGCTGAGCCTGCGCGACCGCAAGTCCGTATCCCGGTACGACGATGACCTGGTTGGCGTAGGCCATCTGGATAGCCGCGTCGGCGGCCGAGGTCGCCTTTGCCGTGCGCACGACACCGTCGGAGGATGCAGCTTCGCCGCCGCCACCACCGAAGCCACCGGCTACGATGGCCGGGATGGACCGGTTCATGGCCTTGGCCATGAGGTTGGTCAAGATGGTGCCCGAAGCACCCACGATCATGCCGGCGACGATCATCGCCTGGTTGTTGAGCGCCAAACCTGCAGCAGCAGCTGACAAACCGGTCAGAGCGTTGAGCAGCGAGATGACGACGGGCATGTCCGCGCCGCCGATGGGCAGCACGACCATCAGTCCGAGGATGCCCGAAAGCACGAGGACGCCGACGATCCACAGTGAGCTGGTCGGGCCTTCCGGCGAGATCGCCTTGATGCCGATGATCACCGAGAACGCGACTGCGGCAATGAGCAGCAGCGCATTGAGCGGCTGCTGGAGCTTACCGATTCCGATCGGACGACCAGGCAGAGTTTCCTGCAGCTTCAGGAACGCGATCACGCTGCCCCAGAAGGAAATCGATCCGATCACGGCAGCAAAGAGCGAAGCGATGACGATGTGCACCGTCGGCGACTCGCCGTGCTGGAATGCGGTGAATCCGTCCGAGTCCAGGAATTCCGCGTACGCGATCAACGCGACGGTGCCACCACCCACGCCGTTGAAGAGCGCGACCAACTGCGGCATGGCCGTCATCTTGGTGCGGAGCGCCGGCGGGACACCGAGCACGACACCGATGACCAGGCCCGCAGCAATGAGGATCCAGTTACCCATCTCCGCATCACGAATGGAGATCAGCGTTGCAACGACGGCGATGAGCATGCCGACCGCGGCGATCTGGTTGCCGCGGACTGCGGTCTTCGGGCCGGTAAGACCCATGAGGCCGTAGATGAACATCGAGAACGCGACAATGTAGAGCGCATTGACCAGGTATTCCATTACTGGTCACCATCCTTCGACACAGACTTGGCGGCCGGCTTGGCCTTGAACATCGCCAACATGCGGTCCGTGACCACAAACCCACCGACAACGTTCACGGTTCCGAAGACGAGCGCGACGAACAAGATGATCTGCAACCCGATCGACGGATCGTGCACCTTGCCCAGGACGACCAACGCACCCAGGACGACGATGCCGTGGATGGCGTTCGTGCCTGACATCAACGGGGTGTGCAGGGTGTTCGGAACTTTGGAGATCACAGCGAAACCGACGAACCCGGACAACACCAGGATCGCGATGTTCGCCAGAAGTGATGTGTACATCAGGCGCCCTTCTCTTCACGGGTGACGCACGCACCGGCCAGAACCTCGTCGGAGAAATCAGGCGCCAATGCACCTTCCACCAACATCAGTTCGATCAGCGCGGAAATGTTCTTCGAGTACAACTCGGACGCATGCTCAGGCATCGACGCCGGCAAATTCAGCGGAGAGCAAATGGTCACGCCGTGCTTGACGACGGTTTGACCCGGCTCGGTCAGCTCGCAGTTACCACCGGTTTCACCCGCGAGGTCGACCACGACACTGCCCGGCTTCATGCCTTCGACCGCGGCGGCGGTGACCAGGCGCGGCGCGGGACGACCCGGAACCAGAGCCGTGGTGATCACGACGTCGAAGCCCTTGATCGCATCCTCGAGTGCCTGCTGCTGCTTCGCGCGCTCCTCGTCGGTCAGCTCGCGGGCGTATCCACCCTCGCCCGCCGCGTCGATTCCGAGGTCGAGCCACTGTGCACCCACCGAGCGCACCTGGTCTGCGACCTCAGGGCGCACGTCGTACCCGGTAGCGCGGCCACCGAGACGCTTGGCTGTCGCCAGCGCCTGCAGACCTGCAACACCCACCCCGAGCACCAGAACCGTCGCAGGCTTCACCGTGCCTGCAGCGGTGGTGAGCATCGGGAAGAACCGCGTGGACTCCGATGCCGCCAACAGAACAGCCTTGTATCCGGACACGTTCGCCTGCGAGGACAACGCGTCCATCACCTGTGCACGGGAGATACGGGGAATCGCCTCCACGGCATATCCCTCGATGCCGGCGGCCTTCAACTCTGCAATGCGATTGTCTGCGTTACGCGGGTTCAAGAAACCGATGAGCTTCGCGCCGGTGCTGATGCGGGCGATTTCCTCTGTCGACGGAGGCGCTACCTTGACCACCACGTCGGCAGTCCACGGATCGCCGATCTTCGCGCCCGCAGCGGTGTACAGCTCGTCGGGAATCAACGCCCCCAGACCGGCCCCGGACTCGACGACAACGTCGACACCCTTGCCGATCAAAGCGGACACAATTTTCGGCACCAACGCGACCCGACGCTCACCGTCACTCGATTCTCGAGGGACGCCGACCGACGGACGCACTTGTGCGCTCTTCGATGTTTCCATTTTCCATTACCTTCTGCGGTTGGTGGTTCGCCTGCTGCGACGAGCGGCAACCAGCATGTGATGAGCGGAAGATGACCCGCTTTTGGGTGAATGGTGACTGATAGTAGCCAGAGTTACCGCGGCGTAGGGAAACCGACGACGCACTTTCTCCATCTGAATCGAGTCCGAACAGTATGTTTGGACTTAGTTGGAGAAGCCTACTGTGAGGCCGATCACACTCGAATGGCGGGCTATTCCACTATTTGAAACGTCCGAAAGACGTAAAGGCATCAAAATGACGCGCAGAATCATCAGGGTCGAGCGAGTTTACGAACCTACTTCCGAATGTAACGCCGTCCGACTCCTCGTCGACCGACTCTGGCCACGCGGCGTCAAACGCGAAAACCTGCAGTACGCGTCGCGCCGGCATCGGATGCTCGACCCGTTGTTCTACTGACAGCAAGCAAGGACCTGCCATACAGCCACGCGCAGGTCCTTGCCGACTATCTCGCAGAATTACTCTGATGCCCTAGCATTTCCTCTGATGGTCAATTGCTCACATATTGAGACCGCAACTTGTGCTTCACGAGTTTTCCTGTCGCGGTCCTAGGCAATTCGTCGGCAAAGTCGATGCTTCGCGGAGCTTTGAAATGTGCAACCTGGCTGCGGACATATTCCAGCAATTCCTCGGCGACATGAGCACTCGGCTCGATCCCGTCCGCTAGTTGGACAACCGCCTTGACCTGCTCGCCCATTTCCTCGTCGGGAACACCGATGACCGCCACGTCGAACACCTTCGGATGCAAGGTAAGAATGTTCTCGGACTCCTGCGGATAGATATTGACGCCACCAGAGATAATAGTGAATGCCGCGCGGTCGGTCAGATAAAGAAAGCGCTCCGAATCGATATAGCCGATATCACCACTCGTCGTCCACGTCGGATGATCCGGATGCTGCGCGGCGGCCGTTTTCTCGGGATCGTTGTGGTAGCGGAACGGCAGAGTCTCCCGTTCCCAGAACACGGTACCGATCTCGCCGACCGGAAGATCGCGCCCGTCGTCGGCACAGATGTGCACGATCCCCATCACACCGTCACGACCGACGGAACCCGGATGAGACAAAGCCTGCTCGCTGTTGATGAAAGTGGCGCCCGAGCCCTCGGTCGAGGCGTAGTACTCGTGGATCACCGGACCCCACCAGTCGATCATCGCCGTCTTCACTTCGGGCGGGCAGGGAGCGGCCGCGTGAATGGCGACTTTCACCGTCGAGACGTCGTAACGATCGCGGGTCTCCTTCGGCAGTTTCAACATTCGAACGAACATCGTCGGTACCCACTGACTGTGCGTCACAGCGTATTTACCGATCAACTCCAGCGCGGTCTCGGCTTCGAATGCATCCATCAAGATCACGGTTCCGCCGACCGAATTGATCACGCCGCAAAAGCGCAGGGGCGCCGCGTGATAGACCGGAGCCGGGCACAAATAGACTGTGTCGGAATCGAACCCGTACATCGGCGCGAACACCGCGGTGTACGGATCCATGGTGGTGTCCACCTCACCCTCCGGAAGATCTCCCTTGATTCCCTTGGGTCTGCCGGTGGTTCCGGACGAGTACAGCATGTCAGCCCCGCGTGGCTGCGAGTCGAGCGGATCGGCGGACTGAGCATCGACCGCATCCTCGTAGTCGTCGAAACCCTCGAGAGCGCCGCCGTACACCAGCCGATGGCGAACACGTGGAATCAGCTTCTCGTCCAACGGAACTGCTGCCGACGCCTGCCCCGACGCCACCAGAATTGTCGCCTCGCAGTCGTCGACGATGTAGGCGGCCTCCGCAGCCGTGAGATGCCAGTTCACCGCAGTGATGTAGAGACCGGATCTCAATGCGGCCCAGTACACCTCGAACGCGCGGAGATCGTTGTTCGAGATGAGAGCGACGTGGTCTCCAGGCTTGGCACCGACACTTCGGAAGTATCGCGCCAACTGCGTCGACCGTTCGTCGAGTTCCCGATAGGTGATGGACTCACCCGTCGCGGGGCGAATGACGGCGGGCTTGTCCGGCGTGGACTGGACGAAATTTCCTGGAAACACGAAGACTCCTCTGTCGGTGACGACAACGCCGGGTGAGCCTGCTTCGGCGTCGACAATCCTGGTCTACCACAGGAACTCTGCTTCCCTCGGAGGTTTGGCGACACCGACTCGAGGCCTGGGAATGCCCGCTCACTTATCCGGCGCGACATACAGTGAGGAGAACCGAACCGTCCGAAACAGGAGATGTCCGCATGAGTGGTTGGCCCCAGGACGCAGTAGTCGACGCGTTGACGGAGGAATGGCGAGTCATCGACGCGCTGCTTGCCGAACTCGACGGTGACCAGTGGTTGGCACCGTCGAACCTTCCGGGGTGGACGGTTCACGACATCGTGTCGCATCTGATCGGTACGGAATCGCTGCTCTCCGGTATCGAACCACCGTCGATCGACCTCGACGTCCACGCATTGCCTCACGTCCGCAACGAGATTGCGGCGTTCAACGAGCGCTGGGTCGAAGGCCTGAGGCGGACACCGCACGCGGACCTGTTGGCGCACTACCGTGATATCACCGCCAGCCGAACCGAGGCACTTCGCTCGATGACGGGCGCCGACTGGGACGCCGAGACACAGACACCGGTCGGTCTTGCGCCTTATGGCCGGTTCATGCGTATTCGGACCTTCGACTGTTGGATGCACGAACTCGACATCAGAGATGCTGTCGGCATCCCGGGCGAGGAAGGCGGATTGCGCGCGGAGACTGCCTTCGGCGAAATCACCAGCGCGCTCGGTTTCGTCGTCGGAAAACGAGGAAAGGCGCCCGAGGGAGCACGGATCACTTTCGAACTCGAAGGGCCACTTGCCCGTTCACTTCACGTCTCGGTTGATGCGCGTGCAACGCTCGTCCCGGAGCTGGACGGGCCGGCGACCACGACAATCTCGATGAGCTCACCACTCTTCACCCGAATTGCCGGTGGACGCGTCCACGCGTCCGATCACCGAACCGACATCTCGCTTCGCGGTGACACCACGGTGGGCACACGCGTCGTCGACAATCTGGCGTTCACGATTTGAGGGTTGGGTGGATAGGGCACAAAGGGTTCGAGGGTCGCGAAGGTACTGAGAAGTGAAACTGTTTCTCTCGTCCTACCGATTCGGCGACCACCGCGGGGCTTTTGTCGATCTTGTAGGCCGCGGCGCTCGCATCGCAGTGATCGCTGCGGCTGCCGATTCGTGGCCGCTCAATGCCCGCAGTTCGGCAGTGACAAGCGAATTGACCCCACTACGGGCAGCGGGTTTCACGGCAGAGGAAGTGGACGTCCGCGACTTCGCGGGTGCACCGGAAGCACTCGAAGCCCGGCTTCGCGAATTCGACTGCCTGTGGGTCCGCGGCGGAAATACGTTCGTTCTGCGTGCACAGTTAGCCCGAAGCGGCGCAGATCGGGTCATCGAGATGTTGGTTCGTTCAGGCGTCGTGGCCTATGCGGGATACAGCGCGGGAGCGTGCGTGGCGACTCCGACTCTGATCGGGCTCGACGCGTCGGACGACCCCGCTGAAGTCATGCCCACGTGCGGTATCGACCCGATCTGGTCCGGGCTCGCGCTGGTCGACTTCGCGATAGTGCCGCACGGCGGCGATTCGCTACTCGAAGATCCACAGGTGACCGCGCGGACGGTTGCGGCGCTGACCACTGCGGGCGCGCAATTCACCGTGCTTACCGATCAAGAGGCGATAGTCGTCGAACGCTGATCGTGACGCAGACTGAGCAGTCCACGTCGGCCGGACTGGATCAGCCGTGCTCTGCCACTGCGGTTCCGGCTGCCGGCGACTGACGCTCGAGCCTCGTCCACGCAATCTCCCAGCGCTTGACCGAGACCTCGTCGGCGTCCTCGAGAAGGGCGTCGAGGAGCAGGCGTGGGTTTTCGCGCCATGCCAGCTCAGCGGCATGGACCTCCGCAGCCGAGAACAACCCGGACGCCTCGAGGTCGCGAATCCACTCGCAGATCTCGCCCCGGTGGATCCGTGCGATGGTCTCGTATCCCAGACCTTCGTCAAGGAAGTCGTACGAAAAAATTGCGGCAAAGTAACTGTTCGACTCACGCTGCCCGAAAATCATGTGCGTTCCTTCCTCGAAGTTGTCCGACGAAGACTCGAAATCGAACCGTTGCGAAGCCGCGCCAAAGTTTTTTGGCGAAGTTGTAACGCTTCTTCTATCCCCGACGATTCAAACGCTAACCCCCCAAGCGGGTCTTTGGGATCACGTCCGAGAAACGATCTGATGACCAAGGCAATACCCCTGGGGTTTCCGGGCGCTCGCACCCTACGCCGGCACGCAATCAGCGCCCCGCTGACCTGCAATTTGCCCGTTTCAGGCCCTCCACTTAATCCATCCGAACAGATGACAAAAAACTTTGTGACGAGTCCCACATATTGGGATGTTTACGATCGCGATGCATATGTATCACCCATCGTGGGCACAAAAGTACGGGCAAATCGGCACGTACAGACCAGTTTTGTTCGTTACGCGCAGCGACGAAGGTCCCTTGAACGGTCGTCCAGTTGTAGTTGCGCTAAGTAACGGAAGTCACGGCGGCAACCGATATTGCGGACGGCCTGCCAGGTAGCGTGACTCCACAGAACGCAGACGCGGCGCGCCGCAGCCGGCCGCCCTTTCGAAACGGAGCCCGAAGATGACCGAGACAGTGGCGCACAATCCCGCGGAAACGCGCTTCGAGATCCGCGTCGACGGCGAGCTCGCCGGTTTTGCCGAGTACTCGGACCATTCCGGCGTCCGTGATTTCCACCACACGGTGACCTATCCGCAGTTTCGTGGGCGCGGGCTTGCAGCCATCGTGGTGCGTGAGGCGCTCGATCAGACCCGGAACGAGGGATTGAAGATCCTTCCGACGTGCTCGTACGTCGAGAAGTTTGTTGCCGAGAACCCCGTTTACCAGGCATAACCGAACGAGGACGCTCCGCGAAAAATCACTCGCGGACCTGCAGACCCCGCTGCTAGCGTCGATGGTGCCGTCGTCGAAATCCCAGGCGGCACCGTCTCGGGGAAGGAAAGAACGTGGTCGCCTCAGCAGATCGGCGTCCACCTGCGTCCACGGACGTAGCTACCCCCAGCTATCTCCCTCTCGTCCTGGTCAATCTCGCGACGCTGTTTTCGGCGATCGGCAACGGTATCGCCATCGTCGTGCTCCCCTGGCTTGTTCTCGAACGAACCGGCAGGGCTACCGACGCGGCAATAGTTGCCGGCGCAGCAGCCGTTCCACTACTCGTGTCGAGCCTGTTCTCAGGGACCTTCGTCGACAAATTCGGACGTCGTCGAACGTCGATGATTTCCGACGCTCTCTCTGCGATGTCCGTTGCAGCGATTCCGATCATCGCGGCCACCGCGGGCTTGACGATCCCGGTGATCGCGGCGTTGGCCGCACTCGGCGCCGTGTTCGACCCCGCCGGAATGGCGGCGAGGGAGTCGATGCTGCCCGCAGCAACGCGGACCGCCAAGTGGAAGCTCGATCGAACCAACAGCGTGTACGAGGCCAATTTCAACGTCGCATATCTGATCGGCCCTGGCATCGGCGGTGTCCTGATCGCAACGATCGGAGCGGTGAACACGCTCTGGGTGACTGCGGCAGGTTTTGTGTTCTCGATCGTCGTGGTCGCCTTCATCCGGCTTCCCGGCGCCGGAGTGCCCGAACACGAGCATCGGCCGAAATCGATCTGGCACGGCACACTCGACGGTCTTCGGTTCGTCTGGAACAACAAACTGCTGCGCACTCTGGCGCTGATCGACATGGCCGTCGTCGCGCTCTACATGCCGGTGGAGAGCGTCGTGTTCCCGGTGTACTTCACGGAGTTGGACCAACCGGCCCAACTCGGATCGGTATTGATGGCATTGGCGATCGGCGGCATCATCGGCTCTCTCGCCTACGCCCCGCTGGCACCGATCATGTCCCGGCGCCTGATCATGATTTTTGCTGTCGCCGTCCTCGGCATAGCGATGCTGGCCATGGCGCTTCTACCTCCGCTGTGGGTGATCCTCGTACTCGCCGGACTACAGGGTCTCGTCTACGGACCAGTCGGCCCGATCGCCAACTACGCCATGCAGACGCACAGCCCGGAGCACATGCGCGGACGCGTCGTCGGTGTCATGACGTCGACGGCCTACGCCGCCGGCCCGCTCGGCTACCTCGCGGTCGGCCCTCTGCTCGATCAACTCGGAATCGCGTCGACCTTTGTGGCCCTGTCGATTCCGATCATCCTGATCGCCGCGGTCTGTGCCTCCCTGCCGGTGCTTCGCGAACTGGATCGTCCGCGGCACTCGACCGACGTCAGTTGAACCCCATCACGTCGTTGCCCCAGGCGACGCGCAGTCCGTGATCGGGGTCGCTGACGAGGGTGTCGGCAGAGTCGATCAACAGCGTCGACCGCTTCTCCTCCTCGTACGGCGCCCAATGTTTCGAGCCGTCGAGAGCTGCCGGCACGGCATGCCTGGCGAAGGCCAGCCATCGCCGTTGGATACGGCCGGCCACCTCCATCGCAGCCTTCCGCCCACCCAGCCAGAATGTGGGGTCGACGTTCAGGGTCCCGAAATTGCCGAAGACATAAGGTAATTCCGTCGCGTGACCCGCGCCGATCCGTGCGGCTTTGAGCATCGGCGTCGCGTGATCGAAGCGGTACACCCACGTGGGGGAATGCCTGCAGTGAGCGTCGGCGATCCACAGAGTCGGCATGCGAAACGCCGCGTCCCGTGAGAGCGCCAGCGCGCCACTCGGTTTCGCGTGATCTGGGTAGGCCGACATGATCTCGGCAAGTTTGGTCGCGGAGATGTCGGGGTGATCGTCCGCCAGTAATTGGAGCATTGCCTCGACGGACTGCGCGCTCACCGGCATCAGTGGCGACTTCATGAACTTGAAGATCGACGCCTCGTCCTTGTTGGAACCGATGATCAGTGGGATTCGGTGCGCGTAACCCTTCTGGAAAGCCGCAACCGGGTAGTGCGGCACCAGATCGCGATCGACTACGGGTGCCATTGCCAAAGTTCCCGGAATCCGTGTCGGAATCTCGTTGACCAGGTCATCGCTTGCCTTCACGAGAAGTTCGAGATCCGTGGTCAGCAGATCGCCTGCGTCTTCAGGGTCGATCGAGAGCAGTTCGAGAAACCGCTCTGCCACGGTCTTGGCGCGCTCGGCCCCGTAGACGGAGGTCGCGGGAGGACTCTGGGCAATCGCACGATGGAACAGACCTTCGGTGCTCGGACAGGTCATGAGCGTCGTGATGGATCCTGCGCCGGAAGACTCACCGAACACGGTCACCGCACTCGGGTCACCACCGAAGGCGTCGATGTTGTCTCGAACCCATTCGAGCGCCGCAATCTGATCTCGCAGACCGCAGTTCGATTCGAAAACGGTATCCCCGGTGGAAAACGCGGACAGGTCCAAGAATCCGAGTGCGCCGACGCGATAGTTGAAGGAGACTAGAACGACGTCACCGGTTTCAGCCAAATGACGGCCGTCGTAGATCGTTTGGGCGGCAGACCCGAGGCAGTAGGCGCCGCCGTGAATCCACACCATCACCGGTCGAGGCGTGCCGTCGGGTCGCGGGGCCCAGACGTTGATCGACAAGCAGTCCTCGTCGATCTTGAACGCCCGATCGATCGGAACCGCCGGACTCTGACCTTGCGGCGCGATCGGCCCGAATTCACGACAGTCGCGCACCCCGTCCCACGGGTCAGCGGGTTGCGGCGCGCGGAACCTCCGTGCACCTACCGGCGCTGCTGCGTAGGGCATGCCCTTCCACGCGAACACACCGCCATCCGGATACCCGCGGGCTTCTCCGCCTCTGGCACGGATCACCAGTGTTCCGCCCTCGCCGAGATTTGGTCGAACGTCGGTCTCCATGTCTGAATCCCCTCCCGACCCGCGCGTGTGGCAATCAAGACCAAACCTACCAATCTCGGACGGGTGTGCGCCGAGTGCACAATCCCTCGGTGTTAAGGTCGCCTAGTTCTGACACGGGGTGCTCCGCATGGGCGGGGCTGAGAACACACCCGGGAACCTGATCAGGTAATGCTGACGAAGGGATGTCATGGCTACTACGCAGCCTGCATACAATTCTGCCGAAAACTCGGTGGCCACAGCGCCGTCGACGGATCGGTTCACCGATCGACTCTGGGCCGAGACGAAGGTCCTCCGCGAGTCGATCGACTCGCTCGAGTTCCTCCGCCGCCTCGGCGACGGAACGTTGCCTCTCGACGCGTTCCGCACGTACATCGAGCAGGACAAGCTCTATCTCGAGGGATATTCGAAAGCGTTGTCCCTGGTCGCGGCCCACGCCCCGGATCCGCAGGCCGCGGGCTTCTGGTCGAATTCCGCGTCCACGGCAGCGACGGTGGAATCTGCGCTTCACGACGGTTTGCTGACCGGTGGAATTCTTCCACCCGGTTCGCAGCGGCTGGAGCATTCGCAGGCCTGCCTGGGATACGTCTCGTATCTGACGGCGACTGCGGCAACGGCGCCTTACCCGGTCTCCGCAGCGGCAGTACTCCCCTGCTTCTGGATCTACGCCGAGGTCGGCCGCGATCTTGCCGCTTCAGCGCGCGAGGTACTCGACGCCGATCCGTCGCATCCGTACGCACAGTGGGTCACGACCTACGACGCACCCGAATTCCACGAATCGGTGGCGCAGGCTCGCGTACTGGTCGATGCTGCGGCTGAAGCTGCCACCGAGACAGAGCGAGAGGCGATGAGTGAAGCGTTCCGCATCGCCAGTCGCTACGAGCTGATGTTCTGGGATTCCGCACTCCACCAGCAGCCTTGGCCGGCGTCGTGATGTCGTTTGCGGCGCTACGCCGCACGCTTGCCACGTCTGCCGCGATCGCAGCCGCATTCACGGTTCTGACCGGATGCGCCTCTGACACCGGCTCTTCCGACGGGACCATTCGGTTCGCACTCGACTGGACACCGAACACGAACCACACCGGTTTGTACGTTGCCCTCCAAGAGGGCTACTTCGAGGACGCCGGTCTGGACGTCTCGATCCTGCCGTACAACAACACCTCGCCCGACACCCTCGTCGACGCCGGTAACGCCGAGTTCGGCATCAGCACACAGAGTCAGGCCACGTTCGCCCGTGCGGCCGGCGCCGCCACGACGTCCGTCATCGCGCCACTTCAGCACCGCGCCACCGGCATCGGCGTGAAGGCGGATCGTGCGGACATCACGCGTCCGCGTGATCTCGACGGAAAGACGTACGCCGGGTTCGGCGATCCGGGTGAAGTCGAGACGCTGCAGCAGATCATCCGCAACGACGGCGGAACCGGGAACTTCACGACGGTCACGCTCGGAACGTCCGCGTACGAAGCCGTGTACTCGGGCCAGGCAGACTTCACCGTCTCCTACTTTGCTTGGGAAGGCCTCGAAGCGGAGCGAAACGGAACTCCGATGCGGTACTTCCAGTACACCGATTACGGCTTCCCCGATGCGTATTCGATCGTGATCAACGGCAACCAGCAGTGGTTGAAGGACCATCCCGACGAGGCACGCAAGTTCGTCAAGGCCGTTCAACGCGGTTATCAGACTGCTGCCGACAACCCGGACCAGGCCGCGCAGGACCTCATCGACGCGAATCCCGGAGCATTCACCGACGAAGACCTCGTCCGTGAGAGCCAGCGGATGCTCGCCGCCGACTACATGAAAGACGCCAACGGAGTCGTGGGCGCCCAGAATCTCGAAACCTGGTCGGGCTACTCGGGATTCCTCTTCGACAACGGGTTGCTCGCCGGACCGGACGGGAAGCCGTTGACCCAGAAGCCGGACTGGTCGGAGTACTTCACCAATGAGTATCTCGACGCGTCCTGACGTGAGCGGGCGATTGGTCTCGACCACGCGGCGGGCGCTTCCCGCGCTCGCCGTGGTGGTGGTCCTCGTGGCGGCATGGCAGATCTACGTCGAGATCAGTGGGATTCGGCCGCAAGTACTCCCGTCTCCGGGTCGCGTTGTTTCCCAGGGTTGGGACAACCGCGAGATCATCGCCGGCCACGCCTGGTCGACATTGCAGGTCACGTTGGTCGGCTTCACCGTTTCATTGGTGTTGGCCTGGATTCTTGCTGTGGTCGTGGACTTTTCGCCGTGGTTGTCACGCGCGCTGGTACCACTTTTCGTCGTCTCGCAGACGCTGCCGATCATCGCCATCGCGCCACTGATGATCATCTGGTTCGGCTTCGGGTTGCTGCCGAAGGTGTTGGTGATCGCACTTGCGACGTTCTTCCCCATGACCATCGGACTCATCGAGGGATTTGCCGCGGCCGACCGGGAAGCGGGCGCTCTCCTGCGCAGTATGGGCAGCACTCGTTGGCAGGAGTTCCGCTACGTCCGCCTTCCTTCTGCGATTCCGCGATTCTTCACCGCCCTGCGCATCGGCATCACGTATGCGGTCGTGGGCGCGGTGTTCTCCGAATACGTCGGCGCTACTTCCGGTTTGGGTATCTACATGAGCACCCAGAAGAACTCCTTCCGCACCGATCTGGTGTTGGCGGCTGTACTGGTGACCGCGTTGATCAGTGTCACGCTGTACTTGCTGACGTTCGCCGTCGAGCGCATCGTTGCACCATGGGCGATGAACGAAAGGTCGCGGACATGACTGACCCGATGGTCGAGGATGCAATGGTCGAAATCCAGGACCTGACCAAGAGGTTCGACACGGCCGGAGAATCACGTCTCGTACTCGATTCGGTGTCCTTCCGCGCCGACGCGGGCGAGTTCGTGTCGGTGATCGGGCCGAGCGGCTGCGGCAAGAGCACGATCTTCAACGTCCTGGCCGGGCTCGAATCCCCGACCTCGGGTTCGGTCCGTGTCGGCACGCGCGCAACGGAATCCGAAGCAGCCACCGAGGTGCACACCGCGTACATGCCGCAGAAGGACCTTCTGTTTCCTTGGCGCTCGGTATTGGACAACACGGCCCTCGGTTTGGAAGTCCAGGGAGTCTCAAAGAAGGACGCACGCGAGCGCGCTCGGGAGTTGTTCCCCGCGTTCGGCCTGACCGGATTCGAGGACGCCCGCCCGTCACAGCTGTCTGGTGGCATGCGCCAGCGAGCGGCAATGCTGCGCACCGTTGTTCAGGGCAAGCCGGTCCTGTTGCTCGACGAGCCGTTCGGCGCGCTGGACTCGTTGACCCGCACCGAGATGCAGGCTTGGCTACAAGACGTGTGGCAGCAGTACCGGTGGACCGTTCTGATGATCACCCACGATATTCGTGAAGCGATCTATCTGTCCGACCGCGTGGTTGTTCTGTCTGCGCGTCCGGCAACGGTCAGATGCGTCGTCGACGTTCCCTTGCCGAGGCCACGCGAACTGGACATGATCACCACGCCCGAGTTCGCCGAGGTCGAGCGTGAGCTGCTCGCCGTGCTCCACGACGAGACTCGCAAATCGATGCGGCCGTAACGGTTACTGATAATGCGCTGAGAACGCGCCGATTTCACCTGCCGTTCAAGAGAAAGTGCATCGCAACGGTGCAACTTCACGTAGGATGTCGCGGCACTTTCGCTCAAAACTCCTTAATATCAGCAAGATCCGAACGCTCGACACGCAGTCCGTGAACGCTGCACAATTCTCCGTACTCTTCGGTAACGTACACTCGGTCGCCTACGAGACCAACGGCCAGAAGGTAACTGGACGGTAAAGCGGGATCGTGGAGGCACAGTCATCGCAACAGATTTGGAAAGGGACAGCGTGAGCACACTGCAGTCAGGTCAGAGCCTCGGAGTCGGCCAGGAACTCAAGTCCGACAACGGCGCGTACACCCTCACCTTGCAGGACGACGGCAACCTGGTTCTGTCCGAGGGCGGACAGGCTGTTTGGGCCGCAGGCACCAACGGATCCGGCGCCAACCGCGCCGAGGTGCAGGCTGACGGAAACTTCGTCATCTACAAGGACTCCGACGCCGTGTGGGCATCGCAGACCGCAGGCAACGACGGTGCCTCCCTCTCGGTTCAGGACGATCGCAACGTCGTTCTGTCCGCCGGTGGAAATGCTCTGTGGTCTTCGGACACCGCAATCGAGGCCCCGGCCGCCGAGGCTGCTCCGGAGCCCGCTCCGGCACCCGAGCCCGAGCCTGCACCCGCAGCTCCGGCAGCGCAGAGCTACACCGTCGAAAGCGGCGACACCCTGTGGGCGATCGCAGAGCGTTTCTACGGTGACGGCAACCAGTACCAGCGCATCGCGGATGCAAACGGCATCCCGAACCCGGATCTCATCAACGCCGGTCAGGTGCTGACGATCCCCGCCTGATTCACTGCTTGACCTGGCCCTGGGTGCCGACGTCCGCGTCGGCACCCAGGGCCTTTTGTGTTCTACGCCACACAGATTCGCGTCCCGCCCAGCAGGCCCTGATACTCCATTGCGGCATCTTTTCGCCTACAGTACTTCCGTACTGCTCCCGAAGGACAGGTGTGCATGAAAGACAGAACAGTCATGATCGGCGCTGTCGCAGTGGCCGCTCTCTCTCTGACATCAGGCCTCGTGTTCGGCGGAGCAGCCGGCGCATTCGGTGCCGGCGGCCCTGTGGTGACGCCTCCCGCTCTGGTCTCGTCGGTTTCCGTCGAGTCCGTCGCCGGGATCGAACCCGCCGCGTTCTACAGCTCGGTTGCAGTCCCCACGGTTGTCATTCCGCCGACGCCGACCTGGCGAGTCGCAGACGAGACGACTGCTCCTCGTAATCAGCCGCTCGTGGTCACAGCGACAAGCTCGAGTTCCGCTACCTCGACTACGACGGCAACCAGCACGACAACACCGGCCTCGTCCACGACCACCGCGTCGGCTACCTCGACGTCGTCACCGACCGCGACAGCCACGACCACCAAGACCAGCGCCACCCCCGTTGTCACGACCGGGTCCACACCCCCCGTCGTCGAGGTCTCGCCCGTTCTCGCCGGATAGTCCTCGCTCTTTCGCCTGCATACCGCCTGGCGTGACGGCGGTTACAGGCACACGTCGGTCGCCGCTCTCGAATACCCGATCTACCTGCGACAACCTTGCTCGTCGTCACGGTTCGTCGCCCTCTGCAATCCGGTCGACCGGAAAAGGACAGCAGCATTGTCGGAGCCTCGCGATACCGTATAGGTCTGAGCTTTTGCGGAAGGAGGTGGCTGATGAGCGCAATGGGCTTCGATCTCGATGTCAGTGTCGACCGTGCGTGGGTAGAATTTCAACGTCGCCTCGGCGATCACATTTCCATCATGGTCGACGGCGACGTGCTTGCCGTGGAATCGTCCACCGGCGACTTCGATCCTGCTGACGGCGCAGCGCCATGCGTTCAGTTCCTCGTGTGGGACGAGAACACAGTCCGCTGCGAGGTTCCTTCCAACGACTTCCTTCATCCGCGCTATCGACTCGAAGATGCCGACGAACAAAAGTTGATCGCACTCGGCTGGAATCCGCCTTCCGAAAATCTCGACGATCCGAACAACTCCCCAGCCTTCTGCGTCGACAAGGCGCAGAACTGGGCCGATCAGCTCGCAGCGATGACTGTCGCGGCATTCCGGGACGTGTTCGGTGTGCAGCACCCGGCTTTCCTCTCCAGCGATCTCACCGGCAACGAGCAGACTCCGGATTTCGATCCGTCGGTTGTCGAGTCGACCGAACTTCCGACACTGGACCCCACTGCGGCCTACATGCCCAATGATGTCGACCACCTCAAGGAGTTGGTCACTCTCGCATTGCTTCCCATGCTCGGTACTCTTCCCGAGCGGGACAGCGACGGCGACATACCCATTCGTGTCGGTTCGACTGTCATGTTCGTCGGTCCCCTGTCCGAGTCCATGGACGTGCAGTTGTTCTCCCCGCTCGTTCAGGACATCAGCAACCGCACTCGTGCAGCCGAGGTGATCGCCGATCTCAACCGCAAGTGGTCACGCATCAAGTTCGTCTTGATCGACGACCGTCTGTCGGTGTTCCTCGAGGTGGCGGGTTCGCCATTCGTTCCCAAGCAACTCACGGATACGTGCGCGGCCCTGACGTCGTTCCTGCGTACCGTGGACGACGAGTTCGCCGCGCGCGTCGGCGGAGACCTCTTCTTCGCGAACAAGAGCGGTGATTCCTCCTCTCTACAGCCCGATCTGACGGCCGAGGACCTGCCTCCCGAACTCGAGACCCTGCTGCACCTCGATCTGGATGTGGCCGAGGATCTCGATGCGGTAGCCGATGTCTGCGGTCGCGATCGCGATCTGATTCTTCAGCTCCTCCACATCAGTAACGAATGGCAGATTCAGCTGCGTAGTCAGGCCGTCGACGCCCACAGCCGCGGAGATGCCGAGGAAGCCGCGGGCTACGAGGATCAGGTCGGTGGATGGGAACTCATAGTCGACCGTTTGCGTGGGGCTTTGCGACTGGTGGTCCTGCCCAATTCTCGAACCGAGACGCCGGCCAAGCCGCAACCTGAGCAAATGGGCTTGTTTGCCGACCCCTTGCAACAGAGTCTCTTCGACGATCCGTCCTGACACGACAGATCGCCTTTCCCACTATTCGAAGTGGGATTTGAAGATCTGGCCGTGGACGCCCACGGTTCGATCGACTACCTGTGAGACCGTGAAATCCGCTGCGGCAGAAAGATAGGCGTAGGCCGTCGCTCGATCCATTCCGCGATCATGCTCGAGGAAGTCGAGTGCGTTGACCACCGCACGTCGCATGGCTCCGTTGAGGTCACTGTTCTGGCCATCGACCGAACCGTTGGGGTCGGACAAGCCGATCGGAATCCAGGCCTCCTCGGTTTCGGCGAACGGGTATCCGAATGCCACCGATGGGGCGTCGCCGGAATCCCTCTTGCACACACTGAGTCGGAACGTGCCGCGCAGCGAACCTTCCATCGCGGTCAACGCGGCCTCGCCGTCACCCATGGCCATGTGTGGGTCACCGACGTAGAACAGGGCACCTTCGGCAAAGACCGGCAGGTAGAAAGTTGATCCGACACCGAGATGCCTGATGTCGATGTTTCCGCCGCCCAGCGTCGGAGGAATGGAGTTCGACGACGGGGATGTCGGATCGGCATCCGTGGAATAGGCAACTCCCATCATTCCCATGAAGGGCCGCAAGGGAAACCGCACCTTGGACTCGCCGAAGGGCATCACACCCTTGCCGTCTTCGATCGCGGTGAAAGTGGAGACCCCTCCGTACTTCAACGGATCCTTCGTCGCCCGCCCGTCCGTGGCGACCGGCGGCATGACTTCGTCCAGAGTGATTCCCGCCGGAGCGGTTCCGTCTGCCGTGACAGCAAGAGCGCCCTTGCCGTGCCTGCTCGACACAACCCCGTACGGCACGCGGGGAATCGCTTCGAGTGTCTCGATCTTGAGTACGTCTCCAGGCTGTGCGCCTTCGACGAAGACCGGGCCGGTGACGACATGTGGGCCGTCCTTGTCGAAGTTCCGTTCGGTTCGGTTGTATTCGGCCGCAACGGCAATCGCATCCTCGAGCACGTCTTTCTCGGAAACGCCCTTGCTGCCGAAGTATTCGAGGGGATTGCGCCCTTGATCCTCGAGGATTCCCTCGTGTGAGAGGGCGTCGATGGTGACGGTCTGGCCCGACTTCATCCGCATCACTTCGCGGGTGTGGACGTTGGGCACATAGCCCCACATGACGTCCGACGGATCCGAACTCAGATAGTGGTCGCCGCTGACGTTTCCACTGCCCGGTTGCAGAATCGGCACACCATCGGCGAACGGCAGTGCAGAGGAGGATGATCCAGCTGGCGACGCGTTGGAGTGCGCGCACCCCGAAGCCACACTGGCAACGCCTACTCCCGCACCGAGAGCAGCGACCGCCCTCATGAATCCGCGTCGGCCAAGACCTTTCGTCAGGTCTTCGGCTGCGTTGCGGGCAAGCGTGTTTTCCATCGAGTTTCCTCCGGAGTGCGTGACGATGTGCGACTGCGAAGAAAGCTAGACCCGATTTGTTACTCGTTCATTACCATTTCATAGCAAGGAAATGCCGTTGACTGAGAATGAGTTCAGCGACGGCGAAGCCGCCAGAGCGACGTCGTTTCGCGTGCCCGGGCAGCGTGAAGCGCATCGGTTCGGTCACTGACCTTTGCGTGCGTCGGTTTGACGTCCATGCGGTCGACAACAGTGAGCCCACCGGCCGCGATCAGATCGTGCAGTTCGGATCGCGTTCGGAGACCGAGGTGTTCGGCAATGTCCGAGAGGATCAGCCACGCTTCTCCCCCGTCGTCCAAATGCGCTGCGACACCAGTCACGAAGCCCTTCAGCATCGCTCCGGCGGGGTCGTAAACGGCGTATTCGATAGGCGAGGTGGCCTTTGCCGGAATCCAGGGAGGATTGCAGACCACCAACGGAGCAGTGCCTTCGGGAAAGAGGTCTGCTTCCACCACATTCACCTGATCGCCGTAGCCAAGCCGCGACAGGTTGGTGCGCGCGCATTGCAACGCCCGGGGGTCCTGGTCAGTGGCCGTCACTGTCTTGACCCCGCGCCGCGCCAGGACGGCAGCAAGAACGCCGGTACCGGTGCCGATGTCGAAAGCGGAATCCGTCGACGGCAGCGGCGCAGACGCGACAAGGTCGACATACTCGCCACGGACGGGCGAGAACACACCGAAAGCGGGATGAATTCGTGCGTCGAGCGCCTCGATGAAAACACCTTTGCGATGCCACTCGTGAGCGCCGATTGCGCCCAGGATGTCTCGCAACGAGCGAACCGACGGCTCATCGGTGATCCCGAACGCCTCGGTCAACGCTACTTGCGCGTCCGGGGCACGCCGGAGTGGAATCGACAGATCGGCGTCCAAGGGAATGAGCAGCATGCCGAGAATCTGCGCGCGACGTCCTTGGGTCTGCCGGTGGAGGTGGAAAGCTTTGGCGGGATCGTCGGACGCTCGGCGCGGCTTGCGGTCGATGCGCGACGCAACGGCCTTCGACAGTTGGCGACCGTTCTGAAAGTCTCCGCGCCACAGCAACGCCGTGCCTTCGCACGCCAGGCGATAGGCGTCGTCGGCCTTCATCGTGTCGTCGGCGACGACGATGCGCTTGGGCGCCGGGGCATTGCTCGTCGAACCCCAACGGGCCGACTGCTCGGCATCGTTCTCGGTCCACACAGCGAATTGTTCAGTCATGTAAGCCCTTCCGGCGTCCGACGCATAGCGGCCGGTCTACCGGCTGATGTGGTCCAGATCTGCAAAATCTGCTTGTCTGGTGTCCACACTAGTCGGGACCGGCCGCGCTACATGACTGCGAGAGGGATGTCAGCTCTTGGCTACGCGAGCTGCCTCGGCGATGCGAGCCTCGGCGACCGCGTCAGCAGCCTCGCCGGCGAGGATTCCGTCCTTCTTGGACTTCGCGAAGATCTCGGTGACCGTGTCGAAGATCTTCTCGACCTTGAGCTTGACCTCTTCGGCCGAGTTGCCCTTCAGCTCGCCGGCAACCTGGATGAGGCCGCCGCCGTTGGCGACGTAGTCGGGGGTCCAGGTGATGCCGCGGTCGCGGAGGATGTTCTCGACCTCGGGCACGGTGAGCTGGTTGTTGGCAGCGCCGCAGACAACCTCAGCCTTGATCGAGCGTGCGGTCGTATCGGTGAGGGTTGCGCCCATCGCGCAGGGTGCGTAGACGTCGAGGTCGGCGTCGATGATGCTGTCGACGATGCTCACCTGCGGGAAGTCCGCCTTGACGCGATCGAGCGCTCCGGCGTTGACGTCGGTCGCGAGAACGGTCGCGCCGTCTGCGAGGAGGAGCTTGATGAGTTCGTAGCCGACCTTGCCTGTGCCCTCGACACCAACGGTCTTGCCGGCGAGAGACGGAGTGCCCCAATGCGACTGTGCCGCTGCGCGCATCGACTGGAATACGCCGAGGGCCGTCATCGGAGCGCTGTCGCCGGAACCGCCGACGGTGGCGTTGCGGCCGACGACGAAGTCGGTGTTACGACCGATGATGTCGAGATCGTTGGAGTTGGTTCCGACGTCACCAGCGGTGATGTAGCGGCCGCCGAGGGTCTGGACGAATTTTGCGTAGGCGCCGAGCAATTCGTCGGTCTTGGCCGTTGCGGGGTCGCCGATGATGACGGCCTTGCCGCCGCCGAGGTCAACGCCCGCAACCGCAGCCTTGTAGGTCATGCCGCGAGAGAGACGCAAAACGTCTGTGACTGCGGCGGATTCGTCGGAGTACGGGTAGAAGCGCGTTCCGCCGAGCGCGGGGCCGAGCGTCGTGGAGTGGATGGCGACGATGGCCTTGAGGCCGCTCGCGGGATCCTGGAAGAAGCTCACCTGCTCGTGGGGGTAATCGCGCAGGTAGTCGGCGCGATCGAACACGCCCGCAGTGTCGTCATGGGAAACAACGGAGTTCACGGGCTCGGCGGTGAGAGTCATTGTGGGATAGACCTTTCCGAAGAATAAACGGGGCGCAGTCGAAATATTGGGGCGAAATGGCCATTGGGTACTATTGGGGACAAATAACCCAAAGAGAATCCCGCTGAGCAATTCGTGGAACCAATGCTCTGCCTGAGTTACGATTTGGTCAATGCAAATCTCTTGAACTAGTCAATTCGATCATCCAGTGACTCAAATCACTGAGGAGAGGTTCACAAAGTGCTCAGCATCGACAAGCTCGACGTCCAGTTGCTCGGACTGCTCAGCAAGGACTCGAGGATGAGTGTGGCCGAGTTGGCCAACTCGTTGGGCGTCGCCCGCAACACCGTCCAGTCACGAATGAAGCGCATGGAATCCAACGGACTTCTCACCGGGTTTCGGCCGAATCTCAATCTCCCCGAGGTCGGTATCCCGATTCAGGCATTTGTCGGACTGGAGCTCGAACAGGGCAAGATCAGCGCAGTCGCTCGCAGTCTGACCGAGCTGCCTGAGGTGATCGAAATTCACGCCACGACCGGTCGCGAGGATTTGCTCGTCCGCGTGGCCACGTCGACGCACGCGGCCCTGCAGAAGTTGGCCGAGCAGATCGTGTCGCTTCCAGGCGTCACGCATTCGACCACGACCATCGCTCTGACCAATCCCCTTCCGTATCGGATTCAGCCTCTCCTCGAGCACCTCACCAATGACGCCGGCTGGGGTCGTTCGACCGCCTTCCCCCGCCAGCAGGACTAGGACGGGTGGTCGCGTCGATGCTTCCCGGTGCGCTAGTTTCATGGTTATGAGTGAGATCCAGGGACAGCGCATCGCGTTCATTCAGGCGACGTGGCATCGCAACATCGTCGACCGTGCACGCGACGGATTCACCGACGCGATCGTCGAGCTCGGCTACCCCAAGGACACGGTTGATTTCTTCGAGGTGCCGGGAGCTTTCGAAATCCCGCTGCACGCTCGGCGGTTGGCCAAGACCGGCCGCTACCAGGCGATCGTCGCCGCAGGTCTGGTCGTCGACGGCGGAATCTATCGGCATGACTTCGTTGCAACTGCTGTCATCGACGGTCTGATGCGCGTGCAACTCGACACCGACGTTCCGGTTTTCTCGGTGGTCTTGACACCGCATCACTTCCACGAGCATGCCGAACATGTCGAGTACTTCAGCACGCATTTCGTGAAGAAGGGCGCCGAGGCTGCGCGCGCCGTAGACGCCACCGTCAAGTCGTTGAAGGCCCTGCCCACCAGCTAGTCGTTACCCAAGTCTCGCTGAGCCGAACGCCATCGGCTCAGCGAGATTTTTTGTGTCTATCGAGGGGTCTCGGTACTTGCGAGTGCCGAGGCGTTCGAGTCGTCGACTTGGCCGTAGCGGTCGACGCATTGCTGGAAGAAGTCCCGCATCTCGGTGACCACTTGGATGTGGCTGTTCAACGACTTCTCCAACGAATCTTCACCGCCGACGGCCTTCTTTGAGAATTTGGCGGCCAGTTCCAGCCCCGACTTGAGGGTTCCCATCCCCTTCACGTCTCCGATTCGCTCACACATGAGTACCATTGCTCGCAGTTCGTCGAGTAGCGAATTGCAAGCAAATACAATCGGTTTCGCAACATCGGGCTCGACAATCACAAGCCCCCTCGCCGTGCTCACCGAGGGAGGTGTCCGTCGAGGTGTGCGGCGACGTCTGCAACCAATTCACACGCCGACTCTTGGTGCGTGACTCCGGCCTTTGCTTCGACATTTACCCACACCGAACCCTGCGTTGCCGCAAAAGCCACGTAGCACCCATCGACTGCTGCATCGCTTCCTCTCCGGAACCGAATACCCGCGCGATCGCCAATCGTCATTTCAACAAACTCCGCATAATCCGGGTTACGGGTCACTTCATTCTGGGTGTATCGGTTGGAGAGAACTGACACGAAGAACCACGCGCCCGTCCATGAACAAATTCTCCATCCTGGCTGCTCAACGCCCGCAATATCAACTTCCTCGGTAGCCGGATCAAGCCCGACTTCTTCCAACACCGAATCCGGAATGTCCGTGCACGGATCGAACAAGCCCTCTTGGCCGGATGCAGGCTCAGCCGCCCCCTCCACGACTGAGCTGCATCCTGCCGCAGCCCACACCAACATCCCAGCCATGAGCAGTCGCCCAACCCCCACCGACCCCCGCATGGCACCCCCTGTTGATGTGGACCCACACTATTGGATGCATCGGAGGCCCGATCGGTTCCCGCAATCTTCAAATTCCCAGTTCACGGTCCCCGGTTCACTCAGAGCGCATCGCCAGCGATTGACGCTCAGCTCAGCAGTCGCATACTGGAGTGGTTGACTACAACTTCGGGAAGGCACCGAGTGAGCGCACCGAAAGCCCCGGCCAAACCAGCGATCCTCAGCGTCGACGACGATCCTGGTGTTTCGCGTGCCGTCGTTCGAGACCTCCGGAAACGGTACGGCGAGAAGTACCGAATCATTCGCGCGGAATCCGGCGACCAGGCTCTTGAGACCTTGCGTGAAATGAAACTTCGCGGCGATGCAGTCGCTGTGATCGTCGCCGACTACCGCATGCCCGGTTTGAGTGGAATCGAGTTCCTCGAACAGGCAATGGACCTGTATCCCGTAGCTCGGCGCGTTCTGCTGACCGCCTACGCCGATACCGATGCTGCGATCGACGCCATCAACGTCGTCGACCTCGACCACTACCTCCTCAAGCCCTGGGATCCGCCGGAAGAGAAGCTGTACCCCGTCATCGACGCGCTGCTCGATGCCTGGGCAAGCTCGAGTCATCACCCCGCCGAGGAAACAAAGGTGATCGGCCATCGTTGGTCCGAGCGATCATCCGACGTTCGAGAGTTCTTGGCACGCAACCAACTTGCCTATCGCTGGTACATGTCGGACGAGCCGGAAGGCCAACGACTTCTCTCGGCTGCCGGTACCGACGAACTGCGGCTTCCCGTCGTCATCGCATCCAATGGGGATGTCCTCGTCGAGCCCACTGACGCCGAACTTGCCGACAAACTCGGGTTGAGTACCACTCTCTCCGAAGACTTTTACGATCTCGTTGTCATCGGCGGCGGCCCAGCGGGTCTGGGAGCTGCTCTGTACGGCGCTTCGGAGGGGCTTCGGACGGTTCTCATCGAACGGCGAGCGACAGGCGGTCAGGCCGGCCAGAGTTCGCGGATCGAGAACTACCTCGGCTTCCCCGACGGAGTCTCCGGCGCACAGTTGGCCGATCGGGCGAGGCGCCAGGCAACCAAGTTCGGCGCCGAAGTCATCACCGCTCGCGACGTCACCGGTTTGGAAATCAACGGCTCGGCCCGCACAGTGCGTTTCGACGACGGTTCGTCGGTCGACGCTCATTCGGTCATCTTGGCGACAGGTGTTTCCTATCGCCAACTTTCGGCGCCGGGGCTCGATACATATACCGGGCGAGGGGTCTACTACGGGTCAGCTGTAACCGAAGCCGCTCGGTGCAGCGAGCAGGATGTGTACATCGTCGGCGGCGCCAATTCGGCCGGCCAAGCTGCGGTCTACCTCTCCCGCGGAGCTAGGTCCGTCACCATTCTCATTCGCGGCAACTCACTCGAAGCCTCGATGTCCTACTACCTGATTCAGCAGATCGAAAAGAATCCGAAGATCACCGTGCGCACGTGCACGGAGGTAGTCGGCGCTGAGGGTGACGATCACCTCGAACGAATCACACTGCGTAACAGAGCCACCGGAGAAGAAGACACTGTCGATGCTCAGTGGTTGTTCATCTTCATCGGTGCCGCTCCCCTGACCGACTGGCTCGGAGACGTGGTGGTCCGCGACGGAAATGGCTTCGTTCTTGCCGGCCCGGACCTTCCGTCCGAAGGCGTCACCCCGGACGGGTGGCCGCTCGACCGCGCACCACATCATCTCGAAACCAGTGTCCCCGGAGTGTTTGTCGCCGGGGACGTGCACGCCGAATCGGCCAAGCGCGTCGCGTCGGCCGTCGGAGAGGGCGCGATGGCCGTGATGTTTGTCCACCGCTATCTCGCTCAACAATAGGGAGATTCGATGTCCATTCCTGAGTGCAGCCCCGACCTGCTTCGCACCCTGTTCCTGTTCGAGAAGCTCACCGACGATCAGCTCGAATCGCTTTGCCAGGCAGGCCATATCACCGAGATTGACCGAGGTCAGGTCTACCTCGAAGGTGAGCCTGCCACCTGCTTCTACGTCCTGATCGAGGGCGAGGTGGTGCTGTCCAAGCTGTCGGGCGGCGAAGACATCGAGATCAACAGGACCACCCAGCGCGGCGTCTACTCGGGAGGCTGGACGGCGTATCTCGGCGATCGTGTACCGCAGGTCTACGCGGGGTCGATGCGAGTGACGACTCCTTCGACGTTTTTCGTCCTGGACGCCGACAAATTCGGCAACGCGATGCGCGAGTGGTTTCCGATGGCGGTTCATCTGCTCGAAGGTGTTTTCTTCGGCAAGAAGAACACCCAGCAGATCATCGACCAACGAGAACGACTGCTAGCGCTTGGATCACTGTCGGCGGGATTGACTCACGAGCTCAATAATCCTGCAGCCGCGGCAGTTCGAGCGACGGCGTCGTTGCGCGAGCGCGTGGCAGGTATGCGTCACAAGCTGGGAATGGTCGCGTCAGGCACCTACGACCGAGATGCCCTCGTCACGCTCATGCGACTTCAGGACGAAGTTGCAGAAGTTGTCGCCAAGGCGCCGACGCTCACGCCCCTCGAAGCCTCCGATCGGGAGGATTCGTTGGGCGAATGGTTCGAGGATCATTCGATTCGGGAGGGTTGGGATCTGGCTCCGACCTTCGTGCAGGCTGGTCTCGACACCGCTTGGCTCGACAATGTTGCTGCAGCCGTAGACGACTCGGTGTTGGAAGGCGCAATTCGCTGGCTGAATTACACCATCGAATCCGAACTCCTGATGAACGAGATCGCAGACTCCACAACGAGAATCTCGACGCTCGTCGGTGCGGCGAAACAGTATTCACAGATGGACCGCGCTCCCTTCCAGACCATCGATGTCCACGAACTACTTGACAGCACGTTGATCATGTTGGGGCAAAAGATCGGAAGCGGAATCGAAGTCGTCAAGGAATACGACCTCGCGCTGCCACCGATCGACGCGTACGCCGCCGAACTCAATCAGGTGTGGACCAACCTCATCGACAATGCGGTCTCTGCCATGGACGGGTCGGGAACACTCACCGTTCGGACAAGCCGCGATGGCGACCGCGTGTGCATCGAGATCTGCGACACCGGTGCCGGGATTCCCGATGACGTCATCGACAGGATCTTCGAACCGTTCTTCACGACTAAGCCTGTTGGCGAGGGAACCGGTCTCGGTCTTGATATTTCGTGGCGAATTGTGGTTGGCAAGCACCGTGGCGAACTGCGGGTGACGTCGGAGCCCGGTAACACCCGGTTCAGAGTTTTGTTGCCTATCGCGGGCCCACCGCGGGATACGCGCGACGACTAGTCGCCCTTGCACGGCCAGAACGCAAAGCGCACGATGAAATGACCGACTTCAGCCAGTGAGAGGGTGGACCATGACCGAGGGACTTCCAGCCGGGATCGATCCGAGCGTCCCGCCCAGTGGCGCGGGATGCGTCGAATGCGATGCGAGCGGCGGTTGGTGGGTGCACCTGCGTCGATGCGCGCAGTGCGGTCATGTCGGTTGTTGCGACTCCTCACCGTCACAGCACGCGAGCAAGCATGCGGCCTCGACGAAGCATCCGTTCATGCAGAGCTACGAACCTGGCGAGGATTGGTTCTGGAGCTTCGAAACCAACGAGGCGTACGACGGACCTGAATTGACGGCGCCCACTTCACATCCCGCAGATCAGCCGACCCCAGGGCCTAAAGGCCGTGTCCCGGCCGATTGGCAGCGACACATCCACTGACTCAGTTCGGTTGGTTGATCGACCTCAAAGTCGAGACGTTCGACGACTCCTGATCCAATGCGTTGTCGATGCAGGCTTGAAACTGAGCCTGCATTGCCTCCACGACCGCGATATGACTCGCCAACACATCGACGAGCGCATCGTGGCCACCGACAGCCTTCTGCGCGAACTTGTCCCGCAACGCCTGCGCCGAGCCCAGAGTCCCGAAGCCGTCAACTGTTCCCAATCGCTGAGCGGGAACGGAGAGTTTGCGCAACTCACCAAGCCAGTCGCCGCAATAATCGCGCAGTAGTTCTGCAGTTTTCGGATCGAGTGAAAACATCTCAACCATTGCCGCCATCCCTCTCAACGCAAGTATCACTTTGGTAAGTACGCCAGCAGGGCGATCGCCTGGCGGGTCGCCAATGCACAGACTTCCTCCTGGTGTCGCTCGCCCAGAAATGCGTCCACTCTTACGAACACCGCACCCTGAACAACTGGAATCGCGACCATGCACAGATTCTTTTGGACGTCCGTGACCTCGCGAAAGGTGACAGCGCCGGGAGCAACCATCGGAGCATCACGGATGTCAGTGTCCTTGGGATTTCGACGAACGTCGTCAAGCGAGTGAAATGTCGACCAAACGCCCAGCGCGTACCAGTCGGATTCCCAGCTACAGATTTCGAACTCCGCTTGACGTACGCCGAGCACTCCGTTGTCCTCCGTCCCGACGTCAACGCCAAGACTCGAGACAACATCGTCCGGGATCGCCGAACATGGATCGAACAGCCCATCAGTTCCTTCTGGGCGCACTGCATGCCCCTCGACCGTTGAGGAACAACCCCCGACCAACAGTGCGGCCGCGACCAAGACCACTGCACCCCTCACTCCCACAGCACTCCCCCTCATTCGCGGCCCGCTCACAGTATTGGACGCTCCCCAGTACCGATCGGTTCCACCCCATTGCATTCCGTTGCAACCCTTCACTCGCGCCGATAATCGGCCTAGCGTCGATCTACCAGGGGATTCACAACGAAGTGAGGTGCGGATCAATGAAGGCAGCACGGTTCCACGGGCAGAAGGACATCCGGATCGAAGAGATCCCTGAGCCCGAATTGCGGCCAGGAACAGTCAAGCTGAAGGTCGCGTGGTGCGGAATCTGCGGCACCGATCTCCACGAGTACCTCGAGGGACCGATCTTCATCTCCGCGCCCGGACACCCGCATCCACTCTCACACGAGAATGCGCCGGTCACGATGGGCCACGAATTCTCCGGCACCGTCGAAGAGATCGGCGAAGGTGTCACGGACGTCGAGGTCGGCGAAAATGTCGTCGTCGAGCCGTACTTCGTCTGCAACGAGTGTGCCCCCTGCAAGGCGGGCAACTACCACCTGTGTACGAAGATGGGGTTCATCGGCTTGGCCGGCGGCGGTGGTGGGCTCAGTGAGAAGGTCGTCGTCGACCGTCGCTGGATCCACAAGATCGGCAACATCCCGCTCGACGAGGCAGCTCTCATCGAACCGTTGAGCGTCGCCCATCACGCAGTCGTACGCAGTGGAGCCGAAAGCGGCAACGTCGCAATTGTGGGCGGAGCCGGACCGATCGGACTCCTCGTTGCGGCAGTTCTCAAAGGGCTGGGTGTCACGACGATCGTCACCGAACTCAGCGAAGCCCGCAAGGCCAAGGCCCTCTCCAGTGGCGTCGCCGACTACGTCATCGATCCCACCACCGAGGACGTCAAGGCGCGCGTCCTCGAACTCAGCGGAGGCATCGGCGCAGACATCGGCTTCGAGTGCGCAGGCGTCAACGCGGTCCTCGACACCATGCTCGACACGGTCCGGCCTGCTGGAGTTGTTGTCAACGTGTCGATTTGGGGCAAGCCCGCGACAATCGACATGCAGAAGCTGGTCCTCAAGGAAATCGATCTACGCGGAACCATCGCGTATGTACGCGACCATGAAGCGGTCATCAAGATGGTCCAGGACGGTGTCGTCGATCTGGCGCCATTCATCACCGGTCGTATTCAGCTCGAAGAATTGATCTCCGAAGGGTTCACCACTCTGATCGAGCACAACGACACTGCAGTCAAGATTCTCGTCAGGTCGTGACCGGACGGGGCACCTCCGGACCCACCGCAGTCAGCGATCCGGGTGCCCTCCCTTTGCCCCATCCGATTTTCTCTCGGTAGCGGCCGATGTGATCGTCCTCGATCACATCGGCCGTTTCCAGCGGTGTGGATTGCGGATGCACATACAGCGCATCCGTCGGGCAATATGCCTCACACATGAAGCAGGTCTGGCAATCCGATTGGCGCGCAATCACCGGGACGCCCGACGGCGTCCGATCGAAAACATCTGTGGGACAAACATCTACGCACTTGTCGCAGCCGATGCAGTCAGGCGCAGACACCAGCTCGATCATGAAGCCACCAGTGCAGACCCGGCAGATTCAGAAGTTCGGGTCCACACCGAATCCAAACCGCCGGTAAGAACGTGATGGTGCTGTGTCACATCGAGTTCGGGATAATCGTCCCGCTTGCTCATTCCCCGAGTCTCGGTCCGCGCCAACGTCGAGTGATACATCCAGCGACCGACGGCCGTGATCGCGGCAGCCTGTCGCGCCGCCATCCGACCTGCTGGATCCGCGCCCAGATCCGCACTCACTGCACCCCACAGCGATTCGAGCTCACCGAGCGCTGCGGATACTCGATCACCGCTGCGGAGGTAGTTCTTGTCGAAGGGAATCAGCTGCGCCTGAGCAGCTTTCACCACATCGTCGGCAGCAAACCCGGTTCGTACCGGATTACGCAATGCGACGGTTCCGGCTCCGCGTAGACCACTGGTAGCCCCGCGTCCGACCGACAGCGCATACCGCGCAGCGCCGGTTCCTGCCCATGAACCAGAGGACATCGCCCACGCGGCGTTGTGACTTCCCCCGCCGGTAAACCCTCCGCAGATTCGCTCTCGAGTCGCAGCGTCCCCGGCGGCAAACAGTCCTGGAACGGATGACGCGCAATCGTCGTCAACGACGTTGATTCCCCCAGTGCCGCGCACCGTGCCTTCAGCGAGCATGCCGACCTCGAATTTGTCAGTGAAGGGATCGATTCCGCGGCGATCGAATTGCAGGAAGAAGTTGGGTTGCCCCAGCCTCATTCGACGCTGCACCTCAGCGTCGGCCCGATCGATCTGCGCGAAGACCGGCTCATTCCGCAACGTGCTGGCGATGACGGACCTCCCCTTCGCCGAACCGGCACCTTCGAGCACGCTTCCGTCGGCGTGGAAGAACGTCGCGTACGCGTAGTAAGCCGTCTTGGTGATCGTCGATCCGGCCGCTGCGATTCCGTACGCGTTGGAGAACTCCATGCCGGAGAACTCCGCTCCGACTTCGGCTGCCATCAATGCACCGTCACCGGTATCGACATTGGTACCCAACGCACCGGACAGAAACGCACAACCTCCGCTGGCGACCACTACCGCGCCTGCCGAGACGCGGTAGTCCTGGTGTTCGTGACGCTGGTATCCGGCGACTCCGCGAACTCGGCCGGCACCGTCCACCAACAACTCGAGTGCCGGCGAATGGTCGAGGATCCGCACTCCGGCTCGACGAATCCAGGTGCGCATCCGTCGCATGTATTCAGGCCCCTGCAAGCCGGTGCGGATCTGCTTGCCCGTGCTGGAGTCGACGGGGAACGGATATCTGCCCTCCACCGCGAGGAGATCCATGTTGGAGTAGGTCTGCTCGAGGACGCGGTCCATCCAATGGTGGTCGGCAAGATATCCGCCGAGCGCCTCACGACCGGCCTTTGCCCGCTCACGGGCAGTCGTATCCGGTTCGACGTACCAAACACCCGTTCCGGAGGGGGCCGTTGCGCCGCTCGTTCCGCAGTAACCCTTGTCGACCAGGACGACGTCTGCACCGGCCTTGGCCGCACGCAACGCTGCCCATGCGCCGGCGGGGCCACCACCGATCACCAATACATCGGTGGAGAGTTCGAGGACGTTCGTCACTGGCCAGCTCCTGTCAGAGGTCTACGCAACACTTCTGTTGCTGCAATATTCCTCGAACGAACTACCCAGCGCCACAGTCAGAATCACTGTGAACTCAACCGGTCACCATCGCATCGACAGAGCGCTACGACGCTTCCCGCTCCTCGTCGGTGCACAACGCGGAGTACTTGGCGAAGGCTTCCTGCAAGGTCAGCGATTTGCGTCGCTCGGCGATGTCGCGGGGCTTTCCCTGTGCGACACATCGACGCGCATGCTCGATCACAGCTTCACGTATGACGCTGGAAATGTCCGCGCCCGTGAGCTCTTGGAGGGTCTCTAGGGCCCTCAGTTCCTCTACGTCGAATCTCACCGTTACCGATCGTCTAGCCACGCTCAGGATGTTACTTGCGGGTACACCAAATTTGGTGAGTTACGTATGCGTCGCATCGAATATCTTTGGGCGCCAAAACCTTCGAATTCGGATCTACGTGGGTAAATCGTTTTCCACCCGTGGCACTCATGTAATGCAACGCACACGGCGCCATCCAGCGTGCCGACGGACACTGTCGCTGTCTATGCTTGCGAAACACTGCCTTCGATCGGAGATACATCGCGTGAGCATCGACCACATTGTTTCCGCAGTCGACGGCGACGCTGCCGAGCGGATCAAGACGGCTCTGGCCCAGAGAGCCGCAACCTCGACGGACACGACCACGCTGGTGTTCGACGGCGTGAGCATCGAGATTCCGCCGTCGGTCGGCGACGCCGTCGTGCAGCTCCTGACCTACCTCGCTGCCGGAGACAGCGTCGCCCTCGGGCCCGTCGCAGAACTCCTCACCACCTCGCAGGCAGCAGAGATCCTCGGCGTTTCGGACACGTATGTACGCAAACTCGCCGACGCCGGCAAACTCCCGATCGAACTACGCGGCACCCACCGCAGGTTCCGCCTCGATGACGTGATGGCCTACCGCGAGCAGTTCCCCAAACGCGCCTAGCTCTTCGCGTACATTCCTTCGATTTCCTTCGAGAACCGATCGACGACGACATTGCGCTTGATTTTGAGCGTCGCTGTCATCTCACCGTCTTCCTCGGTCAGATCGCGATCGAGAATGACGAACTTCTTGATCGACTCCGCATGCGAGACAGCGGCATTGGCGTCGTCGACGGCCTTCTGAAGCTCCGCGCGAAGGTCCTTGTCATCGCGCAGTTCAGCGACGGTGGCGCCAGAAGGTTTGCCGTTCTCCGACTTCCACTTCTCGAACACCTCGGGGTCGACGGTCAGCAGCGCCGTGATGTAGGTCTTCCCGTCACCGACGACGACTGCCTGCGAGACGATGGAATGTGAACGGATACGGTCTTCCATCGGGCCGGGCGAGACGTTCTTGCCGCCCGCCGTCACCAGTAGATCCTTCTTGCGTCCCGTGATGGAAAGGTAACCGTCGCTGTCGAGTTCACCGAGATCTCCGGTGCGCATCCAGTCGTTGACAAACGACTCTTCGGTCGCCTTGTCGTTCTTCCAGTAGCCCTTGAAGACAACCCCGCCGTTGAGTTCGATCTCGCCGTCCTCGGCGATGCGAACCCCGTTGCCGCCCATCGGCTGTCCGACGGTTCCGATCTTCTGAGCACCCGGGACGTTGACGCAGTGCGCCGCAGTGGTTTCGGTGAGACCGTAACCCTCGTAGATCGGAACTCCGAGCCCACGGAAGAAGTGCCCCAGCTCAGGAGTCAGGGCGCCGCCGCCGGAGATCGCGAACCAGCACTCGCCGCCGAGAGCCTCACGAAGCTTCGAATACACGAGCTTGTCTGCCACTGCGTGCTTCGCCTTCAAGATCAGCGAGGGACCGCCCTTGTCGAGGGCTTGGCTGTACTCCTTGGCGGTGGCTTCGGCGAAGGCGAAGATCGCGCTGGGGATCTTTCCACCGGACTCCGCCTTGCGTGCTGCGCCGTCACGAACTTTTTCGAAGACACGCGGAACACCGAGGATGGTGTTGGGCTTGTACCGCTCGAATTGAGTTGTAATGGTGGCAAAGTCGGACCAGTGGGCCTGCGACGCACCAGCTTCGAACGTCGCGAGGGACACCGCGCGGGCCAGTACGTGCGCGAGCGGGAGGAAGGTCAGGACTCGGTTTCCCGGAACCGCCACCTTGCCGATCGATGCCGTGAGAATCCCGCGCACCTCGGACAGGAAGTTGCGATGCGTGAGGATGCATCCCTTGGGACGGCCTGTGGTGCCGGAGGTATAGACGAGTGACGCCAGATCGTCGGCCTTGATGCCCGCGAGTCGCTTCTTCAACTCGGTATCGTCAACGTCGGCGCCCTGTGCGGTCAGCTTTTCGACTGCTCCGTCGTCGATCTGCATGACGGCCTTGAGAGAGCTTGGCGCGTCCTGGAACAGCTGCTCGTGCGCGCCGGTTTCGACGATCGCGATGACGGCCTCGGAGTCTTCGAGGATCCAGCTGACCTGCCCCTGAGACGACGAGTCGTAGATCGGAACGGTAGCGGCGCCGGCAGCCCAGATAGCGAAGTCGAAGAGCGTCCACTCGTATCGGGTCGCGGAGAGCAGTGCGACGCGGTCGCCTGCCTGCACGCCAGCGGCGATGAGACCGTTTGCGACGCCCGTGACCTGCTCGGCGAACTCTTTAGCTGTTACATCTACCCAACCCTCTCCCTTGGGGCGGGAGAACACCGTCAGATCTGGCGTGCGCTCGGCGTGAGTGAAGACGGTGTGCACCACAGACTCATTGTCGGAGATGGTGAACTGGGCTTTGGCGCTGTACTCACTCACAGGGTGTCATCTCCGTTGGTCTGCGATTCGATGCTGATTCTGAAGCGGTGAAGTGCGCGGGCGAAGTCTGCGACCTCGGACTCGGTCCAATCGTGCAGCCTGCCGGCGACTTGGTCGAGCCGACGCGCGTCTGCGGCGTCGAGGTATTTGCGGCCAGCCTCCGTGAGGTGCAGCGGATTGCCCTGACGAACGGATCCCGGATCGGCATACACCCAGCCTGCCTCGATGCAGCCACGCACTTGGCGCGAGATGGTCGAGCGGTTGACGCCGAAGACTTCGGAGATCTCCGTGGCCTTGCAGCCGTCGTTGCGGCCGATGAAGGAGAGGAAGGAATGCTGCGCGATCGACGGGTGGTCATCGGAATGCCGATCCCCCGTCATCAGCTGCCGCGTCAGGTGCACCAGCTCGTCATGAACGGCTGGTGGACCGGTGAGCGCCATTGCTCCGTCGTGTTGCACTGGGCAACTATAACGCTGCCCCTAGTCCCGATTGCAATATGACCGCCGCCACCGACAAGAAGTCCGTCGGTGGCGGCGTGAAAGTTAGACCAGATCCTCACCGTTGCGGCGAGCAGTTGCCCAATCCTTGAAGAATCCCTTGCTGATAACTCCCAGCACGACCAAGACCAACGCCGGCCAGATCAGAACATAAATGGTCAGTAGAACTGTACTCATTCGTATTCCTTCCACTTGTCTCGACGGTTACTTTCCGGACGCTCCCACGGCAGGAAGCTCGTCATCGTCGAAGTCTCCCGTCCGCTGCTTGATCAGTTCGAAATCGAACGTCTCACGCTGATTGACGGACATCGCAAAGCACACGACGGTACTGACGGCATAGGCCACCAAAGATCCGCTGAGCGTTGGGTAGTCGTGGAGGAAGCCGATTGCGAACGGCGCGGACAGCACGATCGCCAGGCCACCGACGATCTCCGCAACCTTCAGGCCGAAGAATCCAAATGCCATGAGCCCCATCACCACTCCGATACCGACAACGGCAACGATGTCGGAGAAGATCCCGAACATCCCATCCATCGGCACCCAACTGAATCGGACGGGCAAGAAGGCGGCAAGCGCCACCAGCACCGACACAGTGAAGGCCTTGTTGGTGACCTTTCCCCAATGGAAGCTCGCGATAACCGGGAACACCAGCGCGCCCCACAGCGCGCCGACGAACACCAACAGATCCAGAATGCTCAATTGCAGACTTGCCAAGGAGATAGCCGCCGCCGTGGCAACAATCATCGTTACTCGGCCGATGAGCAGCATCCGTCGAGGGTTCGCATTAGCCTTGCCTGCGACGGCTTGGCCGTACACGTCGGTCATCACGATGGACGAGAGCGCAGCAAGGTCAGAGTCTGCCGTCGATGACAGCGCGCCGATGATCATGACAAAGAAGACAGCCAGCAAAATTCCGGGCAGGTACGACGCAGCCATCTGCGGAATCAGGTTGTTGACGTCACCATCCATCGGCTCGATTCCGAGGTACAGAGCGAGAACACCCAGCATTCCGACGCCGATAACGGTGGCGCCATATCCCACGGTTGCGGTGATGAAGGTGGGCTTGATCAGGTCTTCGCGGACCGCGAACAGACGTTGGGCAATGGTCTGATTGCCGATTGCGTAGGCAAGAACTGCCGCGATGTACGGCGCACCCTGCTCGAAAAAGGCAACGCTCGAGAAGAAGTTGCCCTGCTCAGCAGTAAGGTTGCCTGCCCCGGATTCGAAGGCTGCCGGGAACCCCGCCGCAAAGAAGATGAACGGCACCAAAACCGCTACCGCACCGAGCATTCCGATCAGCTGAACGAAGTCGGTCAACACCGAAGCACGGAAACCCGACCACAGCGTGTACAGCAAAACGCCCAGCGCAACGATGAACACACCCTGGATGAAGTTGAACGGCGAAAGCAACGCGATCAGCAGACCACCAGCGAGGAAGTTCGACATCAAACTGATGAGACTACCGACGATATTGGAGCCCGCGAGCATCAGCTGACTCGAGCGTCCGTGCCGCGCGTACATGACCTCAGCCAGTGTGTGGGCTTTCGGCGCTACTTTGCGAATTCGCTGGCCGAACGGATAAATGAAGAGAATCATCAACGCGCCCCATAAACCGTAGTGAATGGGGCCGGAGATTCCGTAGGTGTAGCCAGAAGTGGCGGATGCATACATCGACGACGCCCAAATCCAGGTGGCCGTCATACTCGCGGCCGAAACACCAAATCCTAATTTGTTTCCGGCGGTCATAAATCCGTCGGCATTTTCCTGCTTCTTACCAATACGAAGAGAAATCAGAAAAGTTCCACCATAAAAAGCAACAAGCAGTGAAACAATCACCAAGGTACTGAACTGGACCATGTCGGACCCCGTCACATGCCACATCCTTCGCACATAATCGGCAGAACAAAGCACAAAACCCCTGTTCAGGATTTTTACGCTTCGTTTCTGCACGCCCTAGGAGCGACCGCCATACCAACACCGGTCACATATTCAATTGACTAGCAACACGCACTTCGTCTTTTCGGAAACCCAACCTCCACAAAATAAATCTTCTGCGCAAGCTTTTGGCTCGACCACGCAATTCAACAACTGAGAATCGACCATAGCATGATGGCAATTTCGAACAAAAACTCCGATATTTTCCCACCCGAAAATATTCATGATTCCGCCGCAGAAAAATCGTGCGCTTCCAGCGCATATAACAACTCCGCATCGATTGAAATCGATGCTCGATTCGATCGCGTACCTACATCGACAGGACCATCCTGGCAAACCGTCGGCCCCACTCGGGATCGGCGGAAACATGCTGGTCCAGCGGATTGGAGACGATCGCCCCGATCATTCGCAGGTACAAGAGGGTGTCTCGCACCATCCACGTCCAATCGTCGTCGCCGAGGCGGGTTCCGTCTGTTGTCGACCAACCCAATGCCGTGAGTCCTTCGACCATCACTTCACTACGTTCGGACTCCGACAAGCCGGCAGCCAACGTAAGGAACAGAATTTGGCCGGCTTCCTGCGCCAACTCACCCTTTCCCAACGGCATGGCCGTCACGATATGACGCCACAGCTCGCCTTCATATGCAAGCACTGACGCGCCGAGTCGAGTCAGAATCAATGTGCCTCGGAGTTTCCGGACAAATCCCAGTGTCTTTGCGGCTTCAACGAGTACTGCTAATTGCGCGTCACTCCCTGCCGTGACATCGATCCAGTCACTGCCCCAATCGAATTCGTCTCGGGCGGCCGCAACATGGTCCAAAGGAAGTGACCCGGATGCCGTCAAAACAATCCCACCACCTCGCGCGGAGTTCAGCAGCCACAGCAGTTGACGGGTTGCTCCCTCACGCATCACCTCGAAGTAGTTGTCGTATCCGCCACGAAGCTCCGCTTCGGCAACTGCGGCAAACAGTTTCGGTGCGGAATGAACAGACAAGCGGCGCAAGAACTTCTCGAACAGCGAGCTTCCCACAGGCGGTGACTTATGCAATGCCACTGCAATGGTGACTGCTGCATCGGACTCTGCGGGAACAAAACGTTCGGGATCGAACAGTCCATTACTCGCCTGCCCGTTCAGGAACTCGCGATACCCGATCGGACCGCCAGAATCCTCCGGCGGGCACGCCCTCGCACCGTCAAGACAAGATGGCTCAGAAATCGGCTGGTCTTCGACAATCTGCTCCAGAACCAACGTGTGACTCCACCTTGCGCGGGCGTTGTACTCATAACGGACGTACTCCCCGACCGCGGTAACTGCCTCGTCGATCCGGACTTCGTCCTCACCAAACTCGTCTTCCTGGTATCCGTCACGCTCGATCACCTCTGGCGCGATATACCGATCTGGGCCATTGTCCGTTGAGTGATGGACACTCACCCACTGATGAGCGTGTTGATCTCCCCATCCCATCACCGCCTGCACAATCGAATGAAGCTGGTCCAGTTCGATATTCGACGGGACCGAAAACCGTCTCCAAATAGGCGGCGTGATGCAATCGAGTTCGATCCGCATGACAAAGTTCGCCACCTCCGGCCGTCGACGCTGATTCCGCATCTGCCTCGGCGTAAGGACCTTCATCTGGCTTTGCGCCGCTTGATATGCAGGTACCAAACGCAGATGTGAAGCTCGCCGAACTCGCTGACCCGTCATGTATGGAGGCTAGATCTACCTACCGACAGCCGAGATACTCACTGCCACAAGGTTGCCCGATTTGTCGGGGCTCGCATCTTGTCGCTGGTCGGCTGTCAAGTCCAGATCAACACGGACCTACCCAGGCATCTTTGATCATCCACTGCGCGGACAATAGTGTGCGCCGATTACCGTAGACCTGACAGCTACCGAACGAAAACAGTGCCCAGCGCCTGCTCGGACTGGCACAGAACATGAGGATCCATGAGCGACCAAGACACGACCGCCGACCAGCCCCTCCATATCAACGGCGCCATTGCCTTGGTGACGGACGAGCGCGACGAATTGGTTCGCCTGTGCGTTCAAACTCTCGCCGAACTACTGGGCAGTGAGCCTGCCACCGATGACGACGGCGACATTGTCGTGCCGGTTCACGGGTTTGTCGTCTACGTAACTGTTGCGGATGACGGCCCTCAGATCAACGTCTGGTCCTCGGTCCTGACGGGCCTCGGCAATCCCTCGCACGCTGCGACTCGACTGATCGAACTCGCGCAGGAATGGCCACGCCTGCGCTTCGCCTTCAGCGGCGACCACCTACTGGTCTCCACGATGCTCGACGCCGATCCCTTCGCTCCGCAGCATCTGCTGAACCTGATCGACGAGGTTCACGACTTCACTCACGAACTCGACGACGATTTTGCTGAATCCTTCGGAGGGTCCCTCGACTGCGACGCGGATGACGACAGCTACGCCGGCGAATGCACCACCGGTGGCTGCGGCGGAGACTGTGACTGTGCGTGCGGCGATGATGCAGACGGCGAGCTCAGCATCAGGGCGGTCACCTCGACGCCCAGCGAGTAAGCAATAACCCACGGCTAGTATTGCGCGCGTGCATCTCTGCGATTGCAGAGATGCACGCGCGCTGACGTTTGTTGCCACTTTCCAGTACCGCCGGAAGCGACAACATCCAGCCTTCGGCGGCGAACGCTATTCCAGTCGATACCGTGAAATGCAAGCGCGGCTATCTCGTTACGGTCCGCCAGCCGGCCGCGTTCGCTGGTACCAGGCGCGAACCTACGATCTGCGCATCCTCGACCGTGACACCCGGCGTTGCAGTTTCGCTCCTCGCAGCATTCATCTGGCTAGCCGAGGTATCGGAGTCAGGTAGCTGTGCCTTGTGGATCGAATATTTCAGGGTCTAGACCCTATTTCTCAAGAGGCGCAGACAGGGCGAACGCGCAACGCCCAGCCTGTTCTGAAATTCGCAATCCCTCGTTCATCAGTCACAGACAATAAGAGATCTCACATGAAAAGTATGCGAAACGATAGTGGGAATGTGCCGCAAAACGCCTAGACACTGCAGACCAGTCAGTGCCATGCCCTAACGTAATTAATTTGATCGTACGGAGTTGGAATCTTCGTCCGGGTAAATTGTGGAATACGATTCGGAGGAAAAGTGAACGAGCGTGAATCAGCACGGGACCGATGCCGTACGGAAGTTGATGGCATCTCCATCGAACTTCATACTCACCCCGCCGTGAACCTGGCTCTGGTCCACAACGGAGTACCGCTGGTACGGGGGCTCTCGATCACTAACAACTCCGATTCGCCCGTCGTCGATATGAAAGCAACCGTACAACTGCACGGTGCCGGCCAGGAACTCTCACCGGCTCGAACTGACATCGTCGACGGTTCTCTCGCTCCCGGTCACGAGGCGTTCTGGGACGACTACGCGGCCGTCGTGCCAACTGTTCCGCACCTTCGAGAACTGAACGAGAGCTACCCTGCCACCATCGCGGTCACCGTCTCACGCCTTTGGGGCGATGACATCGCGTTGAATGTGCCGATTAGAGTTCTAGCCCACAACGAGTGGTTCAATGCCCCCGAGTTCTTCGATTCACTGGCAGCCTTTGTTCAGCCAAACACCCGAGCTGTGAGCAATGTTCTCGACGCCGCGTCCGAGCTTCTTGGCAACCTCACCGGTTCCACCTCACTCGAGGGGTATCAGCGCGGACCACAACGTGCTGCAGAGATCGCGGCAGCAACCTACGAAGCCCTACGCCTCCGTCAGATTCGCTATATCGATCCGCCTGCCTCGTTCGAAGGAACGGGCCAGAAGATCCGAACGACGGCACAGGTACTCGATGAACGTTTCGGAACGTGCATCGATCTAGCAGTCACCTATGCAGCATGTTTGGAAGCGGCCGGACTGCGACCGGTCATCTGGCTTGTCAAGGGACATGCATTCGCTGGATTCATGCAAGAAGAAGCTCACCTCTCACACAGCGTCATTCTCGAGTCGAACGCGATAGCCAATCTCTTCGATTCCGGAAAAGTCGTAGCCGTCGAAGCTGCATACTACGACAGCAGCCCCGAAGGATCCTTCAAAAATGCTGTGGCACATGCTAGACGCCACTTCTCCCAGCCGGACGACCTCCATGGACTTGTCGCGATCGCATCCGCCCGCAAGGACGGTGTGCGGCCGCTTCCAACCTTCGACGAATTCGCATCGCCAATATCCGAGCGCACCGCTGCCGGCACAATTCAGCCGGACCTCAGCCTGCCCGATAACCTTCTCACTAAACAGAATTCGGTTGACACGGTCTTCGATGCAACTGACACTTCTCCCCCACGAGTTCAGAAATGGAAGCGATCCCTGCTTGACCTCAGTACACGGAACCGTCTGCTCAATTTGAAAGAGTCGCGGGAAGTTATCGATCTCCATGTCCCCATCGGCGGACTCGCATTACTCGATGATTTGGTGCATGCAGACGTTCCCATTGAGCTCACTCCCCACGACGAACTGAGTTCGATCCACGAACTCCAAGGCGCACGCCAAGCCCAAGACATCGACGATGCAACGGTTCTCGACTATTTACGCGACCGAAAGCGAATCTATGCAGTCGTCAAGCACGACGTATATACAGCCCGACTCAAGCACCTGCAACGCACCGCGCACACCATGTTCGAGGAGACCGGCAACGCCAATCTCTATCTGACATTCGGCGGATTGATGCATGCCACCAGCACCGGACGGCCAGCGCGAGCTCCCCTATTTTTGTTGCCCGTCAAGGTTACTGGCGGCTCTGGGCGCAGCCCCTTCAGGATTGTGGTCGACACGTCCGGCACATCAACACCAAACTACTGCCTCGTCGAGTGGCTACGGCTCAAGCACAGTGTCTCGATTCCTTCTTTGGAGACGCCACCTCTCGATGAGAGCGGCATAGACATCGACGCAGCTCTCAAGGGCATTCGCTCAGCGATGATCGAGCACAACTTGGATTTCCGCATCGATGAAACTGCGTCACTGGCCATTTGCCAGTTCGGAACTTTCGGCATGTGGAAAGACCTCGACGATCACTGGGACCTTCTCGAGCAGAGCCCCATCGTTCGTCATCTGACTCATCATGCTGGTGAGTCGTTCCGAGATTCACGTCGCCCGGACGGTACCGAGATTGAAGCTGTACCGGTCAAAGAACTCGACGTGCCCGTCCCAATCCCTGCCGATGGCTCACAGCTCCGTGCAGTGGCATTGGCAGCGGATGGTCACTCCTTCGTCCTGGAGGGCCCTCCCGGTACCGGCAAGTCACAAACCATCACCAACCTCATTGCGCACACTCTGGCTCAGGGCAAGACCGTGTTGTTCGTAGCCGAGAAGCAAGCCGCCCTCGAGGTGGTGAAAAAGCGGCTGACAAAGGTCGGCCTGGCCGAATTCACGCTGGACCTACATGGAAAGAGTCAGAGCGCTAACGCTATTCGCGCTCAGCTGAAGACCGCGATCGATCATTCTGTTCACTACAATCAGCGCGCCTGGTCAGCAAAGCTCGCTGAGTTGCGGGCCAAGCACGTCCCGCTCGACGACTATCCGTCCAAGATTCACACCGAGAACGGCGTCGAGCACACACTGTGGACTGCCTACGACACAGTCCTCAGCCTTGGCGACGGCCCGACGGCCACAATTCCTGCGCCTTATGTTGCGTCCCCTAAGGTCAGCGTTCGAGCAGTCACCAACGCATTGCAGCAATTCGAACGTGCTGCCCGGTCGGTCACGATAAATCGCGTCAATCCGTGGACCATCGTCGGAGCGATCGATCCGGCAGCATCGGAAGACTCGTTCCGCTCCGCTTCGGCGCAGATGAACTCCGCACTTGCGCTCGTACAGCAGACCCCGCCTGCTTTGCGGATCATCGAGCGGATGCGCACTCCCGCCGAGATCGAGGTCTTGTTGCCGCAGGCCCGCCGGCAGTCGAACTGGATGATCGCCGACCCGACCGTAGTCGAGCGCATGCAGGGCACCCAATGGACAACGTCCCGCACTTCACTACTCAGTGAGCTGACCCTGCTCCAACAGCAATGTGCGCCACTCACTGCAGTTTTCATGCCGAACTTCATCGGATCTGGTTCCGTCGAACCATTAATCGTAGCGGCCGAGGAGGTCAGCAAGGGCATATTCGGCAAAAAGAAGCGAACCGAGCAATTCATCCGCGATGTTGCACCGGCACTATTGCCTGGCGTGGCGATCGATCCGGACACCGCATTGCCGTTGTTGCGATCGATTTCCAGCGCACGCGAATTGACTCGACAAACTGTCGAACACATGCGCACCCTGCTCGGGCCATTTGCTCCCCCGGTCTGGAACCCTTTCAACGCTGACGCAGCACAGCAACTTCAGCCGGCGTTCGACTTCATCGATATGTCAGGTGACTACATCCGCGCACACCCGGGCATGTGGCGGATCCTGGTCGAGTCCGGTCTTGTGTCCCAACAGAACATCGATGCGCTCGCAGCGGTGTCACAAGCGTGGCTCACCTGGAAGAAACTCCTCGGGTTCAGCGACGCCGAGTTCGACCGTTGGTGTGATGAGTCCCATTGGCTGTCCGCGTGGGGTCGCGACTCAGAAGCCTGGAGATTTTCGATCGATGCAGACGCGGGAGCGTCCGTTCGCAAGTGGTCGACAATGTCGACATTCCTCGAGCCACTGCAAACTGCCGAGCTGAATGTCTTTGCCCATGAACTTCTCACGGGCGCTATCAACTCTTCGGACGCTGAAGTCGCTTTCATCCGTGGCCTGGCAGTTGCTTCGCTGAACGAACACAGAAGAACGCAGGGACTCACCAATTTCAACAAGGCCCTCAAGGATGGCGAGACTCTCGACTACGCCCGAGCCTCGGCGGCTCAACGCGAGGAACAGATCGCAGCCCTGCCCGCTGCATTGCTCGACCGACGCCTATTCAAGGCCGGTGCGCTGTCTGGCGAAATCGGGCAGCTTCGACGCCAACTCGATGCCAAGCGCGGTGGAACCACCTTCCGTCAGTTGATGACTCGCTACTCAGACCACATTTTGGCAGCAACGCCGTGCTTCTTCGTCAGCCCCACGTCCTTGGCTCAGTTCGTGCCGCCGGGATCAGCCACATTCGACGTCGTTGTATTCGATGAGGCCTCGCAGGTCACTGTCCCTCAAGCCATCGGCGCGCTGGGCCGCGCCCGCTCGGCCGTGATCGTCGGCGATTCGCAGCAAATGCCGCCGACTGCAATCGGCCAGGTGACCGCAAGCGATGGCGACGATGTCACTGAAGATGACGAGGTCATACCGGAGGATCTCGAGAGCATTCTGACGGAGTCCGTTGAATCTGGGGTTCCACGGCTGTGGCTATCCTGGCATTACCGGAGTCAAGACGAATCTCTGATCGCCTTCTCCAACCGCAAGTACTACGAGGGACGCCTCGCGAGTTTGCCTTCACCTGGCGGCGATGCCACAGCTGGCGTCGAATGGCGAAGAGTGCCAGGACATTTCAATCGCGAGACTAAACAACTGCACCGAACCAACATTGTCGAGGCGGAAGCGATTGTGGCCGAGATTCGCCAGCGCCTGTCGAATGCCAATCTGGCGTCTCAAAGCATCGGCGTCGTCACGTTCAACGCACAGCAACAGACCCTGGTGCTCGATTTGCTCGAGAAGACCGGAGACCCATTGGTCCTCGACCAACTGCGCACCGACAAGGAAGACGGAATCTTCGTCAAGAATCTCGAGAACGTGCAGGGCGACGAGCGAGATGTCATTCTCTTCACAACGGCATTCTCGAAGAAGCAGGACGATTCGAAGATGCCACTCAACTTCGGTCCACTGACTCGTACTGGTGGCGAGAAACGATTGAACGTCGCCATTACCCGTGCCCGCCGAAAGGTTGTCATCTTCACCTCGTTCGAGCCTTCGGACATCGATCTTTCACGCACCAAGTCGGTTGGAATGGCGCATCTTCGCGGATATCTGGAACTCGCTGCACAACCTGATCGCTCCAGGAACTCGTTCCAACCACGCCCCCAGAACACTTCCGATCAAATCCAGGAGTCGATCTGTGAAGCCTTGCGCCAACAGGGATACGAAGTCGAAGCAAATTACGGTCTGTCAGACTTTGTTCTGGACATTGTTCTTCGTGAACCAGAATCCGAATGTTGGCAGGTCGCAATCCTGCTCGACGGGCCGGCGTGGGCTGAGCGTCCGACGGTCGCTGACCGCGATCTGACACCACAGCTTCTCGAGTCGATGATGCATTGGGGAGCTTCAGTTCGCGTGTGGCTTCCCAATTGGATCGACAACCCCGAATCCGTTGTCCAACAAGTCAAGGAAGCGCTGACCAGATCGAAGCTCCGCATGGCCGAACGGCAAGCCCAGATCGACGCCGCAGCACTGGCTCAGGCCGAAGCTATCGCTGCCGCTGCGCTGGCTGAACTCGAAGTGTCGATATCGGTCGACTTCTCAGCCGACAACACCCGCTGGCTGAAATCGGATGAGCCCGACCACCCCGCTGAAGTGTCCGACGAACCCGTCCTGATCGGTCGGATGGCTGCAGCTGATACGCCCCCTGCCAGTCCTGTTGCCCGGGATTGGGATGGACGCGGAACCACGTATCTGGAGGCGCCCACAACAACGCTCGGACCACGCGGTGATCTCGATCGCGTGGATTCACCCTCGGTTCAGCAAACGATCCTGAGTGCAGTGCGGGAAACAGTAAACATCGAAGGCCCGATCTCGATGGACCGTTTGGCCCGTGACGTCGGCCGGCGCTTCGGTCTCGACCGTGTCTCGGCTGGGAAACGGGAGACGATCGTTCGTTGCATTCCGGCCGAGTTGATCAAAAAATCAGGACTCGGCGACTTTGTCTGGCCGAAGGAACTCAACCCGATTGGCTGGCGTGGCTACCGCACCACCCCGGCCGAGATCACGCGAAGTTTGATGGACATTGCGCCCGAGGAGATCGTGAATGCCATGATGGCGGTCTGTGGTAGCAAGTCGGATGTAGACTCCCTGCATCGTCGAACTTTGGCAGTCTTCAATCAGAAGCGACTGACCACTCCAACCCGGGAACGACTCGACGCTTGCATTCACCTCGGGCTTCAATCCGGTCAGCTGATCAAGATCGGTGAGCACTACCGCGCAGGATCGTAGCGCGGCACGAGTCGCTCAATCCGTCAGGTCGCGCTTCCGCTAATGTACTGAGCGCGGCCCGACGGACTTCCGCTGTGATTCACAGCCACGGACATGCCCCCACCCGCACGACTCGATTCGTGCTGCCTGGGGGATCTCACTGTGACCTTGCTTCGTACTTCTGCCAACAGGATTGGCGCGATGGCGAATCCTGATTCCTTGGTGGAACAGCTGTTGGAACAAATGCTGTTTCGTACCGGCCGGCGCGCAAGTGAATCGGAGCAGAAGTCGTGGAGCCGCAGCCTTCCCGTTCTAGCCAATGATTTGATCGAAGCCGGTTTGGGCGGCGTCGAGATGTTGGTCGAGTACCACTTACCTCTCACGTCTCAGCGCGCTGATGTCGTACTGGCCGGACTACATCCGACTACAGGCCGACCGTCATATGTCGTGGTGGAACTCAAGCAATGGTCGGCCGCCCAGCGATATGAAGGCAGCATTGACCTCGTCGATGTGCCGGGGATGCCCGGTGGCCCCAAACTGCACCCTGTCGCACAAGTCAAGGGCTATTGCGAGTACCTGTCAGATTTCGCGAAGGCTCTTGCAGATCAGCCCGATGCGGTTGCCGGCGTGGCCTACCTCCACAACGCTACGGATCCCGCAGCCGTCGCAGAACTACGGTCGTATCCCGCTTCCCTCGGCGGCCGGTTGTTTACCGGAGCCGACCGCGGAGATATGCAAACCTTCCTCAAATCTCGGCTCTCGACTGAGTCCTCCGGACACACTGCCGGTGATACGTTGATCCGTTCCGCAGTGGCACCATCTCAACAATTGCTTAAGGTAGCTGCCGCCGAGGTTCGCGATCGCCCGCAGTTCCACCTCTTAGGTGAGCAGCAACTCGCTGTTGACCTAGTACTCCACGCGGTGGATCAAGCTCACCAACTCGATCACAAGCGAGTCATCATCGTCACCGGTGGGCCTGGCAGTGGAAAAAGTGTCGTCGCACTGTCGCTAGTCGGTGAACTCGCACGGCGTGGTCGAACGGTGTTGCACGCCACAGGTTCCCGATCGTTCACTCAAACACTGCGCAAGGTGGCGGGTGCCCGAGCCCCACGCGTGCAGAAGATGTTCAGACCGGGTGCCCGCGTGGACACAACCGCGTTGACACGAATGAGTCCTGAGCAGTTTGTCCAGGTGGATAGGAACGGACTCAGCGCACTACTCGCTGCAGCCGAATCGTCCACAGAATCCGACCACACCGCCTCGGAACGCAATGAGAAGGAGCATGTCTGATGGCATTGGCCACGATGGCCGGAAACCAACTGACGACCGCGCTGAAGCCGCAACTGGCCCTGCTGGTTGACGATATGCGGACGCGTCTCACCGCTGACAGCACAGAGCTGGAGCGTTGGCGCACTACTCACCAGGCTGCTGTGCAGGAAAAGCGCACCGCTGTGTCCTGGACGGATTGGTCCGAAGATCAACTCACCCAGGCCGCTGTCGGCTGGCTACTCACCAGCGTGTTCGTGCGCTTCTGCGAAGACAACCTGCTGCTCGGTGACGCTGCAGTCTGGATCACGCATCCAGATTCAATGCTGCGCCAACGAGCTGTAGACGCCGAAACCTCCTTCTACCGTGAGCATCCCGACTACTCCTACCGCGAGTGGTTGGAACAATCCTTCGAGGCACTGCGCCAGTACCCTGCCACACAATCTCTCGTCGACGGACATGCCGCCCTCAACATCACCACCCCGTCCTCGGACGCGGTGCATCAGCTGCTCGCATTCTGGCGCCGCACCGAAGACGATGGCGAGTTGATGTGGACGTTCCGCGACAACCAACTCTCCACCCGCTTCCTCGGCGACCTCTACCAGGATCTTTCGGACTTCGCGAAGAAGAAGTACGCCCTGCTCCAAACCCCCGAATTTGTAGAAGAATTCATCCTCGACCAGACCATGGAGCCCGCACTCAAGGACCGCCCGCTTGAGGGTTTCAAGATCATCGATCCCACCTGCGGTTCCGGCCACTTCCTACTCGGCGCGTTCGCTCGTCTGGTTGAGCGTTGGCATCATCACGCCCCCGGACTGGAACTGCGAACCCGTGTCGACAACGCGTTGGCCTCGGTTTACGGCGTGGACTTGAACCCGTTTGCAGTGGCGATCGCGAAGTTTCGCCTGATCGTTGCGGCGTTGCAGGCTTGTGGCGAAACATCATTGGTGAATGCACCCAAGTTCACATTGAACCTCGCCAACGGCGATTCACTGCTCCACGGCCCCGAACAAGGAGCTGATGCATTCGACTTTGGCGATCTGTCGTTCGACAAGGATGCAGCTACATCTGGGTTCACCTACAGCACTGAAGACGCAGGCTTACTACGCAAGATCCTTGCACCCGGCCAGTATGACGCCGTCGTCGGTAACCCGCCCTACATCGTCGTCAGCGACAAAGCGCTCAACGCTCGATACCGAGAGATTTACCACTTCTGCAAGGGCACCTATGCACTTACGGTTCCGTTCATGGAGAAGTTCTTCGACCTTGCCAGATCGGGAGATCGGGCCGGATGGGTCGGCCAGATCACCTCGAACTCCTTCATGAAACGCGAATTCGGCGCTCCTATCATCGAACAATTTCTTGCGCGAAAGGATCTCAGGCTCGTTGCGGATACATCCGGGGCCTACATTCCGGGTCACGGAACGCCGACCGTCATTATTACTGGGCGTAACCATCCGAACATCCATGACACAACCCGCGCAGTCCTCGGCATTCAGGGTGAACCAGGAGCGCCCGACAATCCCGCGAAGGGCAAGGTATGGACCTCACTCGTCGAACATGTCAGCCTGCCTGCCTACGAGGACCAGTGGATCTCAGTCGTCAATCTTCCGCGCGAGAACCTACGCCTCCATCCGTGGAGTCTGAGCGGTGGTGGTGCCGTCGAGACGCTCTCAACTATTGAATCGGCCCGAACTGAGACGCTCGGCGATCGCACCAGCACAATTGGAAGAACCACCCACACTGGACTCGACGATGCCTTCTACGTAACACCTGAGGCTGCGAAGACTCGTCAATACATGGCCGATACGATGCCAATCGCGCTCGGCGAGGATGTACGTGACTATCTTGTATCCCCCACCCTTGTCACCCTTTTCCCGTACAACGCGGAAGGCGACCCATGTGAGCCGAATAGAAGAGCGCAGCAAGTCCTATGGCTAAATCGCACGGCTCTCAGCCGACGCGTCGACTTCAAACAATCGCTTACCGAGCGCGGTCTCCGGTGGTTCGATCACTCCATGTTTTTCAAGAAGCGCTATCGAGTGCCACTCGGAATTGCTTTCGCTTTTGTCGCGACGCACAACCACTTTGTACTCGACCGCGGCGGCAAGGTGTTCAAGCAGTCCGCGCCGGTGATCAAGCTGCCGGAGGGTGCGACCGAGGACGATCACCTTCGGCTGTTGGGCACCCTCAACAGCTCGACCGCATGCTTCTGGCTGAAGCAGAACAGCCATAACAAGGGTGAAGGCGGCGGCGCTCGAGTGGACGCGGGCTACGCAGCGATGGGGAGTGAACTATGGAAGAACACATATGAGTTCACGGGAACCACTCTCAAGGACTTTCCGCTCCCCACGCACACACCGCTCGAACGCGGGCGACGGATCGACGATCTCTCGCAGCACCTCGCAGCACAGGAGCCCGCGGCAGCAATTACTCGAAACGGCGCTACCAAGAGCACCATTGACGCGGCCCGCGCGGAGCATGCCCGCATTCGAGCGCTGATGGTTGCCGAACAAGACGAACTCGATTGGGAGGTCTACCTCCATTACGGCCTCATCGACGGCGAACTGTTCCTTCCGCCTCGCGATGTGCCGGGCATCGAGTTGGGTGAACGCGCCTTCGAGATTTCACTTGCTCGGAAGGTCGCGGCTGGCGAAGCCGAATCTGCCTGGTTCAGCCGGCACGGTTCAACACCTGTCACCGAGATCCCTGCCCACCTGCCGGCCGAGTACCGCGAACTCGTCGAGAAGCGTTTGGCCGCAATTGAATCCAACCCCTTCATTCGACTGCTCGAGCGACCGGAGTACAAGCGACGCTGGGCCGGCGACTCGTGGGACGTCAAACTTCAGCAAGCACTGAAGGATTGGATTCTCGACAAACTCGAGGAACCGTCGCTCTGGTTTACTCCGCAGGGCGCTCCGCAGTGCCTGTCTGTGGCTGAACTTGCTGGGTATGTCGAGAAGAACGCCGAATTCATTGAGGCGCTGGATCTGTGGGCCGGCAAGAAGGACGCACCCGTTACCGAAACCCTCGTCAAACTGCTCTCCGACGAGGCTGTACCTTACCTCGCCGCTTTGCGCTACAAGGATTCTGGGCTTCGCAAGCGCACCGAGTGGGAACGAGTCTGGGCGCTACAGCGCGAAGAGGACGCCGGCTTGATCAAGGCCACCGATATTCCAGTCCCGCCGAAGTACACGGGTGCCGATTTCGTCAAACAATCGTACTGGTCGCATCGTGGCAAGCTCGACGTACCCAAGGAACGGTTCGTCTCGTACCCGGGCGCAGGCCGCGCCACCGATCCCACACCACTACTCGGCTGGGCCGGCTGGAACCATGCCCAGCAGGGAATTGCTCTCGCCACCGTCTACGCCTATCGCGAGTCTGAGGGCACGGCACTCACCGAACTGGTACCCGTGGTCGCCGGCATCGCCGAGGTTTTGCCGTGGGTTAGGCAGTGGCACACCGGAGTTGACCCCACTTTCGGGATCGACCTGGCCGAGTATCTCACCGGACAGCTCCACGAAAAAGCCTCCGCCGTCGGAATTCCCGTCGGCGATCTCTCAGCCTGGCGTCCCGCCAAAACCACTCGAGCCCGCAAGGCTGCTCCCAGAAAGGCCGCGCAGTGATGTTCCCCGGCAACTCCGCATCATCCGCACGCACTCTGCGGGAGACCTTCGCGATCTCGGAATCGCACGGCACCAATGACTACGTTCTCCGTCTATCCGACTCTGTCGCCGAAGATCGGTTGGCCGCGACCGTCGACTCGTATGTCGTCACCCCTGCCATTGCCGAAGCATTCAATCAGGCGTTGTCCGTGGTCGAAGAGTCGCTGCGGACCGGGGAGAACAAGTCTGCGTACCTCAACGGATCGTTCGGCTCCGGTAAGTCGCACTTCATGGCGGTGCTGCACGGCGTTCTGGGCCACGCGCCGAAGGCCCTATCGATTCCTGAACTGCAACCGATCATTGCTCAGCACCAAGCAATTTCGAATGCCAAACTCCTACGTTTGACGTTCCACTTCCTGGATTCACAGACCATCGAATCAGCCTTGTTCGATCAATACCTGCGTCAGATCGCTGCCCTGCACCCGAACGCCTTGCCGCCCGTGCTGCACTCGGCCGGTGGACTGTTCGCCGATGCCGATAATCGTCGTGCCGAAGTGGGCGAGGCCAAGTTCTTCGCCGCGCTCAACGGTGTGGACGGCGGACAGCCGTCGGGAGCTGTGAACTGGGCAGCTCTGGGGCAGTCGACCGGAATGTGGTCTGCCGAAAGTTATTCAGCAGCAACCTCCCCCGGTGCGGATCCGGCGGAACGCTCCCGCTTGCAGCAGGCACTGATCGCCTCGTACTTCACTAGCTACTCCCGCAATACTGACTGGCTTCCCCTCGAAGACGGACTCGCCGTCATCGCCGACCACGCGAAGTCGCTGGGCTATGACGGTGTTGTCCTGATGCTCGACGAGCTGGTGTTGTGGTTGACCTTCCTCATCACCGAACGCGACAAGTTCAATGCAGAAGTTCAGAAGATCACAAAGCTGGTAGAGACCAGCCGCGGACGGCTTGCAGTTCCGATCTGCTCGTTCATCGCGCGGCAGCATGACCTTGCAAAGTGGGTTGCTACCGGATCCGAATCCGGTGCAACTCAGCAGGCCCTCGAACAGGCTTTTGCGCATCAAGCCGGCCGGTTCGGCAATGTCGAACTTGGTGACGAGAACCTGCCGTTCATCGCGAAGAAGCGACTGTTGAGTCCCCTCGACTCGGATGCCCAGGCCGCGCTGGACAATGCGTTTGCCCATCTGGACCGCAATCCAAAGGTCTGGGATGTGCTGCTCGACGGCGTCAACACCGACGGGCAGTACCGCGGTTCCGATTCCGATGCGTTCAAGCTGACCTACCCGTTCTCCCCCGCACTGATCGCAACACTGCGGGCATTGTCGGGGCAGATGCAGCGTGAACGCACTGCGCTGAAGGTTATGCAGCAGATGCTGCAGGACAACGCTGATCGTTTGACAGTCGACAATGTCATTCCTGTCGGCGAAGCATTCGACTACATCATCGACAGTGCAAACTCGACGCCGATCAACGATGCTGCTGCAAGCACATTCAAGACCGCGCGCACACTCTGGACCGAGAAGCTGCGGCCGTTGTTGTTCCGCAGCGCCGGTATCGAAGAAACAACCGCGGACGATGCCGTACCACCAGGGTTGCGCGCAGATATCCGGATCGCAAAGACATTGCTGATGTCAGCGGTCGCGCCAAACGTCCCGGCGCTCAAACAGATCGATGCCAGCCGCCTCGCGTCGCTCAATCACGGCAGCGTTGTCAGTATCATTCCCGGTGATCAGATCGGCCAGATCACTAACAAGGTCAAGCAGTGGGCTGCGGAGATCCCTGAGCTGTCCGTCACTGCTGATGCGAACCCCATCATTTCCGTCACTCTCGAGTCTGTCGACTACGAGCGCATCATCACTCGCGCGCAAGCTGAGGACACGGACGGCCGGCGCCGGGAACTGATGCGTACCCTGCTCTCCGAGCACTTCGGTGTTGTCGGCGTCGATCACACCGTTGATAATGCGTTGCTGCGCAACAAGGTTTGGCGGGGAACCGAGCGCCCCGTCGAGGTGGTGTTCGGTAACGTCCGCGATCGCGGGTATCTTCCCGACGAATCATTCCGGCCCACCACCGCCGGCGCATTGCGGCTGGTCGTAGATCTTCCGTTCGACGATTCCGGGCACACCACGTCCGAAGACCACGACCGTATCGAGGCGCTGCTGCGCACTGGCCAGGACCGCTTCACGGTGGCCTGGTTGCCCAGCTTCTTCTCCGAGAAGGTCACGCGACAGTTGGGTTTGCTCGTCATCCTCAACTATGTGCTCGCGGGTGATCGTTGGGCGTCGTACGCGAATGAGCTGTCCGAAGCGGACCGCGCCGCTGCCCGCTCGATCTTGCAGCAACAGCAGTCGCAGGTGCTCGGGCAATTGAGCAACGCGATCCAGGTGTCTTACGGAGTCGCCAGTGGTGCCCAGTTCCCCGAAGGACAGCCCCCTTACGTTCTCTGCACGCCGGTTTCGCAGTGCAGCCGCCGATCGGAAACACACTTGGCGAAGCCGTCGACCGTCTGATCACGGACGCCTTCGACGCGCTCTATCCGGATCACCCGGAATTCACGCCCGTCGACAAGGTGATCAGCCGCCGCGAACTCAACACTGTGTTGACACGGTTGCGTGAGGCACAGTCTCAGGCGGACGGTCGGTTCCCGCTCGAACGTAGCGAACGGGACGTCGCCCGCCGGGTCGTCGAGCCGCTCGGTATCGCGAAAACCAATGAGACGCACCTGATCTTCGGGCCTGAACAGTTCACGGCGTGGCGTACCCGCATCACCCAGGAACTCTCTCGCTTGGCGATCGACGAGCAGTCCGACGTCGATATCGAGGTGTTGCGGACCGCCATCGCTGCGAGTGGACCCAAGCGCGGCCTGACGTCCGACATGATCGATCTGGTTGCCGGGGCGTGGGCTGCGCAAACCAAGCGCTCCTGGTTCCTGCACTCGAGCCCGATCGACGAGCCCTCGATAGGCGATATCCGCCGGGGCACCGCGCTGCGTCTGGAACCGTTGCCGGATCAATACGAATGGCACAAGGCGATCACGCGGTGGAAGACCTGGACCGGTCTGGTAGTCAACGAATATTTGACTGCTACGAACCTTGCCGCGTTCGCGGACAATGTGCGCTCGTATGCGCGCACTACGTTCGTTGGCCGCAGTCAGTTCGTCACCGCACTCGGGGAGGCCTACAGCTACCTTGGAATCGATCCGGAGAAGGGCCGGTCCGCGCTGGCTGCCGATCTGGCCGAGCTGTTCGAGACGCGATTGACTCACGTCGACAACCTCGGTCTTGTAGCCGCGATCGCTGATGCGCCATTACGCGGCACAGACGTCGAGGCGTCCAAGTCACTTACTTCTGCCGCCGCGATTGAGCAGGCTCTCATCCGCTACCCGCTCGGTCGGTGGGACGTGCTCCGCGATGCAGCCACTTCGGATACTGACGAGGGTTCCGCGAGCGCACGTGTCATTTTGTCCAAACTGCAGCAGGCATTCGAATCGCACGAGGCAGTGCAGAGCCTTCCTCCCGCTCTCGCGAGTGCCGCCGGTGACCGCGATACCTGGCTCGAAGAAGCTGCAATAAGAGGACGAAAAAAGCGAAACGATGCGGATACGGAACGCGAAGAGCAGGAGAGCAAACGTCGGGAGCTAGAAGTTCAACGCGAACTCGAACGCCAACGTCAGGAACTAGAACGCGAGCGTCGGGAGCTAGAACACCAACGTGAGTTCGAACGCCAACGTCAGGAGCTAGAACGCCAGCGCGAACTTGAGCGCGAACGTGAGGAGCGAGAGCGGAAGCCAGTTGGTGGAACCACCGAGACCATCACAGTCGCGGACACTACCGCTGCGTCCGCTGTTGAGGCTCAGCTCCGAAAGATGCTCGACAATTACCCGGACGCAAAAATTACCGTGACTATTACAAGGCTCGAATCGTGACAGTTCCAACGCGGCTCCCGGAGGCGGATGTGGCCGGCATCCGCACCGCGATCGGTCAGTTCCGTGCAAGCCGGCATCGCCGCGGGGTTATTGCGCTCGCCGCGGCGCCCGTGTGGTCTGGTGCCGACGCCTTCCAGCTCGACGGCCAGAGCGTGAAGATCCGAGTTGGTCCGAGTGTGCTCGCGATTCGTGACGCGCTGACCGAGCGACACCACTTCGATTGGGTTGTGATCCTGACAGATCGGGAGTCGGCCGAACTGCCCGCTGGAGTTGTCGATCATTTGGTCTCGGGCCGGCTGTCCAATCTGGATCCATGGCCCGCGCTAAGAGAGAAGTTCCGGGCAAACCGACAAGAGTTCAATCTGCTCTCCCTCGACAACGACGCCGCCCGCTCCGCGTTGCGCGAACTGGGTGATTCGGTGCCGCCCGCCCCGGGTGGTGTCCTGACCAACGACCACCTGTTCGGGGCCCTCGCCCAACGTAATTTCGGGCTGACTGCCAGCGAGGTCACTCCTCATCATGTGTCTCTGTGGTCAATGAATACCGAACGGACCAAAGAGTTTTCAGCGTGGCGTGACCGGACCGCACCGGTCTTGGTCGAACAGTTCTATCTCTGGCTCGAACGCACCCTCGGCCCCCTCGGTCGCTCAATGACGATCGTGTGGCGCACCAGTGGGCCAGCGCAATTGGTTCCCCTCGGGCTCGTCGCCGCGCTGATCGACGATTCCGCCGCCGCATCCGCAGCCTTCCCCACGTCGATCGACGTGACCGTCAAAGTGCGAACCCTTCTCGAAGTCGAGCTCGGTCACCACACTTTGACGGAGCAGCAGCTCTCCGCCTGGGGCAATACGGCAGCCCTCGCTGTTACCGGCGCCGACGTTCCGGATGATGTCCTGCGCCGGGCCGAGCAGCTGGTGGTCCGTTTGCAGGCGACGTCGTTAGTTGGTCGATCGGACGTCCTGTCGTCCGCGCGCCCGCCTCGTATCGCCCGATTCGCAGCAGCTCTTGCTGCCGCCGAACAGAATCCAGATCTCACGGCAGTGGAAAATGCGTGGGCTGACGTAGTCGCACATCGTGAATCGCGAGTGGACTCCTCCGACGCACCACGCGACGTCCGGGTAGGCGCCGCTGCCCTACGGCTACTGCGGTGGACGCGCCGCGATGCCCAACGACCGTCGACACTCGCCGGGTGGCTGACGTACTACCGCAGCGAATTGTCTTGGGTGGACGGTGCCGTCAACGATGCCTTCGTCGGTGCCGACGACCCGACCCTCGCGGCGGCGGCACATCGGATCATCACGACTGTGCGCGCCCGTCGCGGAGAGCAAGACCGACAGTTCGCGACTCTGGTCTCGTCCAGCGGCACTCATCACCTGAACCGCCCCGGCGCCCCCATATACATCGAGGACATCCTCGACCGCGTGGTCCTGCCGCTCACAGTTGCTGCGCCGGGTGCCAGCGCGCTCAGCACGGCCACTCGATCTCCGGTACTGCTCGTCATCGCCGACGGAATGGGTGCCACCGCAGCCAACGAGGTTGTTGCCGACGCACTCCGTCGCTATCGCCCCCAATGGCAAGAATGCACCCTGGTCTCCGAGGAACCGAACAGTGCAGCTCTCGCTGCCCTGCCGACCGTTACCGAATTCTCCCGCTGCACACTGCTATCCGGCGCACTCCAACGTGGCGGACAGTCTGAGGAACGCCGAGGATTCGCCTCGTGGCTGCAATCGCACGCATTGCGCGGCGCGGGTCAGGTGCTCTTCCATAAAGCGGACCTGGAAGCAGTCTCGCGCGGCAACGCGCTCGCGCAGGACGTGCGTACCGCAGTCGAAAACACAAAAGACCGCCCCGTCATTGCCTGTGTCCTCAATGACATCGATGACGCCCTCGATCGGTCCGATCCGATCGGCACCACTTGGACCACGGCGGGTTTCAAGCATCTCGATGCGCTCTTGTCTGCTGCGGCAGCAGTCGGTCGCACCATTGTCCTTGTCAGCGACCACGGTCATGTCGTCGAGCGTCGTGAGCAGCCGAGTGTGCAGCGCGGTCAGCAGGTTTCGGCTCGATACCGCCTAGCAGCGGGCGCCGATGCAGCCTCCGTGCCAATTGACGAGGTCCTGGTCGAAGGTCCGCGTGTACTCACCGACAGCCACAGCGCGGTCCTCGCGGTAGACGAGCAACTCCGGTACACCGGGATGAAAGCCGGCTACCACGGCGGCGCCACGCTAGCCGAAGCTGTCATTCCCATCTCGATCCTCGTCAACGGTGCCGTACCTCCACACCTTGGCCTCGAGGTGTCTCCTTCCCCGGTACCCGCCTGGTGGGAACCGAGCCGCACAGCAGTTGTTCTGCAGACACCGGTCACCGCTGCACCGGCTATTGCGTCGAAGCGGAAGAAAACGGTTGCGCCGAAGCTGTCACCACAATCCGATGCGCTGTTCGATGTCGGCACTCCCGCCGCGACAGTGGCTGCTTCACCCGTCGTTTCCGGCGGGCGCGACAAGGTGGAAGAACTACTCGGGACCGCACTGTTTGCACAGCAGTACAAGACATTCGGACGCAACCTCGAAAAAGCTGCCATCGAGACTCTTCTCCGTGAGACGATTGCCGGCAACGGAGTGTTATCACTCGTACGCGCTGCCGAAATACTCGGCGTACCTTCGACACGCGCCAGTAGAGCATTGTCGGTCGTGGCCCAGATCTTGAACACCGACGGCGTCGTAGTTCTCAGTGTCAACGGCACCGAACTGGAAGTGGAGGCTGCCCTGATGTTCGAGCAGTTCGGAGTCCCCCAGTGACCGCCCTGTCACCGGTTCGTCGCCGCGAGATCCTCCAGTCTCTACGCCAGGGCACCGTGCCTGACGGCAATCTCGACGTCCTCGCTGTCGGTATCGACCTCTTCGCCACCACCATCGACGAGGATCTCGACGCCGTTGCCTCGGGGGGAGCGATCTTCAAAGCCGTACGCGGCGAGTACGGCTCGGGTAAGACGTTCTTCTCCCGGTGGGTCGAGCAACGCGCGATGCAACGTGGTCTCGCCGTCGCGGAAGTTCAGATCAGCGAACTCGAAACCCCGCTGCACAAGCTCGAGACCGTGTATCGACGGACTATCGAAGAGTTGCGGACCTCGGCCTTCGCCAAGAGCGCGTTTCGCAATGTCATCGACGCTTGGTTGTACGGGATCGAAGAAGACGCAGCCACCGCTGCCGGTGCCGACGAAGCCACTGCCGAGCAAATCGCGGCGCTACTCGAACAGCGCCTCGCCAGTGTCGCCACCGCCACCCCGGTGTATCCGATGGTCTTACGCGCCTACCGCGATGCCGTCGACCGTGACGATGCCGCAACCGCCGATGCTCTCATCGCGTGGCTCGGCGGTCAGCCGCATGTGGGTGCCGCTGCGAAACGTGTAGCCGGAGTGCGTCAGGACGTCGACCATTTTCTTGCGATGGGCTTTCTGCAAGGACTCCTCGCAGTACTCAAAGGCGCACGACACCCCGGCCTCGTTCTGGTGATCGACGAAGTCGAAACATTGCAGCGGATGCGCTCGGACAGTCGCGCGAAGGCCTTGAATGCACTGCGGCAGTGGATCGATGAGCTCGACTCCGGCCGCTACCCCGGCCTCTACCTGATCATCACCGGAACTCCGGCGTTCTACGACGGACGATTAGGGGTGCAGGCATTGCCCCCGCTCGCGCAGCGACTGCAGACGGACTTCGGGACGGACGCACGATTCGACAATCCTCGCGCTCCCCAAATCAGGCTCACCGGGTTCGATCTTGATCGCCTCGTCGAAGTCGGCATCCGCGTTCGCGACGTCTACGCCGATGGATCGTCTGAGTCGGACCGAATCCGCACGCTGGTCGACGACGCTTACCTGCGCGACCTGGCCGATGCCGTTGCCGGCGAGCTCGGTGGGAAAGTCGGGGTATCCCCACGCATCTTCCTCAAGAAGCTTGTCGCTGACGTACTGGACCGAGTCGATCAATTCGCCGACTTTGATCCACGCCAACACTATTCACTAACCATCGCAGACAGTGAGAAGGCCGAAATCGTTCAGGCCACCAGCGCTGATGAGGTCGAGCTGTGACTGCCGGTTTCGACCGACTCGATCCGGTTATCCAGCACCACATCGTCAATTCACTCGGGTGGCCCGGATTGCGACCCTTGCAGGACGAATCGGTCGCGCCAATCAGCACCGGGTCAGACGCAATTCTGTTGGCACCTACCGCGGGCGGCAAAACGGAAGCTGCAATGTTCCCGTTGCTGACGCGTATGCAGACGGAGCGATGGACCGGCATCTCTGTTCTCTACATCTGCCCGCTCAAGGCACTTCTCAACAACCTTCAACCACGCATCGCCGGTTACGCCGAGTGGATGGGACGCGACGCCTCAACTTGGCACGGTGACGTGACATCCTCCGCCCGCGGCCGTATAAAGCGCGACCGCCCGGATGTTTTGTTGACGACGCCCGAGTCCCTCGAATCAATGTTGGTTTCTGAAGGCGTCGATGCAGCTGAGGTACTCGGCGGTGTCCAGGCAGTTGTCGTCGATGAAGTTCATGCGTTCGCGGGTGACGATCGCGGGTGGCATCTGCTCGCCGTACTAGCCCGCCTCGAAACATTGTTGGGCCGCAGGCTTCAGCGTGTCGGGATGTCAGCCACCGTCGGGAATCCAGATCAGCTGTTGAGCTGGTTGCAAGGCGGCTCGGTTCGTGCCGGTCTCGTGATCGCGCCATCGCTTGACGGCGGCGCTGTCGTGCCCGACATTACCGTCGACTCAGTGGGCAGCGTCGAGAATGCCTCCAAAGTAATTGCCACACTGCACAAAGGCGAGAAGCGGCTAGTGTTCGTCGACTCGCGACGACTGGCTGAGGAACTCGGCAAGTCTCTGAGAGAGCGCGGAATCACGACATTCGTTTCCCACTCGTCGCTCTCTGCTGCGGAGCGCCGAGAGTCTGAGGAAGCCTTTGCTGAAGCGCGCGACTGTGTCATCGTCGCAACGTCCACTCTCGAGCTCGGCATCGATGTCGGAGATCTTGACCGCGTTATCCAGATCAACGCGCCGCGCACGGTCTCGTCTTTTCTGCAACGACTAGGTCGGACTGGGCGGAGGCCTGGTTCCACCCGTAACTGTCTGTTCCTGTGCATCACGGAAGAAGCAGTCCTCGACGCTCTCGGTATGTTGCAGTGTTGGTCAGCTGGATGGGTCGAGCCGGTTCTCCCCACCCCCGAGCCTCGGCACATTGTGGCTCAACAGATTCTTGCATCGGCCTTGCAGACCAGGCGAGTACCACTCACCGATTGGCAACAAGGCTGGGGTTCACTCCCTCTCTTCGATGACACTGCCCCCGAGATCATGTCTCACCTCCTCACCGAAGGGTTCCTTGAACAGGACTCCGGAACCGCATTCATCGGGCTCGAAGCCGAGAAGCACTTCGGCCGCCGACACTTCATGGAACTCCTCGCAGTATTCACCGCCGCACCGGAGTTCAAGGTGCTCGCTGGTCGCGACGAAATCGGGTCCGTCGAGACAGCGCTGCTGACCGAAGAAGTAGAAGGGCGTCGAATCTTGTTGCTGGGTGGGCGTTCTTGGGCGGTCACCCATATCGATTGGAAACGGCGATTCTGCTACGTCGAGGCCACGGAGATCCCAGGAAAGGCCAAATGGAGCTCGATCCCCGATGGTCCCTCCTTTGAAATCGCGCGTGGGATGAGGGAGGTTCTCCTCGGCTCGCTTCCGCAAGGTGTGACTCTCACCCGTCGTGCGGTGACAACGATCGACGGCATCCGTGGCGTCCGCTCTGGCACCGTCACCGACGGATCATTCGTCATCGCCCGGGACGAGCGTGAAGACTGGCGCTGGTGGACCTGGGCAGGTGCGAAGGCGAACCGAACCTTAGGCGCTTGGATTCCGGACCTGATCGTCCCGCGCCAGATGTCGCGGGCAGACTGCGTACGCCTGCACCGCGACCTAAGCGTTCAAGACATCCGTGACGGACTTGCAGCTGCGCGCGCCCACGATGCGCCGCGACCTCTACCTGCCGTCGACAAAGGTGCGCTGCGAGGGCTGAAATTCTCCGTCGCTCTCCCAGAGCGTTTGGCCCGCCAAACGCTCTCCGCGCGGTTGGTCAACACGATCGGGTCAGAACTAGTGTTGACCGAAAAGACTCAGTTACGCAGCTAGCTTGTTCACTTCGCCTCTGTAGCCCTGGTTCTGAATGCCTGGCCTGATCACCGCGCCGAACTCGCAGCGGTACCGATACCGCACCAACGTGTAGCTGTGACATAACTGTGTAAAGTCCCTGATAGAGGTCCAGCCTTCGGGAGTTCAAGCAGTCAACTCATCGAAACGATCTTCAGCACGTTAGTAAATCCAATGAAAGTACTGGTGGCCTGCAATGATCAGTGACATCGAGCTCTCGCACGTCGAGGACGCCATGCTCGAATTCGACAGCACGGGCCGAATCGAGGTCTTGAAGAAGTACAAATTCAAGCCTGCCACCGGTTACCTCGCACGCCATAAGGGAAAGTTCTACGATCCGAAAGCTATCGTCGGGATTGGCCACTTACACGCGACTGGCGAGCCTCTCAACTCCCAACAATTCGTAACGGATGTTGCCCGGCGTCGGCTGAAAGCTCTCGATGTCCAGGTCCTAGAGTTCAACGGGTTGTGGTGGGTAAATCAGGGCGAGACGTTTGCACAACAAAGCACTGGTGGATACCTCTGGGCAAGCAAAGTCGCAGGGAACGGGCGGACTCCGAGACATTGGTCAGATGTCTCGCGCATGCAACCCGGGCAGACCATCATTCACTACGCGCGTGGAGCGATCGTCGCGATCGGAACTGTTGCTGGGAAACCCGGCGTTGCCCCGAACCCTGGTCACTCGGATTCAGAGCCCGGTTACGTCTGCCCGGTCGACTACCGAGTTTTGGACGATCCTATTCCCAGGTCCCAAATACCATCCGAGCTCGATTCTGCCAACCCATTCGACATCAATGGCAAAGTCAAGCAGGCTTACCTCATCCGGATCGACGACAACGACGTGCCTCCGTTTCTTGAGTTTCTTGACAAGTGCATTCCGACCTTGTTTAACAGCAGACCTACGCACCCGTCTCGTTACTCCGTCCCCACCATCAGCGGCCCAGATACCTTGTCCGATCCAATTCTAGAGACACTTCTAACGTTCAAGAACGTCATTCTCGAAGGAGTCCCCGGAACCGGAAAAACCTACGCCCTCAATAAAATTGCCCAAAATTGGTTGGATCGAACAGGCCGCGAGCTGCAGCAATTCAACGGGCAGGATTTCGCTACGATTGTGATGCACCCGAGCTCGTCGTACGAAGATTTCGTAGAGGGGCTGCGTCCGAGTCGCGGCGGCCGATCGCCAGATTTTTTCGACGAAGAATCTGGGCAGACCTCTGGTTTCGCCATCTCCGACGGCTTCTTCGTTGATGTCTGCAAAAAAGCGGTTGCGTCTCCGAACAAAGATGTCCTGGTCCTCGTCGACGAACTGAACCGGTGCAACATACCTAGCGTCTTCGGAGATCTGATGCTAACCATCGAAGCGTCGAAACGTGCGACCTACATCGGCGATAGTTCTAGCCGGGCGGTCCGAGCATCGATGTGGGACGCATCCACCACCGCTCAACTCCCCTACTCCGGCCGAACGTTCTTCGTGCCGGACAATGTTTACGTCGTTGCCACTACTAACACCACCGACCGATCTGTCGCTCCACTCGACGCAGCTTTGCGGCGAAGATTTGCCTTCCTTCGGCTTGAGCCGCAAATGACCGAACTGCTTGTGCCGGAGAGTACTTCCTCAGAAATTCGCGATGTCTTTCAGCGAGGTACTGCGACGATCAGCCGGGTGAATGATTTGGCATTACGCACACTTTTGGGACCCGACGCGATCCTCGGGCACTCCTATTTTCACGCCATTGCAGCCGAACTTGGAAGCGACAGCCTCGCCGATCCGTTGGCCATGATCGTCCGACACTGGCGATTCACAATCCTCCCCCAACTCATCGACTCCGTGCGCGCGTTCAATGCAGAAGAAATCCTCGATCCACGAACTCGCAGTGTCTGGTTCGCCCATCATCCCGAGCTCGCAGGGCCCGAACAAACATCCGCGATCGAAGCACTCCAACAATTCGATCTGCATTTGGAAGAAGATTTGCAGATGAAGATAGCGGTCGAAGGAACGGGACTTGCTCGGGGCGCCCGCGTGATCGACGCGTGAGCATCACAGTTTCTGCTTCACCTCGCGGTGCACGAGTCGGAATCGTCGCCACCGGAAATGCCGACGCCCAAGCGTTGATCACTGTTGCGCCAAAAATGTGGCGACCACCGGGCACACCACGATTACAAACCGTGGGCCCAGACGATAGTGTTGGAAGGCACTTCGACATCGCTCTCTACGAGACCGATCGGATTCAGGTTGATGAGCCTCGCGCACTCGAGTCAATCGTTGAAAACTACTTGTGCCAAACGATTTCCAATTCAGACAACGAACCTGCGGAAGGTTTACTCCAACCTTCAGTCAATCTCCCTGGTGAATACACACCAACGTCAGCCAACAAATCCAATACCACTGATCTGCTTAGACTATTCGACAAACTCGACCTGTTGAGGCCGGACGATGCAGAACTAGATGCCACCACGCTACGATCCCCCCTCCACCGACCCCTCGTGTACCGTCGATTGCTCGATGAAGTATCCCGCCGCTTGAACAACGCGCGCCGCGGATATCGCGAAGTCTCCCGGGTACATTCAACAATCCGTGGCCGCGCTGACCCGCGGAGCATCAACCTGCACTTGCAGACTGGCAGCCCACACGTCTTGTGTCATTACTCCGAACTCACCGAGTCGACCACGCTGCTGGGCATCATATGTTCGGCGCTCGACTTCATCGCGGATGGTTTGGCGCTGAACTCCCCCTTCGACGGAAACCTGTCAACATCTCGACTTCGGCACGATGCCATCGGGTTACGCCGGATACTCAGCGAAGTTACTTCCGTTTCTATCCGTGCGGCCCTGCACGAAGGACCCAGGCTCCGATTGAACCGACTAGATCAGCAGTGGTCACAAGCCTTGTCCATCGCGCTCGCGGTTCTATCGCAAGTTGAGCTCGTTTCGTCCCAAGTATCCACACACCACACCGAGACATTCGAGTTGTCCATCCGTACTGACAAGCTCTGGGAACGAATCATTGAACACGTCGCGCTAAAACTCGGATTCGACCTGACTCTCAATCAGAGACAGATAAACCGGACACTGGTGGTCGATCCATGGATCGACGTCGTTGACCAATCCAATCCTCGCACCTACCCGGATGTTCTTGCTGTCGATGGCGACCAACTGTGGATCATCGACGCCAAGTACAAACAGCGTGACGTTGCCAGTTCACCGAGCCGCGACGACCAGTACCAACTTTTCGCCTACAGCCATCTCGCGTCGCACCCGCACTGCACAACGACATTGGCTGTTCTCATCTACCCCGGTCTGGGGGAAATGCGCACGTGGACCCGCGGCGGTGACGACGACGCAACGCTTTATGCGTGCAGCATTCCTTTTCCCCAGCCCCAAGACGTAAGAAATGCCGGAGACTGGGAACAGTACCTTTGCCGGTCAGCAAATCTCCTAGGCACCCAGCTGAACCGGCCGTCCCCTCAATAGTCGCCCACACCATTATCACCGATGAGGAGTATCTCGTGACCAAACCACCAGGAGTTCTTTGCCTTGAAGGTGATTGGGGAGATTCACTCGAAGATCGCATGAGTATTGAACCAGCACTACGAGTCTTGGAACGTAGCGGGAATATCTCACTCATCCACCGCGATGTTGCGACCCTTGCCGAATTCGAGCACCTAGTCGACCGTTGGTCTCGGATGCGAAGCCAGCGGTATCGATTTCTGTGTCTTGACTTCCACGGATCACCGAACACTCTTCATCTCGGAGCAAACGATGTCACCTTTGACGAACTTGGCGACATCCTCGAAGGTCGGTGTTTCGGGAAAACTGTGTACCTAGGATCATGCCGAACACTGACGGCACCAGACGATCGACTGATCGAATTCTGCAAACAAACTCAAGCCAAAGCACTTGTGGGATATACCCGAAACGTTGATTGGGTCGAGTCAGTTGCCTTTGAGCTTATTCTGATCTCGGAGCTTACAGCGCGCTCGAACGTAAAGCCGGCGTACACAGCGATGCGCTCAAAATATCCCGATCTTTGCGCGCGCATGGGCCTTCGAATGGCACACAGTAGCTGGGTCTCAGACCGAGCACTTGTCACGTAAGAAACTTCGACGGGCGGAAAGAACTATGTCGCGAATCGATTAAGCAGCGTGAGCCGTGCTGCAAAACCAGGTGCCGATCCTGAGAATTTCTATCCGATTCACGGATACCTTGACATATGTAAGCACATAACTCGATGGAGATCTGATCTGCTGATCGAGTTTCAATGCGGAAGCATCATCAACGGTAGTCAGCCACGCTCCTAGCAATCTTCTGTTTGGACTCAGATGAAAGCTGGGTCTCGATGAAGTCGTTCAAACGCTCTGGCGTCGTGTCGACCCTGACCGCAGGCTCGACGGTCGACCAGGTGCTGTAGTCACCTTGATCACCGAAGGTAATTACCCCAACCCCATGTTCGGCCGCCACAAGTCGGACAGACTCGAGGTCATCTGCCAAGGAGTCCCTGCGAACTTGCGGAATGTGGAGCAACACATACGCATGCGTCACGCTCCGCCTGTGAGCCAACGCCTCATAGACCGCTGTCACGTTGATCTGATCAGCAGGTTTTACCTCGAATGACACGATCTCGATGTATTTACCCGGAAGGTAGTCGTACTTCTTCAGATTAACGGAAACGATGTCAGGCCGACTCCAACGACCACCGGTGACCCGGCGCCCTTGACTCGATGTGTCTTCTACGACAATCGAATTCGATCGCGTATCGTGACTCCAGAAATTGCTGAGAGTCTCGACCAATGGCCCGTACAAATGAATTTCTCGAACACGAGACGGAATAGAAACTCCACCAACCGTTTCGATCGGACTATCCCCGGGATCCAGTGAAGCCTCGCCGTCATGCGCGCGCCGCAGGCTGCCTCCACCTCCCGGCCCTAATACAACGGCCTTCTTTCGAATCAGCTCTGTGCGCGCTCGCAGATATCTTGGGGTTCCCCAACCCAACAGTCGTCGGGTATATATATTGCCTTGAGTTGAACCATCCAAAGGGAGTGCTTGATAGAGGGAGTACTCATCATTATTCAGCTGAAAATCGTTCAACTTGATCTCCGTAGATGTTGACTCGGTGTCCGAGATTCCTGGCGCCCCTACCGGAACGCACTCCCCTTCGAGGTCAGTGCCTTCACCCGCTCGACGGTCCAGACCGCCAGCACATCGACCTTCCGTTTACGGCCGGTCTCCTTGTGCGTGTCGATCTCCTGCTCCGCGATGATGTCCTTGATACCGTCCGCATCGAGAGCTGAAAGACGTTCCAACAGAACTTCTTCCCCTTCAACCTTGAAGACCTCGAACGGGTCGAAAGCGCCGGGCTCCCGCTTCACCTTCGGAGTCGCAGCACGACGACGCGGCGCCGGCGCAGAAGCAGGTACCGCAGCGGCGGATCCATCGGACGGAACTGCGAAAGCGCTTTCAATTGCCTTCGCGAACCGTGGGGTACGGGCAGCTTCCTCCGCGACTACCTGAACCAGCTTGGCCAGCAACACCGATGCCGAGGCATTAGTTGCACCCAACTTCAAGAGCGCAGCACCGGTCTCCTGAACCTGCACCCGACGACGTGCCTCATCGATACCCGCACTCATAGCTTCGCCTGCGCTTCCGTGAGAATGTTCTGCGTGATCGCACGCATCTGATCGAACTGACCTGCATTGCCGTACTTCACCTTCAAAGTGCTGTACGGGTGAAACTCCGCCGACGCGGCAATCTGATTCGACTCCGCAAGATACTCCGGCAATACGTGTGGGACGTTGGGATCGCGTCGAAGATTTCGCACAGTCGTACGGTGCACCGCCGAGTTGGACTTGTACTTGGTGATCACCAACCCAAGTTCGAAGAGTTCACGGCCGAGTTCCTTGCCGAACTTCGCGATATGCGTCTGGATCTGCGGAATGCCGTACGTGGAGAGCACATCCGGGATCGTGGGGATCACATAGCCGTCAGCCATGGCCAATCCGTTGAGTGTGATCGGCCCGAGATTCGGCGGGCAATCGATCAGGACGTAGTCGTAGTACGGCATCACCGGTGCGACGGCATCCCTCAACAATTCAACCGGCTTGGTGGAGTTCCGATCAGCAACCCGAAGGGCACTGATCTCCTCCTGCAGCTCGATCAAATCGAGAGATGAGGGAAGCAGATCCACACCCGTCACTCGCTTGACCGGCGAGACTCCGCGCTGAATCGAAGCTTCGAGATCGAAGTTCGACGTGCCATCGACAGCGTCACGGAAAATGGTTGCGCTGGTCAGCCCTTGCTTGTTGAGTTCGAGCCAGTGATCCTCGCTGATCATCATCGTCGTGAGATTGATCTGCGCATCGAGGTCGATCAGCAGCACGCGCTGACCGAATTCGAGCGACATGAACTCGGCCAACCCCGCGGTGATCGTCGTCTTACCGACGCCGCCCTTGAGGTTGATCGTCGCAATCGTCTTAGCCATCAGAACCATTCCTGTCTCCCACCACAACACACCTAGTTCGCATCGACGATCGCCCCTGTCCCTGACTGCTTCATCCGAAAACCGATTCGCCCCAACGGCTCCGCCGCGTGCGGAAGCGCGTACGAGAACAACGTCGCAAAATCGCGCGAGTCCACCGGGCCAGCCTGTGCCCGTTTCAACTGACGCGGAGCCGGATCGTTCGCAAATACCAGAATCAATGCACCGCGAGTCTTCCGATGAAGTGCACCCGTAAGCGGTCCACCGTTCTTCTTCGGGCTGCCCGCAATGTGCTCGATCGCATCGCGCTCACGAACGGCCGTACCGGTGAAACCTGTTCGGTACTCGCGTTCCTGGCGTTTGCGATTGACGATCGGAAGTTTCTCGTGCCAACCCTTGATCTCGATCGGCTCCCGGGTCTTGGGGTACGGAAGCAGAACTGCGAAGTCTTCGAGCAATCCGGATTCGATTGCGATCGAGAGCGCTTCGCGGTGGGGACCGAAATCCCACCCGTTCGCCCACTCGAACTGGTCGACGGCCTCCAACACCACATGGGCAGGGACGATGCCGTATCGCGCAGTGAACGATCGCGAAACGTCATCCTTGTCAACGAAATTGAAGGACCCTGTTTCGTCCAACGACTTCAACAATGGTGTAACCGCCTCGAAGTGCCGAGCGTTGATCGAACCGTCGCCTCGCGGGGGCTGCATCGTGAAGCTGAAACTTTCACCACCCATGCCTCGATAAACCAGATCGGCGTTGAACATCTTGTTTCGAGCCGTTGGTCTGAGCCACGGCAGCTGCTGAAACACCATCGGCGGCACATCGCGTGGAGTGACCCACGGTTCGCCCTTCTCATTCACACCGCTGAACCGAGTGAGCTCATTCCGGAACTCCTGCTCGTCCCGAACGATCGCCTCGAACGCCTTGTACATGTCGTAGTCCGTGCCGGCGGGTCCGCCAACCGTGCGGCCGATGAACAGGCGCACCAGGTCTCGGTACCCGGGGCGGAAACCGAACCATCGTCCCATCTGCATCAATGTGTCAGCTTGGCCCGTTCGACGCGTGTAGTAGGTGATGGTCAGGCCCTCGACTGTAAAGCCGCGACTCAGCTTCGTTCCGCCGACAAGGATCTTCCACACTCCTCGTTCCTGGAAATCGAGGGAATCCTGCTTGTAGTCCTTCTCCGCCGCACCATTGACCACGATGACAGGGCTGGTGCCCTCGGAAATCTTGTCGTAGGCGGCGCCGATGAACTCCTCCAACTCGACAAAAGACTCAGGGTTCGGCAGTTCACTGCCCCGTGCCGCACTCACCACTGCAAAGTCCTCGGCCCAGAGCTTGTCAAGCCTCGCGAGACTCTTTGCCTGGCTGTACCCCGCCGACTTCCACAAGGCCTTGAAATCGTTGGCCACCGCGTCGTGCTCGGCCTGCTTCACCGATTCGTGCACCAACATCGTGTGGTGCCGATACGGCTTGGCGCCCTTCGATTCCCGGAAAAGCTTGATCGCCCCGGTCAGGACAAACGAGTCGAGAGCCCGCAATTGTTCGGCAGAACGATCCTCGTCGCACTCAGCCCGGAGATCCCGGACGTACGCTTTCTCGTTCGAATTGACCGGAGTCTTGTCGTCGTCCTCGACGTCGTCGAGATCGTGGAAGTCCGCACCACCCATGTACGGGCCGGGCCGCTCGAGACTGACGATGAAGTCCGAAGGAAAGACGTTGACGCTGTCTTCCGGATCGACAAACACATTGGCAAAAGGTGTTGCGGTGTAACCGATGTACTGGGCACGCTTGAGTAGACCGAGGATCTCAGCGATCTGTCCGTTGATCGCCGTCCGCTCGATCTGCTCGGTTTTCATCTTCTTCGGATCAATTGTGTTCACCGATGCCTGATCTGCCTCGTCGTCGATGATCAGGGCAGGGATCTGATCGAGTTCGGTCGGGACTTTCTTCAGATCGGCCACCAGCTTCTTGAGGCTGGAGACGTTCTTCTTCACGACCGCGATACGAATATTGCTCGGGTACAGATTCTTCGGATCATTCAGAGGAAGGGAGTGATCCACTGTTTCGAAGTGCAGTGCGCTCAGGCCCGCGAGCAGGCTCTTGTAGTCAAAGGTCGAGGTGGTGAGCCGGCGGATAGCCGGGATTTCATTAGTCTTGTTCGGATCGATTTCGTGTTCGAGAAAGTTCCCGTTTCGCCAGTCCTCGTCGTTGGCGTAGTCGTCGTCCACACCGGCACTGATGTTTTGACGACCGACCAATTCCATGTCGAGGCGCCGCTGAGTCTGGCTCCGGAGAATCTCGATAGTGCCGGTCAGAACGATGACCAAGCGGTAGCCGGCGTCGATCGCCTTGGCCACTACGCCACTGAAATTCGCCGTCTTCCCGCTCTGGACGTAGCCGACCACCAAACCTTTGGACTGACACGGCTCGGGCCGCGTCGGATCCGCAAGCCGGTGCACAACCTCAGTGGTTGCAATGTCCAGCTTTCCGATTGTCGCCTCGTCCCAGTTCTTGTCGGCTAGAACTCGCTTGTAAGCGCGCCAATAGAAGTCGTGCTCGCGCCGGCGCTCGGAGGTGTACCAGGGGTCCCACGGCTGCTGAGCAGCAATGACAACCGGCCCACCTTCGCGAGGGAAGTGCGCATCCATCTCGGCGTGGGCGTCGACCGGCAATCCCAACAAGTCGTAGATCCGAGCCCGCCGTTCCGGACTTTGCGGAACAGTCGCCCCCACCCATGTCTCAACACTTTCCGCATCCCACTGCCGCAGACGCGAGGTGAGCGCCGTTCGTACACCGACAGCATTGTCGTCGAGGAACACATCGATGATGTCCGCGATGGTCAGGCCGTCCGGATAGCTAGCTCGCAGGCGCGCGTTGACCGGGTACAACACGTTCTCGGGCGGAAACCCGTCACCGAGTTCACGTGCAACCGCACGGAATACTTCATCACTCACTGCACTACCTGCTCCCGGTGCGCTGACACTGCGGAAATCAACACTTCCTGCCACGCCTTCGTCTTTTCTCTCTGACGAGCGCTGATTCTCGTTCCTTCGAACATCTCGCCCACCAACAGGAAGACAAGAGTCTTGAGCACCGGAGCATCAGCCGGGTCGAGACTGCGACGTCCGAGCAGATCACGCCGAAAACGCGCATTGATCCACAAAGTTCGAGTCTTGAGGTCGACTTCGAAGAACTGATCACGCGCCAAAGCTCGCCAACCCACGGCAACCGGATCATCACCGACGCTGAATTCGAAGGCGTCGCTGAAGGAATCGAGCACGTCTTCCGGAAAGCCGGATGCCGGCTCGATGACGCTGATCGGCCGAGGTGCAGAACTTCGGGCTGCCCGCACGACGCGCTCGGCATCGGTCAGATATGAACGGAATCCACCGTTGCCATCCGTGAAGACGGCCCCGTCGACGGCAGCCGACGCAGTGGCGTCGAGCGTCACCCCCGATTTCTCGGGATTGATGGTGATGTGCTGCAGCAGAGAATCGTTCAGATCGACAGCAATTCGCGCCAATCCGTAGTCCGGTCGGCCCCGCACTATCGCGTTCCATCCACCGATCTGCAGGAGTCGATCGTGCCGATAGAAGTAGAGCCCCTGCTGGTCGCGGCCGGGGGCGCCGTGGATACGAAATTCCGGTGCATTGCTCCGGGCGGGCCACACGTGAGCTTCGGTGGTTACTGTGGCACCGGCGATCGACACGGTAAGTGTCCGAGGGTAGTTGGGGTCGCCGGTGCGCGGATACCGGAACGGGTCGATGGCACTGACTGTGCGCAGCGCGCCGGCGCGTCCCGCTTCGACGTCGAAGACATCGACAGTCAGAGCGATCCGGCCGGATTCGATGAGACGGTGAAATACGACGCCGAGGTGACTGCGCACGTCGTTGATGGTCTGTTCGAGCCAGCTGGTCTGCTCGTCCGCGTGCGCGGACATGAGAAATGTTGTGATGCCGCGCCATTCGACAACAGTTCCGGTGTCGAAGGGAAAACGGGGCGTGACTGCGTCGAAGAATTCTTCGGCTTGCCGGTCCTCGATCACCGAAACTGACTGACGCCCCTGCGCTGAGGCCGAGTCGATCTCGCGGCCCTGCGTTGGGTGCCCGGACTTTCGAGACCACACTCGGAGCAACCGAGCCTGACTCAACGACGCCGCCTTCATCCCTACACCGAAATGACCCAGGTCCTCGGCGGCATAGTCGCGTCGGCGGCCGTAGGTCATCGCGGAATCAATGGTGTCACTGTCCATGCCGGAGCCGTTGTCGATCACCATCATCGACACGATCCGTGTGCCGTCCTGAACGAACCTGATCAGCACGTGGGAGGCCGCGGCGTCGAGGCTGTTGTCGATCAGATCGGCGAGCGCTGTCGCGATGGTGTGGTGCAAGCCGATGGCGCCGGCGAGGGACTCGTCCGCAGCAAGGATCTTGGCGCCCACTATGCGGGTGTCCGCGACGTCAGTCATGGGATGCATCCTTACCCTCTACCTCGTCGATTTCGGATGCTTCGCCGCGCCTCCATGCCGCCTCCAGGAAGTCCAGAACCAGGTCTTCACCACGATCTTCATACGCGCGCAGTATCTTTCGTGGACGGTCTTCGCCGTCCAGACACACGGCCTCGGCGAGAATCCGCACCAAATGTCTCTCGGCAGTTCGCAATGGCTCGCGATTGCCAACCTCTGCGAGTGCCTGACGTAGTGGGTCGATGTCAGAGTGGACGATCGCCGGTCGGACCACGCGGAAGGTTCCGTCTTGCCACAACTCGAGCAACACGTCTTCGCCCTCCACAGCGGAGAGTTCACGCAGGAATCGGCGGATAGTGCCGAACGTCGGCTGCGCTCCGGTCCATCGAACTGCTTGAACGCCGAGGTGGCTCTCCAACTCGATGGTCTCGCCGCGCGCACAGCCGGCAGCGACCGCGACACCGGCGGGTACAGCAAACCCGGAGCCCCGCAGATGATCTGCGGTCACGGTCAGTCGATACCGCCACGTACTCCCTGACCGGTACAGGCGGCGAGTCAACTCTGGCGTCTTCGCAGTGTTGCGTGTCCGCTTGCGCCGGACTATCCCGTCACCACCAATGTTGAACTCACTGGTTCCTTCAGCCTCTCCCGGAGAAACCGATTCCTCCCCAACGGAATCCGCGCTTCCCCAGGCGTGCAGCCGCCACACTGCGCCGTCGAGCGCCACGCGATCGTCGGCCTCGAGCGCGCGCTCGATCGACCGGTCACTGCGATCGGACTTCAGCAACTCCACAAGCTCGACGACGGACTTCGGCGATCCGACGGCTTCGAGCGCGCCGACTGCCAGATCGGAGATCCGACGCGCACGCGTCAGCGCAGACTCCGCCACTACGACGACCCCGCACCATGCAAGCCACTTCTCCAGTTCGCCGCGTGACATCGACACCACTTCGGCGACGTCGTCGAGTGCAACCACACCGTTGGGGGACTCGAAGTCTTCCAGCAATGTCTGAGTGCGTTTCTTGGCCGCCGCGACGCCCGGAGCGGCCGCCCAACCGTCAGTCACCTCGAAGTAGTCGTCGAGCCGGTCCATAACCAACCACAGAGGAACTCCGTAACCAGGCACCTCCGCCGCGATGCTCGGATGCACTTCGAGAAGCCGATCAAGGGAAGCCACCGGCTGAATCTCGACTCGCAGGCTGGCAAGCAAGTTCCCCACGGCTGTCCCGAATCCGCACGCCGCGTTGAGTTTGGCTTTCACGTCGGCCTCGATCTGCCCGACTCGCCCCGAGCCCACTCCGAGCTTGGCTCCGATCGCTCCCCTGCGCTGCGGAACTCGCGCCACGATCCGCTCACGCAACACCAACGACTCCCGCTCATCCAGCTGCGAGAAGAGATTGTCGATCTCGTCCATCGCGTCAGTACGGTCGGTGTCGGGCAAGTCGTTCGGCGTCAGAGCCGAGATCCGGGCGGCAACTTCCTGAATCGAGGCCGGAGATTCATCGTCGATCTCGACGGTGACGAGTGGTCTGCTGTCCTGGCCTCGGACCCGTCGCCACATTGCCAGCTGAGCGAGATCGTCGAGCAGCGCTGTGATCGCGGGTGGGGCAACTGCTTCCTCAGCGGTCTCGACGCGGGCGAGCGGAGTCGTCATGACCGCACAGACCAACAGGTTGAGCACTATGTCGTGCACCGTCTGTTCGCTAGTTCCGCGCACGCCGAAGATCTCAGCGGTCGTGTGCGTCAGTAGACCGCCGATTGCTTTGTCGGTGGTGAGCCGTGACAACGCCGTCACTGCGCGAGTATCGAGACTCAACACCTCCAGCGGGAGATCTTCACCAAGGAGCGGAAAGCTCTCGTGTAATACCGCTGCCGCGTGGTGAGCGATGTAGAGGGACGCCAGCTCGGCGAGAACCTTCTCGAGATCGACCTCGAGAACAGTGAACGACGGCGCTTCGCTGAACCACCAATCAGGCGACGGGGCCAGCGGCTCGAGCAGCGCAGCACGATCGGATACGTAGTCGTCCAACCAAGGAAACAGATCGACCCACAGCGTCTGACTCAGCTCGTTCGCGGGAAGCGAGTTCACACCCAACGTCAACGCACTACTCCCACTCACGGATACCTTCATTGCGGTCAAAACCGACCGCGATGTCGGTAACAAGTTACTGCAGCTTGTGAGCCGTCGCAGCGCCGGACCTGCTTACCCGACAGTCAGGCTTCTCCGCTCAGTCGACGGCGGTGAATCCCTTCGCCCGATCTTTATCGGCCGAGGTCCACAGCGTCGTCGACAGTTCGGCCTTCACCAGCGGGATAACCTCCTCCGCAAAGCGGCGCAAAGTGTCCTTCTGCTGCTCGAAGTCGAGCACGTGATTGACCGACACCGATTGGAAATCGTGGCCGTAACTCTCGTGGTAATCGACGATCTTCTCGGCGACTCGCTCCGAAGACCCGACCAACGCCGGCCCACGGTCGACGGCCTCCTCGATCGTCCGGAAGCTCGTCGACTTTCCGACCGCTTTGGGGTCGTGCTTGCGTTTGTCAGCTTGTGCAACGGCGCCCTCGTAGATCGGACGGAACTCTTCGATGGCCTGCTCGGTGGTATCGGAGAGGAACAACCCGCCCGAACCCGATCCGACGTACGCCTTGGACGGGTCGTGCCCGTATGCCAGGTACTGCTCGCGGTAGTGGTCGATCAGAACTTTGTAGTTCTCACGAGGCTGGAAGGCGTTGGCGGTGACGATGGGGTCGCCCCACTTGGCCGCGAGTTCGACGGCCTCGAACGAGGTAGCCGATCCATGCCAGATACGGAACGGGCCGTCGTAGGGACGCGGTAGCGTCGTCGCGTCCTCGAGCGATGGTCGGTGGGTTCCCACCCACTTGACGTTTTCCTCGCTGATCAGCAGTTTGAGGAGTTCATAGTTCTCGGTGAGGTACTCGTACTGCTTGGCGATATCCAACCCGAGGAGCGGGTACTGAAGGACCTCGTTGCCCTTGCCGATCACGATCTCGAGGCGTCCCCGGCTCAGCTGATCGATGGTTCCGAAATCTTCGGCGACTCGAATCGGGTCGAGTAGCGACAGAACGGTGACACCCGTCGAGAGCAGGATTCTGTCTGTGGCCTGCGCAATTGCCCCCAAAACGACGGTTGGCGCCGACGAAAGAACCGGCCCGGCGTGGCGCTCACCCACCGAGAACGAATCGATACCCAGTTCTTCGGCGAGAACCGCCAGTTCGACGACGCGGTTGAGCCGATCGGACGGGGCAACTTCCTCGCCGGTCACTGGATGGGGTGGGTTGAAAATGATGTCCAGAACCTGAAAACGCATGACCCGTCTTTCTCGATAACCGCACAGCGCGCCTGTCCCTCGGAGGCTAGTGCGCGGTTCCTCGACGGATCCGCCAACCGACCGACGCTCCCAATGCAACCAACGTGCGAAATCTACTAATCAGCAGCATCTTTCGACTAAACGAGACCAGTCGGTCGATAAAACTCTCACCGATCCGAAGTCGACCGAAAACATGCCGAACTCCCGCCAGGCAGGACCTGTGTCACCAACCAAACGAGCGCACGGTAAACATGAAGTACTAAGAGTGCGTTCCCTTATCGTTAAGAGGTACTTGATATGAACGGTGCGGCAGCCATCGGTGATGGCATATTTCAGATTCCTGTCCCGATCACGGACAACCCGCTCGGGCACACGCTCGTCTACGCAATGGAATCCCCCGGCGGACTGATCTTGGTCGACGCTGGTTGGGGCGATGACAACGGCTGGCAGGGCCTCAACGCGGGGCTCGCCGAAATCGGGCATTCGGTGACCGACATCGAAGGCGTCGTGGTCACGCACTTCCATCCGGACCACACCGGACTGTGCGGACGGGTCCGCGAGGCATCCGGCGCCTGGATCGCGATGCACGAGGACGACCACTACCTGTTCGATCAGATGTCGACTGCACGCGACGACGAGTGGATGGCCTACCAGCTCGAGAACATGGAACGCGCTGGAGCCCCCAAAGCCGACCGCGATGCATTTAAATTGACAGCTGCGGGCGAGTCTCCCGTGGGCCCCGAGTCCGCTCCCGACCGCCTTCTCGCGGACGACGAGATCATCGCGCTGACCGGCCGCGGCCTCCGCGTTGTCTACACCCCCGGCCACACGCCTGGCCACGTCTGCTTCTACCTCGACGACGCCGACGTCATGTTCACCGGCGACCACGTCCTGCAGAAGACAACCCCACACGTCGGCAACTTCGTGTACCCACTCGACGAGCGTGACGCCCTCGCCGATTTCCTCGACTCGCTCGCACGGGTGCAGAACATGAACATCACCCGCGGTCTCGGCGCTCACGGCATTCCGATCGACGACGTCGGAGGTCGCGCCGGCGAGCTGATCGAGCACCACCAGGAACGACTCGATCACCTGCTGCAGGAGTTCGCCGACGACAAGCTCACGGTGTGGGACGTCGCGGCAAAGATGAAGTGGTACAAGCCGTGGGCCGAGATCTCCCCGATGGGCAAGACGATGGCACTCTCCGAGGGTGCAGCTCACCTTCGCCATCTGGTTGCCCGAGAGCAGGTATCTCAGGTTCCCGGCTCCGAGCCCGCGCTCTTCGCTCGCTCCGTCTGAAAGATCAGGGCCGACAAGCACTCCGCTCGTCGGCCCTGATCTTTATTCCGATTCGGCCTGATCGACTATTCGAGTCGACGCCGATCGCGGGACCACCACCACTGGAACCGGCGAGTACCGCACGATCTTCGCTGCCCGACTGCCGAGAAACACCCGCGCCAGTGGACCTGCCTTGCTCGAGCCGACCGTCAGAACGTCACCTCGATCCCACTCGATGCCCTCGAGCGCCTCGGCCCAGTTACGACCATGGCTGATAACCGATTCCATGACGTCAGGTATTTCGGGCAGTGCACGCACTCTCTCGAAGGCAGCATTCGTCTCGCGCTCGACCACCTCGGCCCACTCGGAGACGACCGGCGAGTCCCCCTCGGTCCCGAGCGTGGTCGTGTACTGCGCGTTTGCGCGAACTGCAAACGCCGCCAATCTGAGTCCGGCATCGACACGCGCAGCCACGGTCGCGGCGGCGAGCACCAGGTCGTCCTGATCGGGTGTGCCCGAGTACGCGGCGGTGACGCGGCGAACCACCTCACCGGGCTTGGTTCGAAATCCCCTCGGCGCCAGCGCGACCGGGACGTCGGAGCTGTGCAGCAAGCGGGAGGTGACGCTGCCGAGAGCCACGTGGCCGAATACCCCGGCTGTGGACGAGTCCAGGACGATCATCTTGGCTTCGTGCTCGTGAACGAGATCGAGCAGGCCACTCGACGTCGACTGAGCCTCATGCACGACATAGGTCACGTCGACGTCGGAGGGCATGTCTGCCCGCGCTTTCGCCAGTGCCGCTTCGGCTTCGGCTCGCAATTGCTGGTGGTATTCGGCGTCGACACGCGCCATTCCGGGCGGTGGCGGCGAGGGAATCACCGCGCAGATCACCAGCGGTTCACCGGACGAGCGCGCCAACAGCGTTGCCAGATGGACGGTTCCGGAACTGTCACCGTCGGGTGCATATCCCGCGAGCAGCGTCATGACTCGGACTCCGATCCCAGTTCGGCGCGGTTCTTCGCACCGAGGCGCGAGTGCTTCATACCGTAGGCGAAGTACCAGATGATCGCGACGGTCACCCAGATGAGGAACACGTAGATCGTGACGGTTCGGAGGTCCTTGATGATCCACAGGCAGCCCAGGATCGAGAGGATCGGCGTCACCGGATAGCCGGGAACTTTGAAGCTGCGCGGCAGGTCCGGGTCACTGCGCCGCAGAATGATGACCCCGATCGAGACCACGAGGAAGGCCACCAGGGTTCCGATGCTGGTCATTTCGGCGAGGAAGTTGATCGGAATGAAACCAGCCAGAATGCTGATGACGACGCAGACGATGATGGTGTTGGGCACCGGCGTCAGAGTTCGCGGGTTCACCTTGTGGAAGATCGACGGAATCATGCCGTCGCGTGACATCGCGAACAGGATGCGGGTCTGACCGTAGATGACCACGAGCGTGACGCTGCAGATGGAGATCACCGCACCGGCGGCCAGAAGTGTTCCCGGCCAGGTAGATCCGGTCACCTGTTCGAGGATGGCGGACAGTCCGGCTTCCTGACCTTCGAACGACGCGGAATCCTGTGCACCGATCGCCACAGCGACGACGGCGATGTAGATCGCGGTGACGGACACGAGTGCAATGAGGATCGCGAGAGGGAGATTGCGACGAGGGTTCTTCACTTCTTCACCGGCGGTAGACACTGCGTCGAGGCCGATGTACGAGAAGAAGATGATTCCGGCGGCGGACATGACGCCGCTAAATCCGAACGGTGCGAAGTCGGCGAAGTGATTACTGTTCCATCCGGCGATGCCGACCACGATGAAGAGCAACAGAATTGCAAGTTTGATCGAGACCATGATGGCGTTGGCCTTGGCCGATTCACTGGCGCCGCGAATGAGCAGAACACCGCACAGGCACACCAGGATCACTGCGGGCAAATTGATGATGCCGCCCTGCTCCGGCGCTTGTGACAACGCGTCGGGAATCTGGAACCCGAAGAGGTTGCCCAATAGCTGGTTCAAATACTGCGACCATCCGACGGACACCGCCGCGGCCGAGACTCCGTACTCGAGAAGCAGACACGCTCCGACGGCCATGGCTGGAAGCTCTCCGAGCGTCGCGTAAGCGTAGGAATACGACGAGCCCGACGCCGGGACAGCTCCGGCCAGCTCCGCGTAACAAATCGCTGTGAGTCCCGCGACGACACCGGCAACAATGAAGGAGATGATCACTGCCGGACCCGCAACCGGGACCGCCTGCGAGAGGACGAAGAAAATACCGGTGCCGATCGTGGCGCCGATGCCGAACATGGACAACTGCGCCAAACCGATACTGCGGGTCAGCTCACCGCCGTTGGTATCTGCGCCGGTCTCCTGGTCTATCTGCAAAGCCGGCTTGCGCCGAAGTACGTGTTTGACGAGAGTAGCCATCGACGCTCCTCTAGAGTGCCTGGTAGGAAACTGTTGTATCCTCATACTGCACGTAAGTGTCCTGCGACACAACAGTTGGAGCAAAGTTGCCCAGCTCACGCCAACCGTCCGGTCTGGAATGCCCGGATCGTGAACCGCCTTCGGAGAAAACGGGGAGATCATGACCGGACCGACCATCACCGTCGACCTGCGTCGTATCGAACAGAATGCGCGCGTCCTCGTCGAGGCGTCCAGCGCTCACGGTATATCGGTGGCCGGTGTCAGCAAATCTACGTGCGGATCCCCCAAAGTGGCACGAGCAATGGTCCGCGGCGGCGTCACGCAGATCGCCGACTCCCGCCTGGACAACCTGGCCCGCATTCGCCGCGACGGCATCACCGTTCCCCTGATGCTGATCCGCGCACCGTCGCTGAACGAGATCGACGACACGATCCGCTACGCGGACATCAGCCTCAACTCCGAGTTGACGACGATTGCTGCTCTGGGCAGAGCAGCACAAACGCGAGGAGTCGTCCACGACATCGTGCTGATGATCGACCTCGGAGATCTCCGCGAAGGGATCCTGCCGGCGGAGGCGTTGGACGTAGTCGCTGAAATCCTTCCCATCGAGGGCATCAGACTGATCGGAATCGGCGCGAACCTCGCCTGCGTCGGCGGCATCCAACCGACCGTCGACAACCTGTCGAATCTGGTCTACCTAGCCGACGAAATCACGAAGCGGTTCTCGATCGAACTGCCGATCGTTTCCGGCGGCAATACGTTCTCACTGCCACTACTCGAGACGGGCACGATGCCCGAGGGGATCAACCATCTGCGTTTGGGCGCCAGCATCGTACTGGCCGAATCACCTACTCCCCCCGGACTGTACGAACTGCTGAACAACGATGCCTTCACTCTCACCGCGGACATCATCGAGGCGAAGGTCAAGCCGTCGCGGCCGTATGGAGTCTCAGGCGAAGATGCATTCGGCCGACGCCCCGTCTTCGACAACGAGGACAAGCCGAGCCGACGCCTGATCTTGTCCATCGGCCGCGAAGACATCTCGCCGGAAGGCTTGACCCCGATCGATCCGCGCCTGAAGGTGATCAGTGCCAGCAGCGATCACCTCCTCGTCGACGCCGGAGAAACAGGCGACGAATACCGACTGGGTGGCACGGTCGACTTCACGATCGATTACGGCGCGCTCTTGATGGCGATGACGTCGCCCTACGTCGAAAAGCGTTATGTCCTGGGCACCGAACCGATCGACGCCAATGCAACAGTCGAATTGATCGACCTCGAAACTGCCGGCCTGGCACGCCATCTCCTCGATCACGGTCTACGCGAAGACATGTCCGGAATCGGATTCAACTGCATCCAAGCCGAGAACGCTGCCGCGGATCTCACGACGTTGCCGCTGTGGCTCACTTCCGAGGCCTGGCAGAACACCAGAATTCCGATCGCCACCGAACCCGGAACCGATTTGGGTGCAATCATTTTCGCCTCCCACGGCGATATCGAGCAATTGCTGTCGTCCGCGGCGGATCTGCACGGCCCCAGTTTGGAGAACACCGTCTTGGTGGGGGTCAAGAACGCCACGGTCGATCACAAGCGCGCACTCGACGAGTACGGGGTGTTGCTGGTGACGATCGACGAGATCGATCGTCATGGCATGGCAGCCTTGATGCCTCATGTCCTCGCCGCGGCGGGCCAGGGCGTGAACGGTGTCCACGTCCACTTCGACATGGACATCATCGACGGGCGTGTTCTCGGCGTCGACGACACGACGCATCTGGGCGGCCTCACATTCCGAGAAGCGCACCTGGCCGCCGAATTCATCAGCGAGACCGGCCTGACGAGATCGATGTCGATCGGAAGCGTCGCAGCGGCGGACTCGGATCCTCTCGGCCGTCAGGCGACCTTCGTCGACGGATTGGTTGCATCGCTGCTGGGGCGCAAGGTGGTCAAAGCCTGACGTTGTCGGCAGCCCTTGCGAGAATCGTCCGATGATCACGCGGAGCCCCGGTCAACACGTATTCATCGCACTCGGCACGCCATGGATCGATGCCGTAGTCGCGTTTCTCGAACCCAGAGCGCGTGTGGATCCCTGGATCATGCACGGAAAGATGGCCATCGGTGACCTGGTGATCACTGTTCTCGACACCACTCCTCGCACGGTGCTCTGCATCGAGACCGTGGCTGCGCCGTTCGACGGCACGTCGCGGATGGAAGTCGACGAAGAAGTGAGCGCGCTCCGCTCTTTACCCGTCGTTCCCGAACTCGAACAACGATGGTCCATCACTTTTCCCACGGATCCAGGGCCGGTCGACGACGCACTGGCCGACCGGATTCTCACGGCCGTCCAGTCCTACGGTGCGCCCTACATCGGCGACATCGACACACTGGATCCGATGTCCACGGCTGCCCACGCCCGAACGTTGATGAACGAGCGCGGAGACTGCACCGGTTGCAGCTCACCGATGCCGTTGCGAAAGTTCAACAGCGGCGATCGCCTTCACTTTCATTCCGCACCACGGATCTTCAGGCGGGCCGAACTTGGGGACGACTACCCAGCCGTCCTGTGCCGCAAATGCACCGGAAGGATGGCCATTTCCGGGCACACCAACTTCATCGACTACATGCTGTCGAAGAATCCACTGTGCCCGCAGTGCGGTGCACACAGAACCGCTCAGTGTGCCCCGGGGATGCCGGTCCATCCGTTCGATCACCTACCGTGGCTCGCCGGAACGGGCTGCGTCGTGGGACCGGACACCCCGGAATGGACGTGCCGAGCGTGCAGTCACTCATGGGGACAGATGTTCCCGCCGGATCACCCGCAGCACGACTGATCAGTTCGCGGCGAAGCCGGGAAGCCGATCGATGTCCGCGATGATCGAATACTCCGCGGCGTCCCCCTGGAGGATTCGACTCTGCTCGCCGTGGACGTCGACGGGGACGTCGCCGGCCAATGTCACTCGGTGCACACTGCGGGCCTGAGTCCCGTAGTCGGCGATCCCGTAGTGCTGAGTCGCCTGGTTGTCCCAGATCGCCAGGTCGCCGGCCGTCCAGTTCCATCGAACAGTGTTTTCCAACTTGATGATTCACGCCTGGAGGATCTGGTAGAGAGCGACCGACTCGGACGGCTTGAGCCCGACGAACTCCTTGAAGAAGTGACCGAGCAGGAGGGTCTTCTCCCCCGTCGCCGGATGGATCCGCACCACCGGGTGTTCGGTCTCGTAGATTTCTCGGGTGAACTCGGCGTAGTAGGCCAGGCGCTCCGGGTCTACCGGGTTCGCCTGGTTGGCGACCTCGGCGTAGTCGTAGGCATTGGTGTGAACGGCCCGCAGATTCTCGACGAAGACTTTCAGTGAAGGCGGCAGTTGGTCGTATGCAGCGGTGGTGGACGCCCACGTGGTCGCTCCGCCGTACTCGGGAATGGTCGTCGCTCGCAGAATCGAGGCTTTCGGGATGCGGTCGACGAACGTCACGTCCGTATGCCAACTGTTGGCGGCGCGGTCGAGCACCAACAGCTTGTCGCCCCTGGACTTCACCGTCGGGTGCGGGGTGGTCTGCGTGCCGAGGGTTCCGGCGAATTCGTACTGCGACGTGTCGTCGAGATGCTGCTGCCCTTGGAAGAACACAACCTTGTGCGCTGCCAGCGCATAGTTGATCGCGTAGGCGGTCTCTTCGGACAAGTCCCCGGAGAGATGGACGCCGTCGATACGGGCGCCGATCAGCTCGCCCACTTTGTGGACGGTGATTCCGCCGGCAGCGTAGATCTGCTCCGGGGTCTGGATAACGCGTTCGAGTTCGGTGACGGACATGGCGATCTCCTGTGAGTCGGTCAAGCCTGTGGGCACGGCAGTCGTCATGGCGCTGCCTACTGTGAACACTCAATCATTTACGCTGCGGCCTCGAATACGGTTGAACTCGAGGTGATCTCAAAGTTCGCCGCTCCCTCGTCGGAGAATATTGCCACTCACTGGGACGAGGCCGTCGTCGTTGGCGTCATGAGCTGTAGCGTGCGACCTGCCGCACCCACGTCTACGGAGGACAGCATGCAACCCGAGGGCCCTGCCGAACAGATTCGTTCAACGCTCGCTCGGATCGCGCATCTTGCCGATACCGGCTCGGTCGAGGCTTACGTGGAGCAGTTCACCCGCGAGGCCGAATGGAACATGCCCGCTAATCCCGATCGCAGTATCCCCGCACAGGTACGACGTGGCCGTGAAGAAATTGCTGCTGGAGTACGCGAGCGTCGGGCGGCCGGGATACAAGGCCCGGGCACATTCACACGCCACGTCACCACGGCGATCGCCGTGGACGTGACCTCGGAAACTACAGCGCGCGCGGATGCGGTGTGGACGTTCTACGTCGACACGACCACAATTCCCAAGCTCAGTGGCGTCGGGAGTTACGCCGACGAGTTCGAACTCGAAGACGGGCGGTGGCGACTGTCGCGACGAGTGATCTCGCGCGGCTGACGCTCAGTCTTCTTCGCCGGTGATCGCCTCACACCAATCTTCGACCTGATCGATCCCCTCTTCCGTCCATTCCGGGCTCATGTCTTCGAGTGCATCGAAGACCACCTCGCAGGTCAGCATCTCCGGTGAACCCTCCGACCCCGCTGCCTCGGTTCGCTCCGCAGACGCTGTCGCAACTGGGCCGGCAGCCAGCGCAACCGCCATCGCCCCCGTTCCGACCATCGCTTTCACACGCATGGGAACTCCTCCTTCACTCTCGCTTCGGTCCTCGGGGTACCCGACTCGCCCCGCCCTACCCATCCCCGTCACTCATGTCCGACTTTCGGCGCCGACGGCATAGACTGAGCTCGTCGCCACCACGCTCTCGCAGCGTCGGGGGCGACAGATACACAGCTGGATCAGAATCGGAAGGCATCCCATTACAGAATCTCCCGCTCCGCACGACATCTACTTCGTACCCCCGGAGCAGGACAGCCCCAATCCCGTGGAACCGGCGTCGGCCGCGTCACGCGCACGGATGGGTGAACTACCCGAGACTGTCCGATTCAAGAATCGTTTTGCCCTCGCGATCACGACCACCACGCCGCTCGAAGCGATGGTCGAAGATCTACTGTTCATCCGCGACATCCTCGACGCCGCAGGAATCGAGTATCTACTCGTCCGCGGAAACGACGAGCGCCCGGTCATCGCGGTCAGCTGGACCGAACGCAAGAACCTGCGGCAGGCACTTGTCGAGGGATGCGCCAACGCACCCTTCTATTCCAAAACTGTCGACGCGAAGAAGAGCCCAGCACTCCTGGTCGCGGACGGTGCCCTGTCGAAAACCAACAAGTCACGGATCTTCCGCTTGTTCCGTCCGAGGGTTCACGTCGCAAGCGGGATGAACTACGGCGCGAACATCGGCGTTCAAATCGAATTGTGGTCGATTTCCGACGAAGAAATCGTCCTACCCGTCGAGAACTCACTGACACGACGAACCGTCCTCCCCGAAGAAGCTGTCCGAGGAACCGTCGAGCGATTCGGCCGGATCTGGCCGACTATCGAGAACATGTTCGCCGATCATGCCTCCGATATCAGCTTCGATATCGACCTTGTCTTTTCCTGGGTCGACGGCTCTTCCAAAGAGTTTCAGGCTCAGCGCGCCAAGCGGATGCAGAACTACATCGTCGGTGAGGGGGACGAATCAGAGGCGCGTTTCCGTCAGATCGACGAGCTCAAGTACGCGCTACGGTCCATCCACATGTACGCGCCGTGGATCCGACGGATCTTCGTCGCAACCGATTCCGATCGTCCGGACTGGCTTGCCGACGATCCGCGAGTCACGTTCATGCCCAGCGAAAAGTTCTTCGCCGATCCAAGTGTCTTGCCCACCCATAATTCTCAAGCTGTCGAGTGCCAGCTGCACCATATTCCGGGTCTGGCAGAACACTTCCTCTACTCCAATGACGACATGTTCTTCGGTCGCCCCGTCGGCCCGGACATGTTCTTCTCCCCCGGTGGGATCAGCATGTTCATCGAGGCCGACACCAGAATCGGTTTGGGCCACAACGACAACGACCGCAGCGGGTTCGAGAATGCCGCCCGCGTCAACCGCCGACTGCTGCAGGACCGCTTCGGTCTGATGACCACCAGGCATCTGGAGCACGCAGCGACGCCACTGCGCAAGAGTGTGATGGCCGAGATGGAACGCGAGTTCGCCGAAGACTTCGCGGCAACTGCAGCAAGCACCTTCCGCGCGAGTTCCAATATCTCGGTGACCAATTCGCTGTATCACTACTACACACTGATGAGTGGACGGTCGGTGGTGCAGAAGTCCGCAGCCGTCAAATACGTCGACACGACGGTCAAGGCCGGTTTGCGCGACATGGATTCGCTGCTCGCCAAGCGCTCCATGGACTTCTTCTGCCTCAACGACGGCAGCGCTCCGGAGATCGATCTGGAACTTCGCACGCGCAAGATCACGGAGTTCCTGGAGAGCTACTACCCCATCCCTGCTCCCTGGGAAGCCTAGACGAAGCGAGGGCCCAGCCGATTTCGGCTGGGCCCTCGCCACTGCGGTCGATCAGCGTGCTGTCACATGCTCCCGCTGCACCGGAATAGGCAGACCGAGGTTGTCACGCAACGTCGTTCCTTCGTAGTCGCTGCGGAGAACACCTCGATCCTGCAGCAACGGCACCACGTCGTCGACGAACTCGTCGAGTCCCGTCGGTACGAGGTGCGAGCCGAGGATGAATCCGTCCGAACCGTCGTTGCCGATAAACGAATCGATTTTCTCGGCAACCTGCTGCGGTGTACCCACGATCGGTCCACGCTCGAACTGATCGATCACCACCTCGCGCAAATTCAACTTCTTGCTCTCCGCGACCGCGCGCAGTTTTGCCACGGTCGCGAAACGATCCTGGTGAATAAAGGCGCGCCCCTCGATGATCGGCGGAGCTTCGGGGTCCGGAGCGATATCGGGTAGCGGCCCTTCGGGGTCGTACTTCGACAGATCGAGATTCCAGATCTGCTCGAGCAACACCAGGGCCGTTTGACCTGTGACCTGCTGGTCGCGAATATCGCGGTACTTCTCGATCGCATCTGCCTCCGAGGTGCCGAGAACAAAACTCGCCGACGGCAGGATCTTGATGTCACCCGGGTCGCGTCCGGCCGCGACGGCACGTGCTTTGATATCGCGATAGAAGTCGGCCGCCTCGGGCAACTGACCGTACGGTGAGAAGATCGCGTCGGCATTACCAGCAGCAAAATCGCGCCCCTGCGGCGACACCCCGGCCTGCAGAATAACCGGGCGCCCTTGCGGGCTACGCGGCACTGTGAATCGGCCGTTCACGTCGAAATGTGATCCATGAAAAGCGAATTCACCGGCATCCGGTCGCGCGAGAAAGCGCCCTGATGCTTTGTCGGCCACGATATCGTCACTGCGCCACGAATCCCACAGTTCACGCACCAGCGCTACGGTCTCCTCCGCACGCTCGTATCGTTGCGCGCGGTCGAGGTATCCGCCGCGGCGAAAGTTCTGGCCGGTGAACGCATCGAACGAGGTGACGACGTTCCAGGCGGCGCGGCCACCGGACAACTGGTCGAGCGTCGCGAATTGGCGGGCCAGTTCGTACGGCTCGTTGAACGTGGCGTTGATGGTGCCGGCCAAGCCGAGGTGTTCGGTTACTGCCGCCAACGATGCAAGGACTGTGAAGGTGTCCGGCCTACCGATGATGTCCTGATCGAATATCTGTCCCGCACGTTCACGAAGGGCGAGACCTTCGGCGAGGAAGAAGAAGTCGAACTTCCCACGCTCGGCGGTTCGAGCAGTGTGTTCGAAGGAATCGAACTCGATCTGGCTGCCCGCCTGCGGATCCCACCATGCAGTGTGATGGTTGACGCCGCCGAGGTAGGCGCCGAGGATGACCTGCTTACGCTTCTGAGAACTCATGAAAATGTATTCCTCGTCTGTCAGGCGGCCGAAGTACCGGCGGCGTAGCGGTTGGGAACGTCGATGGGTAGACCAAGCAGTCCGCGAAGATTCGTCTGCGGATATTCGGTACGGAATGCGCTGCGCCGCTGCAATTCAGGCACCAGCTCACCTGCGATCGCGTCGAGGTCGTCCACGACGACACCCGGCCGCAACCGGAAGCCGCCGATTCCCAACTGCTGCCACCGGAGCAGGAGATCCGCCAACTCAGCAGCGGATCCGGTGAAGGTCAGTGCGTCCGAACGGTATTCGGCGCCGGCCTGCGCGTCGAGGCGAGCGAGTCGTTCCTTCCCTGTTTCTTCGGTCGTATCGAAGAAGACGACAATGTCGGTGAAGACCCGAAGCGCTTCGCCGGTGCGCTGCACGTGTTCCTCGGCTGCTCGCACTTCACCCAGGATCGCCGTGACCTGCTCGTCGTCGAACGGCGTCACGAACACCAGGTCGGCCGTCCGCGCCGCCAGCTCGTATGCGACCCGCTGATGAGCCAATGCGGTGACGACGGGATGGCCCTGCGGCGGGCGCGGAGTCACCGACGGTCCACGAACCGAGAGGTACTTTCCTTCGAAGTCGATGTAGTGCAGCTTGTCCCGGTCGATGAATCGACGCTGTTCGACATCGCGGATCTCGGCGTCGTCCTCCCAACTGTCCCAGAGTCTCCGGACGACGTCAGCTGCCTCCGCAGCTTCGTCGAACAGGTCGCGCACGAAGTCCGGGAGGACGCCGGAAACGATCGACTGACGGTCGGCATCGGTGAGGGCCGGGATGTCGCGACGCCCGAACTGTGCTGCCTCGGGTTCCGACACCGACACCTTCACCTGCCACCCGGCGCGACCACGCGAGGTGTAATCCAGCGTGGCAACGGCTTTGGACACGTGGAACGGCTCGGTGTGAATGGTGGTGATGGTCGGGATCAAGCCGATGTTGCTCGTGATCGGTGCCAGGCGCGCGGCCACGAGATGCGCATCGAGCCGAGCGCGAACCCGATCAACTGCGTCGTCGACGGGTTCGAGTGGGTTGGCCGGCACCGAGAGACTGTCCTCGATGGTGACGAAATCGAGCAGACCGCGCTCGGCGGTCGTCACCACGTCGGTCCAATACGACGCGCTGAACAGTTCACTCGGACGCGAGTGTGGCTCTCGCCAGGCTGCAGGGTGCCAACCGGCACCGTCCAGCGCTACGGCGAGATGCAGCGGAGCAAGACGAGAAGGGGTGGAGGTCATCGGCGCATACTCCTGTTCGAGAACTACTCGGGAGCGCACAGTGCCGACCGCAGAAGCCGTCAGCACCTGGCTGACGGTTCTCGTGGCGACTGCCGCTTGCGACACGCACCGCGCGTGTCGCCAGGTGTGATTCCGGGGCACCCCATCGGCATGAAGGGTTGCCGTCCAGCTAGCCGGTCCTTGTTGCTGGAGCTCTGCACCTACCTCGACGGTAGTGAGTACGCGACCGCCCGGCAATCGCCCAGAACTGCGCGGGGGTGCCGGAAACCGCCTGCCACCTCAGACGATCGAGCGGCCTGCCTTTTCGCTCTCGCGGATTCGAATACCGGCAGCGCCGAGCCTGCGGGCACCCTCGGCCGCGTCGACGGGCTCACCGACCGTCACGTGCGCACCGAGTGGAACGACCGAATGAACAATTGTCTCGTCGTACACGTGCACCAGGTTGCACCCCTGAGCCCCGTCACGACCACGCTGCCCACCGACTTCCACGTTCAAGTCCTGGGTGTAACACGTCGACGACGCCACGGACACCGGAATGCCGGCAAACGTCGCCGTCGTCGAATAGTGCAGGTGCCCGGCAAGAATCACCCGGACGTCGCTGCCACGCAATACGTCTGCCAACCGGGACTGATCGCGCAACTCCACCAGAACGGCGAGATCCTGAATGCACGGAACCGGCGGATGATGCAGCGCCAGAATTGTTCCGTCGGGCGCCGACACCGCCAATTCTGCTCGTAGCCAATCCAATTGACGATCCGTGATCTCACCGTAGTGATGACCGGGAACCGACGAATCCAGGGTGATCACCCGCAGTCCGTCAAGGTCGTAGACGTTGTCGACGGGATGATCGGTGGCGTCCTCGCCCAACAGCAACGATCTGAACGTAGGGCGGTCGTCGTGGTTGCCCATCGCCCAGACGACCTGCGCATCGATCTCGGCCGCCACAGGTTCCACGATGGCTTTCAATTCCGCGTATGCGTCGGGGTGCCCCTGGTCGGTCAGGTCGCCGGTGAATATCAGTGCGTCCGGGCGTGCGCCCGAGGCCACGATCCCGCTGAGCACTTCGCGCAATCTCGTCGACGCATCCACGGCGTCGTACAACTCCCCCTGAGCCACCAGATGCGTGTCACTGAGGTGCACCAGGAAATGCTTCGGACGCGGGTACTCGGCATTCCGAACGCTCATCGGTCTCTCGCTTCCGCTTGCCGACGCGTAGGCGCCGGTGCGGCACCTACTGATCGTCGAGACTAGTCAACCGACCAACAGTGACTGATCGGGGCACGCCCGACGAACACGAAGCGAACTCCCGCGGCCACCCTCGGGATCGAGTAGTTGAAGCTGCGAGTAGTGTGTGGACAGTGTTGTTCCTGACCAGTCGGCGTTACGTCGACCTTCGCCTGCAGGCGAGCGCAATGTGTCCGCGCTCGCTCTGACCTGACGCGTACCAGGAAACATTTCTTCGAATCTGCCCGGCCTCTGGTGCCGCGCTGCGTTTCGCTCCCATGATTTTCGAAAGGCATAGTCATGCCCAGCTCCACCTCCACCGGCGTGCCGGAAAAGTCCACGTCCCGTTTTCCGTCCTGGGCGACGGCATTCGGACCGCAGATCGTCGCGGGTCTCGTACTCGGTGTCATCATCGGTCTCGTCGCCCGGGCAATGCCTGACGCAGCCGACGGCAACGTCAACTGGTTGGTCGGCACCGTACAGACCATCGGTTCTAGTTACGTCAAGCTGCTCACCGTTGCGGTGATCCCGCTGGTGTTCACCGCCATCGTCAGCTCGATCGCCAACCTCCGCCAGGTCGCCAATGCAGCTCGCCTGGCCGTGCAGACCTTGCTCTGGTTCGCCATCACCGCTTTCATCGCCGTGATCATCGGCATCATCGTCGGCCTGATCACCGATCCCGGTTCGCGGACCGACGTCGCCGCCGACGCTGCGAAGGAACCCAAGAGTTCGGGTTCGTGGTGGGCGTTCATCACCGGACTGGTTCCGAACAACTTCCTGGGGCTGGGCGCAAAGACTTCCGTCGCAGAGGGAGTAGCAACCACATCCCTGAGCTTCAACGTCCTGCAGCTGCTCGTCATCGCCGGCGCAATCGGTATCGCGGCGCTGAAGATCGGCCCCAAGGCTGCTCCGTTCCTCGAGTTCAACGCGTCACTGCTCGCGATCGTCCAGAAGGTCCTGTGGTGGATCATTCGCCTTGCCCCGATCGGTACGGCCGCACTGATCGCCAACGCTGTCGCCACCTACGGCTGGGATGCAATCGGCTCGCTGGGCGTATTCACCGCCGCCATCTACATCGGTCTGGCCATCGTCTTCTTCGTGGTCTACCCCATCCTGATTGCCGCGCACGGCCTCTCGGTCCGAAGCTTCTTCTCCGGTGTCTGGCCTGCAACTCAACTCGGCTTCGTCTCGCGCTCGTCGATCGGCACTCTGCCGCTGACCGAACGCGTCACCGAACGCAACCTCGGTGTTCCGCGTGAGTACGCCTCGTTCGCCGTTCCGCTCGGTGCCACCACCAAGATGGACGGTTGCGCTGCAATCTATCCCGCGATCGCGGCAATCTTCGTCGCCGGCTTCTACGACGTCCCGCTGACTTTCACCGACTACCTGCTGATCGTCGTTGTCTCGGTCATCGGCTCGGCAGCAACGGCCGGAACCACCGGTGCGACAGTCATGCTCACACTCACGCTCTCCACCCTGGGTCTTCCCCTGGCCGGCGTCGGACTGCTCCTCGCAGTCGAACCGATCGTCGACATGGGCCGTACCGCAGTCAACGTCACCGGCCAGGCTCTGGTTCCGGTCATCGTCGCAAAGCGTGAGGGCATCCTCGACAAGGAGCGCTTCGACGCTCCCCGCAACGGTGATCCCTTCGCCGAGGAACTTGTCGACGCGTAACCCTCGCTGACAACAGCAGCGTCCCCGCACCTGAGCAATACGGTGCGGGGACGTTGCTTTTCACCCGGAACTGCACAAACTGTTGCCGAACCGTCAGACGCCCAACGCCCGGGACAAAGTCGGCCACGCCTTGGGTAGTCGTTCACGCCAATATGCCCACGCGTGTGTGCCGTTCGGCTCGTAATCGACCTGGGCCGGAATCTTCAGCTCCTGCAACCGCGCGTCGAACATCTTGGTACAGGCGTGCGCAGCAACCTCGATGCCGCCGCCGATCACCAGACGCTCGAGTAGTTCCGGAGTCTGCAGAGTCTCGTCGGATCCGGGACGACCATTGGCCGTCGACACGTAGATCTCCTTGCCACGCAGCTTCTCTGCGTTGATCAACGAATCGTGTGCCTCCCACTCGGGGCCTCCTGGCACACCCCAGATGTTGGCCGGATCTCCGCTTCGCGAAGAAATCGTGGCCTGGACGGCAGTTCGGCCGAGCGGATCCATCGTGGAGTAGCAGCCACTGAAAACCGCGACGCCACGATACATGTCTGGAAAGCGTTGGGCGAGCATCATTGCACCCATTGCACCCATGGAATTGCCGGCAATCGCGTTGATGCCGTTGGTCTTCAACCGTGCGTCGATCAGCGGTGGCAACTCTTCGGTGATGAAGGTTTCCCACTTGTGCAGTCCCAGCCGCGGATCCGGATTCTCCCAGTCCGAGTACAGGCTCGCGATTCCACCGTTGAGCATCACGACGTTGACGTTCTTGTCGGCGAAGAACGCCGGAGCGCCGCCGATCGTCATCCATCCGCTGCTCTTCTCACCGGCGTCGACACCCTCGAGCATGTACAGCGCCGGGCGCGGAACCGAATTGTCAGCGGGTAGCAAAATCTCGACGCCGACCTCGCGTCGAAGTGCAGGCGACGCCACCGTCAGCCTGACCGCTTGCGGTGCGGTCACCTTCTCACCGACGATGGCCGGGACGACGATGTCGTCGCGCAGGTCCGGTTTGGGGCCCGGATCCTCCTGAAGTGGTCCCGGGATCGTCGACCCCGAACTCACGCTGCCCTCGACGCTGCCCAGACTTCCCGAGCTTCCCGCGCTCTCGGAACTCGGGGCTGCCGTCGACAGTCCGCCCAACTGCAAAGAAAGTGCACAAACGGCCACACACACCGCACCTGTGCGCGCAGATCGGATCCACGCACGCCGCTCAGTCCTCATGAAACTCCCAAACCAGTCAAAGATGTTTTCCGTGAACATACCGTGCAGTTCGAACTTTCTTGGACAAATGACCACGAAGAGATCTGTCGGTCACCGCTACTAGGCTGGCCCCGTGCAACCGGATTCAGTCAGGGCCCTCGACCTCGACCGAATTCGCGCTGTCGTGGGCACAACCACCTACGAACGCGGTCTTGCCTACCTGCGGCAGAATGCAGTCGAATCCATCGGATGGAACGACACCGCTGACACCTTGACCGGCGCTGTGTCGGGAACTGCACGAGAGCCGTATACCTGCACGATTTCGGTAACCCGCAGCGCGACTGGTACCGCAACTTTCGCACGCGGCCTCTGCACGTGTCCCGTGCGGATGAACTGTAAACACGTGGCTGCGTTGGTACTCGCAGCAGTGGCCGAGGCGAACACGACGCCACAACAACACGGGTGGGACGGCGCGCTCGAGCAGTTGCTCCGACCCGACCCCGACCTCGGTGCCACTCGCGGACTCGGCATTCAATTCAGCCCCCGAACCAAGGGCACATCGACACGGCTCCTCGTCAAACCAGTGCAACCAGGAGCGAGAGGGTGGATCTCCGGCGGACTCGCCTGGAACAAACTCGGAAGCACCTTTCAGTTCCCTGCGGATCACCTCCGGGTTCTACGCGACATACATCTCCTGCACAGCGCCGGCAATTACTACCGCAATCAGAATGCCGCGGAAATCGATCTTGCCGGGTTCACGAGCCCGCAACTCTGGTCGCTGCTTCGTGAGGCGATCAGCCTGGGTGTTTCACTCGTTCACTCGAAGGCCGGCCTCGGCAACGTCTCCCTACTCGACGATGCCAACATCTGCCTCGACGTCCACGGAGCAGAAGACGACAACCTCCGTCTCACGCCCCGAATTCAGGCCGGTGGGCACATCGTCACTCATTCCGACTGGGGACTCGTCGGCACGCCGGCACATGGCGTCTTCACGCTCGACGACGCCAACGCGATCACGCTCGCACCACTACACACGCCGGTAACCCACCAACTGAGGCAGTTGATCGACTCCGGAAAGTCAGTCGACATACCCGCCGAGCATCGGGATGCGTTCACGTCACGGTTCGTGTTCAAACTCGGAAACCTCGCTCCCGTCACATCTTCCGACGGCACCTACAACCCACCGACTGTGTCCGGTCCTCGGCTACAACTGGTCGCCACGTACGAGGACAACCATCGCATCGACATCGAATCGGCATGGAAGTACACCGTCGATGCCGACGAACTGATCATTTCTACCGCGGATACATCCACCGACGAGTCCGAGGTCCGCAATCACGTGGCCGAAGATGCCATCGCCAAGAGCCTCGGTGCGGCCGGGGCGAAGGCCACTCTCGCGGGAACGCTGACCGGTCTCGATTCCATGCAGTTCACACTCGACCTCCTCCCCCAACTCGACGCGAACGCCGCCGTCGACCTCACCGTCGCGGGCACGCCGGCCGACTATCGTTCTGCAGACGACGCTGTCGTAATCGGTCTCAGCACGTCAGCCCCCGACGGGAACAGCGGATCCGACTGGTTCGACCTCGATGTCACCGTCGACGTTGCGGGACAAAGTGTTCCGTTCACAACACTGTTCTCCGCTCTGAGCAAGGGTGAGACCCACATCCTGCTACCGGACGGCGCCTTCTTCCGACTCGACGCACCTGACCTTCTCGGTCTACACCGACTCATCACCGAAGCGCGGTCACTGCTCGATCGCCCAATCGGCAAACTCGCGATCAGCAAGTTTCAAGCCGGGCTGTGGGATGAATTGACCACACTGGGAAGAGTCGAACATCAGGCAGCAGCATGGAAGAAGCAGATCGCAGGATTGCTCGACAGTTCCGGGATCGATCCCGTCGTAGTCCCCGACACATTGACGGCAACATTGCGTCCCTATCAGGTCGACGGATTCCGCTGGCTCAACTTCCTCCGGCAGCACAGCTTGGGCGGCATACTCGCCGACGACATGGGCCTGGGCAAGACCCTGCAAACCCTCGCAATGATCTGCGCTGCACGGCAATCGAATCCAGCGGCGCCGCCCTTTCTGATCGTTGCTCCCACCAGCGTGGTCTCCAATTGGAAATCCGAGGTGGCCCAGTTCGCACCAACCCTCCACGCCGCTGTCATCACGGATACTCTGCGGCGCAGAAGAACCGACCTGGCAACACTCGTCGACGGGGCAGACATCGTCGTGACGTCGTACGCACTCTTTCGCCTCGACAACGAGGCGTATTCCGCAGTCCTCTGGTCCGGACTGGTACTCGACGAAGCCCAATTCGCCAAGAACCACAAGTCCAAAGTCCACCAGTGCGCGCGAGCGGTGGACGCACCTTTCAAACTCGCGATCACCGGAACTCCCATGGAGAACAATCTGATGGAGTTGTGGTCGCTCCTCGCGATCACTGCACCCGGACTGTTCCCCAGTCCCACCACCTTCACCGACCTCTACCGCAACCCCATCGAAAAGGGAGGCGACACAGAGCGATTGGCGCAACTTCGACGGCGCGTCAAACCGCTGATGGTTCGGCGCACCAAGGAACAGGTGGCCGCAGACTTGCCGCCGAAGCAGGAGCAGATACTCGAGATCGAGTTGCATCCGAGTCATCGTGCAATCTACGACACTCACCTACAACGCGAACGGCAGAAGATTCTCGGATTGCTGGACGACGTCGACAAGAACCGATTCACGATCCTGCAATCGCTGACGCTGCTACGCCAACTCAGCCTCGACGTCTCGCTGGTCGACGAGGAAAACGGACCCGTCCCGTCGGCCAAGGTCGACGCTCTCGTCGAGCAATTGGACGACGTCATCGCCGGCGGGCACCGTGCGTTGATCTTCAGTCAGTTCACCGGATTCCTCGGTTCGGTGCGCGCCCGACTCGACGCAGAGCGCATCCCCTACAGCTACCTCGACGGTTCGACGCGCAATCGCGGTGAAGTCCTGGAGGAGTTCAAGTCTGGCGCAATGCCCGTCTTTCTGATCAGCCTCAAGGCTGGTGGCTTCGGTCTCAATCTCACCGAGGCCGACTACTGCTTCATCCTCGATCCCTGGTGGAACCCAGCCGCCGAAGCACAAGCGGTCGATCGCACTCACCGCATCGGGCAGACGCGAAACGTCATGGTCTACCGTCTCATTGCCAAAGACACGATCGAAGAGAAGGTCATGGCACTCAAAGCGAAAAAGTCGGCATTGTTCTCGAATGTCATGGACGCCGAAGGGACACTCGGCACCGGACTCGACGCCGAGGATCTTCGCGCGCTGTTCGAGTGAGGTGCCTATTCGGTCGAACCGCACCCACCCGCTCACGGTAATGTGAGTCGAGAACGGACAACACAGAACTCCCGAACGAAGAACTTCACTTCGTTCGAACGAGAGGAACCTGAATGGGCGTCACACTTGCCAAGGGCGGCAACGTATCTCTGTCGAAGGCCGCACCCAACCTCACCAAGGTCGCAGTCGGTCTCGGCTGGGATGCACGCAGTACCAGTGGTGCCGACTTCGACCTCGACGCCAGCGCGTTGGTCACCGGCCCGGAACGCAAGGTCCTTTCCGACCTGCACTTCGTCTTCTACAACAACCTTCGCTCGCCCGACGGATCCATCGAGCACACCGGCGACAACCTCACCGGTGAAGGTGACGGCGACGACGAAGTCATCAACGTCGACCTCCCGGCTGTACCGCCCAACGTCACCAACATCTTCTTCCCCGTCTCGATTCACGACGCGGACGCTCGACTCCAGTCCTTCGGGCAGGTCACCAACGCCTACATCCGCGTCGTAGATCTGTCGAATGGCTCCGAGCTGGCACGCTACGACCTCTCGGAAGACGCTTCCACCGAGACCGCCATGCTTTTCGGTGAGCTCTACCGCCACAACGGCGAGTGGAAGTTCCGCGCAGTCGGACAGGGATACGCATCCGGACTCGCCGGTATCGCCCGCGACTACGGCGTCAACATCTGATCTCTATCGGTACGCGAAACGGGGTTCGATCCGGTATTTCCGGATTGAACCCCGTTTCGTTTGTCTGCGACCATGCTCGAGCTAACGCTGCAGAATCGCCCTCGCGAGATAGGGAGCCCAGGACGAGTCCGCTTTGGTGCCGAACTTCCCCAGCTCGTAGCCCGTAGCCCCGATCAAACCAAGCACCTCTACAGTGCTCCCCGATGTGTCACGTTTGGAGGTCTGAGCTCCAGACATCAGGATGCTCGACGCGCGAATCGGCTCGAGCGCTCGCGAGACGAAGCGATGACGATCTGACGGCGACATTCCGGCCGCAACGGCGAGGAGTGCAAGGAGCTCCACCGCCCGCTGCGAGCCACCCGGCGCAACCGGAACCCCTTCGACGATTACCGACCACATCATCGACGCGTCCCGCTGAGCTGACTGTCCCCGCTTCGTCAGAACAATCTGCCCTTTGTGCTTTCGCACCAGGCCAAACCTCTTGAGTACCGCGAAGAGTGATCGCCCTTTGGGGAGATTGACAGGTCCCAGTTCAGGTTCGTCGAGCATCGCGTCGACGGTCGTGAAGAAATCATCCGCCTCGATCCCTTCGACACCGATCAGCGTCAGGACCGCCTGAAGGCGGTGTCCGGCTTCGAGGTGGATCAGCTCTCCGACTGCCGACCGATCTTCGATGCCCGCTCGGTCCAGAACCGCGTGCAATTCCGGGGCTCGCGCGGGTTCCAGGCATTCGACGAGCTTTGCAACGTCGTACGGCGCAACGATCTCGTCCGGTCGAGATGTACGCCTGTCGGACAGGCGACCGTTGACCTCGGCGATCTCGAATCGTGTCGGCTCGAATTCAGTTTGCGGCCATTCGAGGGTCCACTCGTGGGAGCGCAGCTTCTCCGAAGCGAGGACACCGAGGAGCTGCTCGTACTCGTCAGGCCCGACGCATTCTTCCGGAGGACATGCGCCGCGACCCGCGGCGCACACAACTTGAAAACCGTCGGGCAGTCGGTCCGAAGATTCGAGAGTCAGTGTGTGGCGCCAATTCCCGTAACGCCCATAGCGATAGCTGAGCTCATCACCTGGCAAGACCATGACCTCGTCCAGGCGTACCGCGGACTCCACGACCGCCACTCGACCGGGGCGGCGCTGTTCTGCGTTGCTTCCGGACGCCACATACTCTTCGACCTCACCCGGAAATCTCCTCCCGGACTTGGACCAGGCGTGCGAATGGAGGTCACTCCACCCCATTGCTTGTTGGACCACGGAATGCAGGTCATCCAGATTCAGATCTGAAGTGACGAGAATTCGTCGCCAGATCTGAGTGGAAACATTGTCGACACTGATACGTATCGCGTACTGCGCTGGAACCGAGCGCCGCTGCGAACGCAACGAGCGCGCAAACGGAAAGCCCCCACGCTCTCCGCCAACTTCTTGAACAAACCTTTGCAGTTCTTCCGGTTCCGTCGGAACGAGTCGCAAATGCGACACCCTCGAGCTGCTCAACCCCACCATGTCACTCAGCCTAGGCCAAAGTGCTAGGGACAAAGGCACAAAATCGGAGAGTACTTCGAACTTATGAGGGGGTTCACAATCTGTACCTTGGCTAATAAGTCGCTACGTGCTTCGGCGCCGGCATCTTCCTCACCCCGTCTGCCTTCGCTCTGCCCTGCCCTGCCCTGATGTTGTGAACGGTACGTTCGGTCGATCTGAGGCGACGAAGGTACCGTTCGCTCGCGGTCGGGGGTGTGTTTTGGGTATGAGAAAGCCCCCCAACCATGCATGGTTGGGGGGCTTCTCTT
>NZ_QAJJ01000022.1:0-3189 GCF_003852455.1 Rhodococcus sp. KBW08
GAGATATCGCCGTTACCCTCGTGCGCATCAGATGGAGAGGTCACTGCGACCGCTGGCGCACTGACGAGACCACTCTGAAACCAACGGTGTTGGTTTCGCGGCAACGAGAACAGAGCGGATTGGGCCTCCACCGGCGGTGTAGTCCCTATGACACACTCCAGCACAGTCACCGTGTACACCACTCGTCGCGATCGCGGATTCGCCCATGCACTCGCTGCCGGAATCAGCGACAGGGCTGATTCCGGGCCACAGACCGCAGACATGAGTCTGTTGGAGAACCACACCAGCGAGCACGGTAGAGCGCTTGTTCTTCTACCACTCGGGGGCGTCGATTGGCGGGTGAAGGAGCTCTCCGCGCTCGAAGGATCGGTCCTGATCGGCGATCTCAGTGGCGGCCACTCCCTGATTCGGGGGCTCGCGGCGGGCGCCCACACCGCGCTCAACTCGCAACTACCGTTCGCATCGCTGCTCGATGAGCTGCAGGCCGCGCTCAACCCCACCTCTGCTCAGCCTGCGCACGACACTTCCTCTCTCGTACAACGCATCCGGTTGCGCGCCGAAGAATTCGCACGAATCAGCAGTCTCACCGATCGCGAATTCGAAATCATGGGACTTCTCTACGGCGGTTCCAATGTCGACTCGATTGCTCGAACCGCCCACATTGCACCGACCACGGTTCGCGCCCACATCCGAAGCATCTTGCAGAAGCTGGGGGTGCACTCCCAGCTGGAGGCCTGCGGGATGCTCCGCCGCTCTGGTCACGACACACGCAGATACCCGTTGGAGCTTCGGATCGGACGCTTCTAGCAGGAAGCACCCATAGACGCACTCATTGAGATGGGTGCTCACTCTGATCGAACTCGACCTTCGCAAAGATCGTCAATTTTGACGATTCGACGACGTGCCCGGAGGTCGAATATTAGGTCCTACACGACGCCGAAGACACGAATGAACATCGAAAGGTGCATTCAATCAATGGAATACACACGCACAGTGCCGCGACATCTCGTCCACAGACATGCGGTTGCCGAGGTTTTCCTGACGGACTACCGGATCGAATCGAACTCGGCGTACCAGGTTGCTGTGCAACTGCCGCTCTCGCACCGAATATTCGACGCATCGAGCGAGCAACACGATCCGCTCGGGGTGGCAGAAGCATTCCGGCAGGCAGTGGTGCTTCTGTGCCACACCCGATACGACATTCCACTGCACTACAAGTTCCTCATGGAAACATTCAGCTTCGAGATGTTGGATGCGCTCGACGTGCAACCAGTCGCGGAGCCGTTGAGTTTCTCGATGACAGTGGACAACCTCACCCATCGCGACGGAGCGGTCTCGGGCGTCGAAATGACGGGGGTCCTCCGAGGGGGCGCCCGGCACGTCGCCGGATGCAAAGCTGTTGCGCGAGGAGTCAGCCCCGAGGGATACCGTCGAATTCGGCAAGGACGAGAAGACTACCGCCCGAGTCGGCGCATCCTTCCCACCGGAACCGCGGTGGTCGGTTCGGAGCGGGTCGGACGTTTAACCGATGGAGATGTGCTCATCAGCACTGATGCTGCTGGCCACACGATGTTCTGCACTCCCGATCCGCGCAACCACTCCCTTTTCGACCACCCCGTCGACCACATCCCGGGAATGATTCTTTTCGAGGCCGCTCGACAGGCGGTGCGGTACCGCACCGGCGCCCCAGCAACACGTATCGCCTCACTCTCGGCGACCTTTCCGAGGTTCACCGAATGGGAAACGCCGTGCGAGGTGTCAACGACTCCACTCGACGCGTCAGGCCGTGTGCACCGAGTTCGGTTCACTCAAGAACTGGAAACCACCGCGGAACTTGAACTTACAGTTGCGGACCAACTATGACAGGACACGGACACGCCCTTCTCGTAGCGTCGTTTACGTCAAACGCTCGGAGGTTCCCACTCTCTCGGTGCAAGCGCGGCCAGTTGCATGACATGCGCCAACTTGTCCTCGCGGACAATCGTGGGCAACACCAAGTTCCACATCTGACTCAACCGCTCGTACAGATCGGTTCTGCCCGTCAGCATTTCCGAGAGAATCTGCACTCCGGTGAACGACCCCACGACGAATCGAGCCAACGCGTCGATGTCGGTGCCCGGGACGATATCGCCGGCTTCCGCCGCTTGGGTTGCCACCTGCTTGATGGCCTCGATCCAATCGAGGTACGGCTGTTCGATGGGACCTTGAATACTGCCGATCTCCATCGTCAACCGCATGCCACCTCGCGCGATGGGCTCCGTCACAAGCTGCCGAGCCATCTCCTGCGAAACGAGCACAAGGGTTTCGACCGCAATGTCGGAATGCGCAGCAACCCGTCGGGTCCCCTCCATCGCCATACCGTGCTGCGCTGCGATGACCGCGTGCGCAAGCTCCTCCTTCGACGCGAAATGAAAATACATCGCGCCCTTGGACACACCCCCGTGTTGCAAGATCGTGCCCAGACTGGCGGAGTACCCGAACTTCTCAAAACTCTTCGCAGCACCCAAAATGACAGCCTGGCGCGTGAGGACCGCACGCTCCTGCATGATCTACCCAGCTCTCGTTGCCGACGGAATGAATCTCAACGATACGTCGAAAGACCCGGCAGCAACGCTCCCGACACGGACACACCATGACGACTCTGGTCCTCGGGGCCACTGGTTTCATCGGCTCGGCGGTGATGAACCAGTTGGTTTCCCGGGACGGAAACACTGCGATCGGTTTCGTTCGCACGGACGGCGCGGCCAAACAACTCAGCCGCAACGGAATTGCCGCCACTATCGGCGACATCAACGAAAGCGCCTCTCTACGAGTTGCAATGAGCCAGGCGTCGACCGTCATCTGCTGCGTGTCGTACGTGGGCGACGACGAACAACAGTGTGTTCACGTCAACGAACACGGCATACGTAACGTTGCGTCGATCGCCGCCACCGTCGGCGTCGAACGGCTGCTCTACGTCAGCACCGCCGCGGTGTACGGGCCAGGCCCGTTTCGAGACCTGCCGGTCAACGGCGCACCTCTCAAACCCCTCTCACCTGCCAGTCGCACACGCGCTCTCGCCGAGAAGTTCGTGCGCGACGCCGGCGGCCTCGTCGTCCGGCCCCATCTCGTGTACGGACCCGGCGACAGATGGTTTCTGCCGACACTGACGCGAATTGTCTCTCGACTCGACTCGATCATCGACGACGG
>NZ_QAJJ01000023.1:0-45111 GCF_003852455.1 Rhodococcus sp. KBW08
GCCACAGTCGGGCGCGCACGCCCACGGCGGAGCTGTTGATCACGTCGGTGACAGTGTCGTCGGTGATGCTGATCGTCATGAGAACCCCCCGTTCCATCTCCAATCATACTCGAACATACATTCGAGTCAAGAATTTTTTCGGGAAGGCGAGCCGGGTCCGGTCTTCGTGATTGTGTTGTTCGAGAGCAGCTTCCGTCACTTCTCGGTTCGTTGGAGGAGGGGACGGGGCCAGGCGCCGAGTGCGAGAACGGCGAGGATCGTCTGGGCCAATCCAGTGCTGAAGAAGATGCCTTGCAGCGGCGACCAGACGAGGAGCATGACGATCTCGACGAAGATCCAGATCATCATCGTGAGGCCGGCGGCGGCGTGCAGGCCCCATGCCAGGCGGAACCTGTTGTGCTGAGCGAAGAGCGCGGCGGCTTGGATGCCTCCGACGACGACGCCGAGAATGATGCCGGGCCAGAAGTAGGAAGGGAAGACGCTTCCTTCGATCCACTCCAGAGGTAGACCCATTCCGCCGCCGATCGTCAGGCCGGCCATCCCGATGAGTGCGGAGAGCAGGTTGAGCCACGCGATTGCGGACAGACCGATCCGGAGACCCCGTGGAGGGAGCGATGTGGACGTCATGCCTGACAACGATAGAGGGTCAGTCGAGCCCGTCCATGTTCCTGCGCGTTGCCGCGCTGGCAGCGTCGGCATCACCCGCGACGATGGCTTCCACCAGATCTCGGTGGGCAGCGGCTTCGTCGTCGATGGATTCGGGGTTTCGTGCCGTGACGTCGGTGATCACGTCCAGGGCCGAGTTGCGGAGCGTTTCGATGAATGAATCGAACACCATCGACAACACGCTGTTGTGCGCAGCATTCACCACGGCGCGATGTAGTTTTATGTCGGCGTCGACAAATTCTGTTGGTGTCGAAGCATTTTCACGGGATTCGAGTGCTGCCTGTAACAGGTCGACGTCGGCAGAGGTTCGACGCATGGCAGCCAGGCGGCCCGCTTCCACCTCCAGAAGTCTACGTACTTCGTAGACTTCGCGGCGGTCCGAGCGTTTGAGTTCTCGCTCGAGTTCTGTGACCGGAGTCGAGGACATGACGTAGGTACCGGATCCCTGATGAGAGTAGAGCTGGCCCGACGCAATCAGTGCACGAACAGCCTCCCGGCCGGTCGAACGCCCGACTCCGAGGAGTGTGCTCAGATCCTGCTCGTTCGGGATTTTCGTCCCGACCGGCCATTCGCCGTCGCCGATGAGGCGTGCAAGTTCATCCGCAGCCTTCTGTACCAGTGACTGCTGCTTGACCTGGCGCACTGCCATGTGTCTGCTCCTGACTGACTCGGTGAACCGCCGTCGGGCGGCCCACCGAGTGATACTTCATGTCCTCCGATGAATCTTCAGACTACGGGGCCGTCTGCCGGTTATCGAAGAGCGATGACGTCCAGTTCTCGCTCCGTCTCGTCCTCCGGGTCGAGTCGTCGATCGCGCAGTGTGAAGGCGATGACGGCGCCGACGAACAGTACTGCAGTTGTCGTCCCGATCGTCATGCGCGGCCCGAAGTGATCTGCCAGGTAACCGAACAGCGGAGATGCGATGCCTCCCACGGACATTGCGAGTCCGAGTGTCACTCCACTTGCCGTGCCGGGGCGGTTCGGCAGGTAGTCCTGCGCCAACGTCACCTGCGGCGCGAAGGGCAGGAACATCGCGAATCCGAGACAGACGATTCCAAGTTCGGCAACTGCCACGTTCGGAGCCGCGGCGAGCAATGCCAATGAAGGTACCGCAAGCAGATAGCCGAGTCGGATGGATGCGCGTCGACCGCGACGGTCCGCGAGGGCTCCGCCCACCAGCGTGCCGGCCGCTCCTGCCAAGGTGAAGGAGGACAACACGATTGCTGCACTCGAGGACGATCCGTTCAGCCCGTTGAGTACGTACGGCGAGACCAAGGACAGCGTGGTCACATACGGAATTGACCAACACACCGTCACGAGCACGAGTCGAGTGAACGACCGCCAGTCGTCCGATACGGGTCCGTTCGCTGCTAGCTGCGAACTCAACGACTGGGCGGATTCGGCGTCCACGCCTGTGCCGGCCGACCGCGATTGGGTGACGATCCACCAAATAGCCGCTACCACTGCAGGAACTGCGAGCAGGTAGCCGCCGGACAGTCCGAGCGAACCGACCACGAGCGTGACAAACGGTGGCGCCAGTGAGGCGCCCAACGTGCCACCTACGGAGAACACGCTCATGGCTTTCTGCGAGTGACCTCCAGCTGCGCGTGCCAAATTTGTGGCGGGCGGATGGTATGCGGCAATGCCGATGCCGGCCACAGCAATTGCCAGCCAAGTGACGATGTAGGTGGTGCTCATTGCGGCCACAACGATGCCCGCCGCGGCCGTCACAAAACCCGTGGGTACCAGCCAATTCCGGCTCTTCCGATCGACCAGCATGCCGAATGCAGGTTGCACGACACTGGATAAACCCGTTGCGGCGAGTGTGATTCCGGCAACCGCAGAGTAGGAATATCCGCGTTCCAGCATCATGAACGGCAACAGCGCAGGCACAGCCCCCTGGTACAGATCGTTCACGACGTGTGTGCCGGTGAGAAATGCAACTTGCCCCTTCTTCATCTCTTTGCGCATCCCTTCGTTCAAGTCCTCAAGTCCTCAGGTCCTCTGAGGACTTGAAAGCTATCACGAACCTGCGGACGCACGGTTGTGTTGGAGACCTGGCTCTCATTCGAGACGCCTCCTGACTAACTCGCAGCAGTCGCGGCATTGCGGGCGGCGAGTTGTGCGAAAGCGTGGTTCAGCTCTGCCGGGCCGACGACATCGATGTCGGTGTCGAATCGGTTGAAGGAGGCTGCCAGCGCCGTCCAAGACCACGATCCGGCTTCGAGGCTGCACTGCTCGGGGCCAAGATCCTCGACGATGCCGTCTCCGGCAAAGGGAAGAACATAACTGGCTGGTCGATGGAGAACGACTTTGCCGTGGCACGGCCATTTGTTGATATGTTCCGATCCCTTGAAGCGCGCGGCCACGTATTCGCTCACGTCACCGCTCGGGATCGCCTTCGGTGTGAACCGTGGACCGTTAGGGGTGCGTGGGGTGATGCGATCGGCGCGGAAGATTCGCCAGTCGTCGCGCTCGAGATCCCACGCGACGAGGTACCAGCGACGCTTGGAGGTCACCAGATGATGCGGCTCCACTCGGCGTGGGGGTGTTATTTCGATGTTGTCGGTTGAGCGGCCGTTCGAGTAGTCGAAGCGGAGCACCTCGCGAGCGCGCACCGCTGCGGAAATCGCTACGAGCACCTCAGGGGACACCGAGTCTGCATCGCTGGAATCGGTCGAAATCGTGGTGAACGTGAGTGCGTCGAGGCGAGGCGCAGACGCGACGGCATCACTTGTCGCACAGTGGTCAACGCTCGCACCGCGTCCTCTTCGATGCCGACGCCGGTCAGCGTCGCCGCCTGCAGAGCGACTGCCAAGGCGATGACCTGATCGTCGTCGAACAGCAGGGGCGGCAGCTCGCTGCCGGCGTCGAGTCGGTATCCGCCGTCCGGGCCCATGGTCGCCGCAATGCTGTAACCCATCTCCCGGAGCCGGTCGATGTCGCGGCGGACCGTGCGGTGGCTGATGTCGAGCCGCTCGGCGAGTAGGGCGCCCGGCCAGTCGCGCCTCGCCTGCAAGAGGGACAGCAGATTCAAGAGTCGAGTGGTGGTCGCCATGCCGTGAGACTACGACGAGTCTAGGACGAAAACAGTCCTATACGGCTGTGAGAGTTGAGGCTGCCAGGGAAAACCCGGGCGAAGTTCGTACCAGGAGCAGACATGAGCATCAGAACAACGACCCACCTCAACTTCCGCGGAGACGCCCGCGCGGCGCTGGAGTTCTACCAGTCCGTCTTCGGTGGACAGGTCACGATCGCAACCTACGGCGACTTCGGGATGCCCAAGGAGGTGCCCGGCGCTGAGAACGTCGTGTTCGGCCAGGTGGAGACAACGGACGGCTTTTGCGTAATGGCGTACGACATCCCAGGACAATCGGGAGGCTCGCCCGGCAACGCCGGCACGACGCACCGCGAGAACGGCACCACGATCACCGACCAACCGTTCTTCGTCTCGGTTCGCGGTGACACCCTCGAAGAGGTGCAGAGTTACTGGGCCAAACTCTCTGCTGGTGCATCGATCATCGAGGGTCTTGCCGCCGCGGCGTGGAGCCCCGGTTTCGGCATGCTCACCGATGCCTTCGGGGTGACGTGGATCCTCGACGTTGCTTCCGGCGAAAACCCGGCCTGATCATTCCCATGGCGAAGCCGCCGGCACCTAAAGGTGTCCGGCGGCTCCAGCGCGTCGGTGCCCGTCTTGCGCCTCTCGGCAAGTGGCCGCTCGAAGCGGCATTTCTGGGGTGGTACCCGGGGCAAAGAACCGAACACCGACACCCTCTACAACGAACCTCTACACAGAGTTATTCCACTCTGACTTGGGCCGCCCTCAGTCGTGGTCCTGCTCGTCGCCCAGCTCCGGCAGAGTTGGGCGACAACGGCTTCGATTGGCCGACGTGAGCGTCGGGATCAGCCGGTGACACCGGTCAATTCGTTCGGGGCGTGATCGAGGGTGGTCTCGGTCAGGACGCTGCCGTCCTCGAGGTCGACTGCGATCAGCTTCTTCGACGCGGGGTCGGTGACGTAGGCGGTGTGATCTTCTACGAAGAGTGCGGGCCTGGGTTCTTGCCACTTGGTGGGCTCGGTCCATGCGTCGATGACGGAAATCTTCTTGGTGACGACGCCGGTGTTGGGATCGATGACGTGGATGGCGCCGTCGGTGCCGAGCACCAGAGCCTCACCATGTGGTCCGCGCCCGAGAGAGCGGAAGGTGTAGCTGGTGCCGAGGTCCACGAGCTTGAGTTCCGACGTCGACGTGTTGGTCAGGGAGACCCGTTGCGGGCGTTCGAGTTCGGCATCCGGGTCGGTTTTGTAGTCGCCCAGAACGATGTCCGACTCCTCGGAGCCGGCTTGGTTGCCGATGCGGCCGTAGGCATCGGGGCTCTGGACTTTGGTGATTGCTCCGTTCTTGTACACGAGCAGGCCGTCCTGGCAGCCCAGCACGATGGCTTCACCTGCGGCCACTGCTTCGCCGTGGACACCCGGGCACTGTTCGTTGCGCAGGATTTCCTTGCGGTCGGCATCGAGGACGGCAATGCCGTTGCGGGACTCCGAATTTCCGATTGTGGTCAACAGGCTTCCGTCGGCTAGTGCGACGGCAACGCCGTGATGGGGTTCCGGGGTGGTGTACGTCTCGACGCGGGGTTGGCGCTTTGCCAGTTGCGCCGGATCGAATATCTCGACGAGTCCTGAGCCGTCGTTGAAGAGGACTGTCTTTCCGGCATGGCGTACAACGTGTCCGGGTTCGTTGGCTGCGAACTCGACCTCGGACATCGCGGGATCGGCTGTGTAGTAATGAGAATGGTCGCCGTGGGCCGAGGACCACGTGCCGGTGTCGAGTACTTTGAACGCTTCGCCGGCAGAGATCATGACGTGGCGACCGTCGCCGGCCGGGTTGAGTCGGGTGAAGCCGTCGATCTCGGTCTCGCCGACCACGTCGAGGGAAGTAGCATCCAGCACCAGGACGCCACCGTCGTACGACACCGCGAGACGCGGTGTTGCCGAGGCCTGTTCGGTGGGTGCGGACGCGGTTGTCGTGGTGGTCTCCGACGGGGCCGAGTCCTTGTTGTCGGACGAGCAGCCCGTGACGAGGGCGAGTGAGAGGCCTACTGATGTGGCAAGGGTGAGGCGCCGCGACATGCGGGTGTTGAGGTGCATGGGTATAGATCTACTGCTTAATGTAAATGATTGTCAAAGTCGAGTATGCGAATGTTCGCATGTCAGGACGGCCGCCAAGAGGGCGAGAAAGCGCTGGCGATCGCCTGGTGTGTGTTCGCTGAATATTCGGTGCAGGTGTGTTCGATTTGGGTATGGCGCTGGTTCAACTAGGTATTAGTGCACGGATGTCGGCAGGGACATGCTGTAGATCACATCGGTCGATCGAAAGCTGGGGAGCAATGACGCAGTTCATGTTGATTCATGGCGCAGGACACGGAGCCTGGTGCTGGGACCATGTGGTCGAGGCGCTGGAGAGACGCGGGCACACAGCTCTGGCCACCGATCAACCAGGCTTGGGTCGAGACATGACGAAAGATGGAGAAATAACTTGGGAATCAACGCTTTCCAAGCTATCGGCCGATCTGCTTCAACTGCCTGGAGAAGTGATACTTGTCGGCCACTCGATGGGCGGAACACTGACGGCACAACTGACTGAAATGCACCCGAAGAGAGTTGCTGCGGCCGTCTATCTGGCCGCGACGCTACCCGGAGACGGGGAATCCTGCCTGAGTAGTTCGCGAGAGGACAGCAGCACTGCGAGTTTGTTCTTCGCGTGCGATGAACTCGGGATCGACCCTGTGGTTGCCTTGACGTTGTATCCGATGCTCTTGTTCGGGGACTGCACAGATGAGGTGGCGCGTGAATCGATGTCGAAACTTCGCCCGCAACCGATGAGTGTTTTCGGTGGTTCGGTATCGCTGACGCCGGAGCGGGAAGGGACTGTGCCTCGCTACTACATTGAAACCCTTCGCGATCTCGTGATCACTCCTGCACATCAACGAGAGATGGTCTCTCGGCGCTCTTGCGAGAGGGTCTTTACGTTGACGACGGGACATTCCCCCATGCTCGCCGCGCCCGAGGATGTTGCCGATATCCTCGACGAAATCGCCCACGGGTTGCCGAATTCAACTCGTTCCTGAGATCGCGACTCGGTCGGGGTAGTCACCACGCTCGAGCATCCGCGAGGCGATGACCCCGAACACGAGTCCCCAGAAAGCGGCTCCGATATGGAGTAGTTCGACGTCGGAGATCGTCACGAGGAACGCGATCAAAGCGCCGAAGGTGAATTTCCCGCCAAATGCGGCGACGAAGGCGCCCTGCAAGGCCTTGAGCATGGCCAGGCCACCCAGCGTGACGATGAATGCGATCGGAGTTCCCAACATCATCGCGACGAACGTCGGGGCGAACAGGCCGAAGGCGACGGCGAGTAGGCCGCAGAAGATTCCGGCGGTGTATTGGCGTGCCCGCTCTCCTGACGCCGTGAGCAATGCGTTCGTCGGCCCGGTCAGACACGTCGACACACACCCCACCGCCGCGTTCACCAGGGAGAACACTCCGCAGGCAATAGTCGCGGTGCCGATCGGCGGCTGATGACCGGCGGCTCGCAGGACTGCGATTCCCTGGCCGTTCTGCACCACGACGACTGTGATCGCCAGCGGTACAACCAGTTCGATCATCGCCTGCCATGACCAGGTCGGCGTGGTCAGCATCGGATGCGCCATCCACTCGTGAGCGTTGCCGGCGGAGGTGAATCTTCCAGTCACGAGTATCACGACCACACCGACGATCAACGCGCCGAGAACGGGTGGAACGAATCTTCCCAACTTTGCGAACACGCTCAGAGTGACAAAGGTGGCGATCATCGGCAGTGCGATCATCGCGTCGTGGGCGGGTGCCTCGACCAAATCGGTTCCGAAATGAAGGAAAACGCCTGCCACCATCGCCATTACGATGGGCATGGGTAAGGCGGCCATGATCGGTGTGACCCACCCGGTCAATCCCAACAACAAGATCAGGACACCCGTCGCGAAGAAGGCGCCGAGCACTTGCTCCCACGGCAGATGCTCCAATGACGCTCCGACGACAACGGTTCCAGGGATCGTCCAGAAGAAGGCCAGTGGCTGTCGGTACAGCCAGGAAGCCGTGATGGTCAAAATGCCGTTGACGAAGAAGGCGCCGAAAAGCCAAGAGGCCAATTGAGCTTGACTGAGACCACCCGTCAATCCCGCGGCGAGAATGACCGCTACCGGCCCGGTGGCCGAGAAGACGATGCCGATGACTCCGTTGGCAATGGACGTCGCACCGAAGTCGCGCAAGACCCGCCTCGGGCCGTAGAGCGGTTGGGGGAGTGGCTCGGTAACGACGCGAACGGTCGCGGTCGTCGAAGTATCCGGCATGTTCTCAGTTCTCCTGGCGCGGATCCGAAAGCCCCCGATCGCGGAACAATGCCGCGAGTTCGCTCCGTGATCGCAGTCCGAGCTTGGCGTACGCGCGCGTGAGATGATACTGAATAGTCTTGACGGAGAGGAACAATTCCCCGGCAGCTTCCTTGTTGGACTTGCCCGCTGCGACAAGGTCGGCGACGGCTCTCTCCTGCGGGGTCAGGTCGGTGATTCCCTTCTCAGTTCGCGAGAGGTTCAACCCGCCTGCCCGGAGTTCGCGCTCGCAGCGCTCGACGTAAGTGGCGGCGCCCAACGAGTGATAAAGCTCGCGGGCGGCCCGGAGAACGACATCGGCCTCGGCGCGTTTGCCTGCCCGGCGGAGAGTCTGGCCGTAGGCAAAATTGATTCGGGCTCGGTCGTAGGGCAGGGGCAGCGTCTCGATGCTGAACAAGGCAGCGTCGAAAACCTCTCTCGCCGAGTCGAGTTCACCCCGTGCGCCGTGGATCCGGCCGCGAACGTAGCCGAGACGTGCCGCGGCGGAGCGGTGCTCGCGACCTCGCGCGGTCTGCTCGTGTGTTTGTAGGAAGGTGTCGGCATCATCGATTCGCCCGACCATGACCAATGCATTGGCGTAGAGATCGACCCACGGCCAGAAGCCCGGCTCGTCGAGCCATTGTTGTGCTTTGCTCGAGGTGAGCGGAGTAAGTGCCACCAGGACTTCGGCGTAGTCGGCGGCTGCCTCGGCAACCTGTGCTCTGGCGAGAAGTGCCGGAACGTACATGATCTCGTAGGCGTGAATGCCTGCGTATGCGCGTCGCACATGGTCACGGGCCAGTTCCCAGTTGCCGCGCAGAGCGTGAATCTGCGCTCCCGACCAGTGGACCAACGGTCGGATGATTTCTATCTCGAACCGATCCACCTCGGCCGCGGCGCCCTCGACCGTCGAGAGTGCTTCGTCCCAGGCGCCGAGTGCGAATTGAGTGCGGGCGAGCCAGGCTTGTGCCCACAGTGAGATTCGCGCCGAACCACTGGAAAACTCCGTTGACACCGCGCTTTCGAGGTCGCGTCTGGCGGGCTCCGGGTGATCCAGCGCAAGCTCGAGCCATCCGCGTCCCATCTGGAAGCGTTGTGCTTGGGCTCCAGGACGAACGCGATCGGACAGTTCGTCGTATGCCGCGAGTGCGTCGACGGTCCTTCCGGTGGCGCCGAGTCCGAGACCCTTGATCGCCTCGGACTCCACTGCTGCGGGATCCGAAGGGCCCACCAATTCGACTGCGCGGTCCACCCACTCGACGAGAGCTGTGCCATCGAGTCGAGCCAGAGAATGCAGGACCATTCGTTGAGCGATCATCGCAGCGGTGCCTGGTTCACGATCGGCGCTGCAGTTGTCCCACGCTCTGGTCAGCAGATCTGCAGCCTCGGTCGGACGCCCTCGATGAATGGCGAGGTAGCCGAGGACGGCGTCGCGCAGAGGCCCGCGCGAAATGCTTTCTATCTCCGGCGCGAAGACCATGGCCCGGGGGATGTCGCCCGATCCGGTAAGTGCGTCGACTCCGCGGAGCAGTCGGTCTTCGTGTTCGGCTCGGGCCGTGGTGAGACGGCTGGCCGTGACCATGGCGTCGGCGACCTCCGACCACGCGCCTTCGGATGCTCGTAGTGCCGCGTACGCAACCAGTTCGGCGGCGAGGCCCTCGTCGTGGGTGGTACTGGCAGCAGCAAGGTGGAAAAGTCGTTCGCCTTCTCCCCACGCGATGTCGGCTGCGCGGATGTGCAGTCGATGCAAGTGCGCTGGTCCCAAGGCCGCGAGTACTGCCGCCGTGACCATCGGGCCGCTCAGTGACACCTCGGTGCTGCCCCGTTGCTCGTGGACGGTGAGGAGACCGGTGGCGAAGGCGCTGTCCAAGGCGCCGACCACGTCGTCGATTTCGGCCAACTGGGCAAGATGTGACAACGTCGTGCTGCGTCCGAGAACTGCTGCGGCTTCGATCAACGTTCGCGCTCCAGTTGGACATGCCGAGAGAGCGGCGGCGATCGAAACCGCTCGATGGCGAGGGACCGGCAAGGTTCGGTGCCATCGGGTCCAATAGGTCGGTGGCAGCTCGTCGAGAAGCGAGACGACGTCGAGTGTGTTGCCGGCGGTGAAACCCTGAAGTTGAAGCGCGACGCCGGAACTGAGGTCGATTCCGTTTCGCATCCGTGCGATGTCGATGATGACGGAAGCGTCGAGCGGGCTGATGTGCAAGCGCGCCGACCGGTGCAGGTCGAGAATCTTCCTGACCTCCTCGCCCAGGAACGGCGTTTCCTCGGTGACGAGGACGAACAACAGTGGGGCCGTTCGGCCTCGATGAAGGGCTGAGGTGATTGCCTGAAGCGAGCTGACATCACTGTGATGGGCGTCGTCGACGACGACGATGGTCAGTTGTGCGGCCGCGTCGATGATCTCGTGCGCTACGGCTACCGGGTCCGAATTCGAAACCGGACGTTCGAGTAGTTGTCCGATCACCCCGAAGTCGCTGTTCGACTCCCACTCCAACCCACGGGCGCGGCGGAGCGTGTGGGCGGAAGAGATTTCGGCGAACCGGTCGACGAGAGTGGACTTACCACTGCCGGCGTCGCCCTCGACCAGCACGAGAGTCGGCACTCCTGCCTCCGCCGCGGCCAAGCCTCGGCCGAGAACGGCAAGCTCGCGTTCTCGGCCGAGCAGCAGGTCGCGAAGTGTCACCCGACTACCGTAACGCCGGGCTCACCACGGGTTTCCTTTTCGGCACGGTCGTCATCGGTTCGAAGTGCAGCGGCGCCAGGGTCGGGAGTCTGCTTCGGCACGAAGAAGGTGACGATGGCGCCCAGCACCGCGATGCCGGCGAAGACGTAGAACGCCGATTCCGAGCTGATCCCCGCGCTGATCAGACTTCCTCCGATCAGTGGCCCGAATATTCCGCCCAGACGTCCGAAGCCGGCGCACCACGCGACACCTGCGGCCCGAGCGGCCGTCGAGTAGTAGTTGGACACGAATCCGTAGATCAGGACCTGAGTACCGATGGTGCCGACACCGGCGATGGCAACAGAGGCAAGGAGCACGGGAAGTGGGAATCCGAAAGTGAACAGGAGCAGGGCAAGTGCAGCCAGGCCGAAGGTGGTGGCGACAACGCGCTGCGGACCGGTGACGTCCGCGATCTTGGAGGCGAGAAGTCCGCCGATGATGGCGCCGCCGTTGAGTACCAGCAGGAACGAGAGAGAACCCTTCGCGTTGTATCCTGCATTTTCCATGATCTTGGGCAGCCAGGTGTTGAGTCCGTAGGTCAGGAGGAGGCCGGCGAAGCTCATGAGGCCGAGAAGCGCGGTGCCCCAGACATATTGTCTGCTCGCCAACGCTCGGAACCCGACCTTCTCGGCTACGGCGTCGTTGGGTCGATCTGCACTGACAGGCAACGGAATTCCTGTTCGCGAGGAAATGGCGCGAGCTTCCTCGACACGTCCGCGAGCAATGAGCCAAGCGGGAGACTCGGGCAGTTTGAACCAGGCAAGGGGAAACAGGAAGATCAATGGCAGAGCGCCGATGAGGAACAGTCCGCGCCATCCGATGGAATCGCGGAGAACGATCGCCAGGACGGAAGCCATGACGCCACCGGCCGGGACACCGCTGTAGACGATGGCGTTGAACAGATTGCGGCGTCCCGGCGGTGCGAACTCGGCAATCATGGCTCCGGCGGTGGCGACAAGTCCACCCACCCCGATGCCGGTGAAGAACCGCAGCAGACCGAAGGTGGTGATGCTGGTGGCGAACGCTGCCAGTGCCATTCCGACAGAGAACCAGATGATGTTGATCAGCATCATCTTTCGGCGACCGAAGTGATCACCGATCGCTCCACACGTCAGCGCGCCCACCATCACTCCGACGAGGGCGTACGAACCCAATGCGCCCGCCTGAGATGCGGTCAAGGTGCCGATATGGCCGGGGTCGTCCATGAGGACCGGCAGGATCGTGCCGTACACGACCAGGTCGTATCCGTCGAACAGAATGGCAATGGCGGCGATGGTGACCACCCACAACACTGACGAGCGATGGCGGGCACTGGCCCAGGAACCACGATCGATCGAGGACATGGCGAATCTCCGTTCGAGAGATCAGGAATCGGGGGAGGCTGGATTCAGCCGAGGTCGCCACCGGCAACGGGAAGGACCGTTCCGGTGACATACGAAGCCTCTTCGGAGGCAAGGAAAGTGATGGCGGCAGCCTGTTCGTCCAGGGTGCCGTAACGCTTGAGCAGCGACGAGTCGACGGTCTGGTCGACGATCTGCTGGTACCAGGCTTTCTCCTCGTCGGTCTCGGCGCCCGGTCCGCGTGCCACGACGCGTGGTGGCGCCTCGGTTCCGCCGGGAGCGGTTGCCACAACCCGTATTCCGTGTTGCGCGACCTCCATTGCCAAGGCCGCGGTGATCGCGCTGACTCCGCCCTTGGCCGCCGCGTAAGGAACACGGTTGACGCCGCGGGTGGCGACCGAGGAGACGTTGACGATGGTGCCGCTCGCCTGCTCGATCAGATGGGGCAGTACCGCTCGACACGTCCACAGAGTGGGGAACAGCGATCGTGTGACCTCTGATTGAATCTGCTCCGGCGTGTAGTGCTCGTAGGGTTTGGCCCAGATGGTCCCGCCGACATTGTTGACCAGGACGTCGATGCGCCCGAAGTGCTCCAACGCGGAATCTATTGCGTGTTGGGCTCCTTCGAACGTCTCGAGGTCCGCCGTCACCGAATGGGATCGTTTCAACGGTATCGCTATGTCGTGGACCAGTTCTGCCCGGTCCACCAGTGCGACGGAACCTCCTTCGGCGGAAACTCTTTCGGCTACGCTGCGCCCGATCCCCTGAGCCGCTCCGGTGACGACCACCACGCGGTCGTCGAACCGTCCGGCGAAGAATCGGGTGCTCACGACGCCACACGTTCCCGAGCGTCGGTGATGGCTCGGCGCATCGTCGACTTTGCGTGTTCGCTGTGCTGGACGATCAGCTCGCGTGCCGCCTCGCGATCATTCTGCTCGAATGCGCGCACGATCCTCGAGTGATCCTCCGCGACATGCTCGTCCACCCAATCGGCGGTGCGGAGCACACGGTTCATCAACTGCGTGACCTCGAGGCGGTGGTATGCCTGCAGCAGTACTTCGTTGCCGGTGCAGCGGAAGAGAAAGTCGTGGAACAGAGCATTGGTTTCGGTGAATGCCGGTGCGTCCGTGAAACGATCACGGTCGATCGAAGCAGCCGAGTTCTCCGCCAGAATGCGGTATTCCGTCAACTGTGCCGAAGTGAGGCGACCGATCGTGAGTTCCATTGCTCCGAGTTCAAGTGCCATCCGGGCGTCGAACTGGGCGTCCGACTCCGCGACCGGCAGGTGTTCTTCACCGATCTCGTACGTGCCGGCTGCAGATTCTTCGGTCGATGTTGCCGGTGAATCAGCCGGTGCTGCCGCGTTGTTGAACTTCTCGAAGTAGAAGTTCGTGGGTGTGATCGAGACTTCCTTGAAGTGCCGGCGTACTGCTTCGACCATGGGCGGCGGGCCGCACAGGTAGACGTCGACGTTGCCGTCGTCGAGGTGAGAGGCCTCGATCAAGCCGGTGACATAGCCTTTGTTGGGTGCTGTGCTGTCGGGATCGGATACGCAGTAGTCGAAGGTGAATTGGGGTAGGGACTGCGCGTAGTCATGCAGTTTGTCGAGCTCGACGAGATCGGTGTCGGAGCTGACGCCGTAGACCAGATGAACGGGCCGAGTGGAGCTTTCGGTACGCATCTTCTCCAGTATGGAGAGCAGCGGGGCCAAGCCGGTTCCGCCGGCAAGCAGTAGGGCTCGCCGTTGACCTGCCCGGAGGAAGAAGCTACCCATCGGTCCGGTCAGTTCGAGAGTGTCACCTACCTGCGCCCGCTGACTGAGATAGTCGGACATCAGCCCACCGGGGGTGATCTTGACCAGGAACGACGCCGACTCGACCTCGGGACCGGTGCTGAACGAGTACGACCGCGTCGCTTCGGTTCCGGGAACGAGGATGTTCACGTACTGGCCGGGGAGGAAGACCAGATCTGCGCGGTTGTCGACCGAGACGGTGAAACCCACCGTCGAATCCGAATGACGGACGATCTCGGTGATCGTGGACGTGTACGAACCGGCAGCGGTCTTGGCAACCGCAGATGTGGTGGGAATCTGCAGCACGAGATCCGATTCCGGCACCATCTGGCACGGCAGACAGAATCCCTGCCCGGCCTCGTCCTCGGTGAGTGCTTCGTCGATGTAGTCGCCGGCGTCGAAAGTTCCTGACTCGCACAGCGATTTGCAGGTTCCGCAGGCTCCGTCGCGGCAGTCGAGCGGAATGTTGATTCGTGCACGGTACGACGCGTCCGCGACGGTCTCGTCGGTGTTGCATTCGACGAAGCGGGTGATGCCGTCTTCGAAACTCAGGGCTACCTGAAATGTCGGCGCAGCTTGAATAGTCATGGGAAACAGCTCGATTCGAAGGTAAGTCGTGTCAGAAGTGGTAGATGTCGACCACGTGATGGATGTAGTCGTTCTTGAGGACTACCTTCTTCTTCATGATCAACGGCTGCTCGCCCGAGAAATCGATCGTGTAATGCGAGGTGCCGAAGTAGGTGTCGACGGTGTTGTAACGGAAGTACAGCGTGAACCAGTTGAAGCGGACGTCGACCACGGAGCCGCGCTCTTCGACCACTTCCACGTTGGTGATGTTGTGGCCGGTGCGGGGCTCGGGAAGACTTGTCGCGCTGGAACGGTCCGTTCTGATGCGGAACACCCGGTCTTCGATACCGCCACGATTAGGGTAGTAGATGAGGGAGATCTCCGCGTGCGGGTCCGTGGTCAGTTCGCCGTCGTCAGCCCACGCGGGCATCCAGTACTCGGAATCGGGGTGGTAGCACTCGATCCAATTCTCGAACTCACGATCGTCCAGATAGCGAGCCTCACGGTAGAGAAACTGCTGCACTGTTTCGAGGGCAACGGCATTGGTGATGGTGACAGTCATGGTGGTCGTCCTCAGATCGTCCGGGTAGAAGCTGCTTGCTCGGCGTCGACTGCTGCGAGCATTGCGTCGCGCCAGTATCCGTGCTGAATGGGATACAAGCCCTCGTCCTCGGTCTTGGCTCCGCTCGAGAGCACGCGATTCATGCCGAGATCCTTCGCGACCTCGTTCGGACCGGGAATCTGGTGTGTGACACCACGGCTGAGATCGTTCCACGGCGCGCCGGCCGCCTGGTACGTCTTCTGGCAGGAACGGAACTCTTCGAGATCGTCCGGGGTGGCCATACCGCTGGCATTGAAGAAGTCCTCGTACTGGCGGATGCGGTTGCTGCGAGCGTCGGCGCTCTCTCCCTTAGGGGCGATGCAGTAAATAGTGACCTCCGTCTGGTCGACGGAGATCGGACGGAAGTGCCGGATCTGGCTGCTGAACTGATCCATGAGGTAGACGTTCGGGTACAGGCAGAGGTTCCTCGACGCACCGACCATGAATTCGGCTTTCTTGGAACCGAACTGGGCTTCCAGCTCTGCTTTGCGCTCGAAGAGGGGACGGTCCTCGGGATTGCCCCACCACATCCAGAGCAGGAGATGGCCGTAGTCGTAGGAGAAGTAACCGCCGCCCTGCTTGCCCCAGGTGCCGGCATCCATGGCTTTGGTCTCGTTGGACGACTCACCGGCGGTGCGGCGAGCGGTTGTCGCGGCGTAGTTCCAGTGCGTCGACGACACGTGATAGCCGTCGGCACCGTTTTCGGTCTGCAGCTTCCAGTTGCCGTCGTAGGTGTAGGTGGAAGCGCCGCGCAGAACTTCGAGACCGTCAGGTGACTGATCGACGATCATGTCGATGACCTTGGTGGTGTCACCGAGGTGCTCTTCGAGCGGCAGCACGTCGGGGTTGAGGCTGCCGAAGAGGAAGCCGCGATAGTTCTCGAACCGCGCCACCTTGGTCAGGTCGTGTGAGCCGTCCTTGTTGAACTGATCCGGGTAGCCGCCGGTGCGAGCGTCCTTGGCCTTGAGGAGCTTTCCGCTGTTGTTGAAGGTCCAGCCGTGGAACGGGCACGTGAAGGTGGTTCGGTTGTCGGTCTTGCGGCGGCAGAGCATCGCGCCGCGGTGGCTGCACGCGTTGATCAGCGCGCCCAACTCGCCGTCCTTGTTGCGGGTGATGACGATGGGCTGGCGGCCCATGTAGGTGGTGAAGTAGTCGCCGACGTTCGGGATCTGACTCTCGTGCGCGAGGTAGATCCAATTGCCCTCGAAGATGTGGGTCATCTCGAGGTCGAACAGTTGCTCGTCCGTGAAGACGCTGCGCCGCACCTGGTAGCGGCCGGTCTCGGGGTCCTCGACGAGTGCGTCGTCGAGGGCAGCGCGGATGTTCGCGAACTGATCGGCGGCGCGGGCAGCGTCCAACATATCCGTCATGGGTGTCCTCCAGATGAGAGTGGGCGCCTGCCGAAGAAATCCGAGGGCTGTCGGACAAGTCGGTGGGACCCGCTTTCCGGACGGGGCTGCGTCCGGTACTGAATTCACCTTGACATCGTGTGGCTCGGGTCACACCAGGCATTTGCCTAGTCCTGACCAAGGGTGCAGTGTTCGTCGAATTCTTCGGATGGGTCATGGCTGCTGGGGACGACGACCAGGGCGGACTCGACAGCGCGAGTCCGCCCTACCCGACGAGTGGGTTACCGGTTCTTGAAGAACGAGACGTCGTCGTTGCCGATGAGGTCCGGAACGGTCCAGCCGTCGAGGTCGTATTCACTCAGGCACTGTTCGGCCAGGCCCTTCATGGAACTGGCGTGTCCACGATTCTGGGCTGCGAACAGCAGTTCCGCCTTGACGTTCTCGTGATTGCCGGAGTAGTTGCGCTCGTAGAGTTCGTGGCGCCCGCCGAACTCGGTACCGATCGAATCCCACAGCGCCTTCATGACTTTCACGCGGTCTACGGCGGTGATGCCGTCGGAACCGCGAACGTACTTGTCGAGGTAGGGCCGCACGTCCGGGCTCTTGAAGTCGAGTGAACTCGAAGGCAGATAGATCAGGCCTGATGCCACGTCCTGCTCGATGATCTCCTTGATCCGAGGGTATCCCTGAATCATGAACATCCGATAGGTGAGGCCGTACTCGAGCTTCGGGATGACCGAATCGCCGACCCACTGTTCGGGGTCGCGTGCCATCGATTCGGTCAACGACCAGAAGAGGTTTCGCCAGCCGATCACTTCACCGACACGGGTCTGGACTCCGCGGAATCCGCCGGCGCCGGTGGCTTCGAGTGCCTTCATCAACAGTCCGGCGATGAAGTCGAGCTTGACCGCCAGGCGTGTGCAGCCCTGAAAGGTGAAGCGCGGCAGGAATCCCGATTGAGGGAAGAAGGCGTTGATCCGGTCGACGTCGCCGTACATGAAGACGTTCTCCCACGGCACCAGCACCTTGTCGAAGACGAAGATGGTGTCGTTCTCGTCCATGCGGCTCGACAGCGGATAATCGAACGGACTGCCCATCACCGCAGCATGTTCGGTGTACGAGGTGCGGCAGATCAGTTTCACGCCCGGCGCGTCCATCGGCACCGTGCAGATCAGGGCGAACTGCTTCTTCTTGATCGGCAGACCGTAGTGAGCGATGAAGTTGTAGTTGGTGATCGCCGATCCGGTGGCGACCACCTTGGCACCGCTGACGATCAATCCGGCGTCGGTTTCCTTCTCCACCTTCATGAAGACGTCGCCGACCTCGTCCGGCGGAAGTTGGCGATCCACCGGGGGATTGATGATCGCGTGGTTCCAGTACAGAACTTTCTCCTGCGACTCGCGGTACCAGCGCTCGGCGTTGTCCTGGAACGGTGCGTACAACTCCTTGTTGGCGTGGAGGGTGCCCAGGAAACTTGCCTTGTAGTCGGGGGAGCGGCCCATCCAGCCGTAGGTCATACGAGCCCACGTCGCGATGGCGTCGCGTTCCTTGAGCAGATCGGCCGACGACGTCGGTGTGCGGAAGAACGGCATGGTGACACCGCCGTTGCCCGTGTCCGTCGGAACAGTCAGGGCGTCCACGTGCTCGCCGGTATGCAGAGCGTCGTACAGCCTTGCGGTCATGCGGATCGGATTCCGGAACGCGGGGTGCGTCGTGACGTCCTTGACGCGATCACCATGGAGCCAGATTTCGCGACCGTCCTGCAGGCTCGAGATGTACTCGTCACCGGTCATCGGCCGGGTAGCGAAGTTCTTCGTGCGGTTGGCTTCGCAGTCGGCGGCCGGATTGACCTGTGGCGCTCCGGAATCTGCGGGGTCGACGCCGGTGGGAGGGATTTCGGTGGTCGTCATGGCAAAGCCTTTCAGATCGTTTGAGGTGCGGGCTGAAGATGAATCGGGGTGAACGAAGTGGTGGCGTCGAACCACCCACTGTGGGGGTCGTCCTGACTGCCGTTCCAGACTGTGGTCGACGAGGTAGCGCCCAGATCGTGAAAAGTGCTTCGGTAGAACAGAAGCGGATCTTTGCCGCTCGACTGTGCGTCGACGATCTCGCCGATGAAGATGATGTGGTCACCACCGTCGTACTCCTTCCACGGGACGCACGAGATGGTGGCTGCGGCGCCGTCGAGCAGGGGAGCGGTCGGTCCGTCGATCCACCTCGGTTCGGTGCGCTGCGGGCGGCCGGCGAAATGCATGGCCGTGTCCACTTGGTCGGAGGCAAGGATGTTGACGGCAAACGGTGCGTTGCCGAGGTAGCCGCACGCTTTGGACTTGCGAGTCATCGTGATCTGGCACAGCCGTGGTTCCAGGGAAATGGCCGTGAATGCGGTGACGGTGGCTCCGTGCGGTTGGCCGTCGGCATTGGTGCAGGTGATGACGGTGACGCCGCTCGCGAATTGACCGAAGATTCCTCGAAGTTGATTTTGTTCCATGACCGGACCTCCTTGTCGGATGGCGGGTGAGTGGGGAGCCGCGAAGTGCGGGAGGCGGAGGTGGTGGACGACTCGCGCCGGGAGTGAAGACGAACGTACGGCGAGCGCAGGCTTCGGTCGATCCGTACAGCGCGGCCTCTATCCGGATTGCGCACCCGATCGAAGCCTGTATCCGTTTCCCCTTGGAAGTGACCGGGGACACAGTGTTCAATGAGGTTCAGCGCCCATGCTCGGCAATGTGGCTGGTCACGGGTTTGGAAGGTGAAGAAGGACGATGGTCGACTCCATGATCGGTACAGTTCCGCGCGACTGGGACGAGGCATGTCATGCGGTTTCGGACGCCTATTTTCCGCACACGCTGACGCCGTTGTCACGGCACGCGGCCAGTGGAGTCGGGGTGTGCACCACCGAGTTGGGGCCGCTGCGGATCGCGCATATCCGGTGGGGCGCAGACGTCGCAGTCGAATCCGATCATCCCGGTGCGTATGGGGTGAACATTCCGCTCTCGGGCGAGCTCGAGTCGGTGTTCGCAGGCTCGCACGTGCTCTCGACACGGGGCGTCGCGACGGTGTGTCCGCCCGACATCACCACGAGGATCACCCGGTGGAGTGCGGACTGCGAGATCGTCGGCGTCCGGATGGACCGTCAGTACCTCGACCGCGAGATGGAGAAAGTGCTCGGCCGACCCGGAATGCACTTGCCCGATCAGGTGGACCTTCGAGGAGACGACGGAGCCAGATGGCTGAGATTTGTTCGCTCACTGTCGGATCAGATTCTCGGCCCGGTCGGAGTTCTGCACAACGAACTGGTGGCAGGCCAGCTCTCCGGCGCCGTGGTCACGGCATTCGTCCTTGCTGCAATGCCCGACAGTGAGGACGCGGTGCGACACGCCAGGCCACGCATCGTCAAGCGGGTGCTCGACGAGATGCACGACGACCCGGCCCGCGTGTGGACCGCAGCCGAGATGGCGGAGGTTGCGGGCGTCAGCGTACGGAGATTGCAGGAAGGATTTCGGCAGTACGTGGGCCGGAGTCCGTCGGAATGCCTGCTCGACATCCGTCTCGAGCGGGTCCACGCAGATCTGGTGGACGCCGACGACTCCACGACGGTCACCGATGTCGCTGTGAGATGGGGTTTTACGCACACCGGACGGTTCGCATCGTCTTTTCGGCGCAAGTACGGCTTGTTGCCCTCGGAAGTGTTGAGGCGTTAGCTCCGGTACCCCATGTCCGCGCTGAGTTGATTCGCCTTCTCGACGAGGAAAGGTGCGACGTCGGTGCGGAAGGCTTCCGGGGTAGTGCGTCCGGCCGACGTCGAACACGCGGCCACGCCGACGACGCTTCCGCCGGCGTCGCGGACGGGGGCGGCGAGGGAAATCAGGCCGTCTTCGAGTTCCTCGGACGTGAGCGCGTATCCCTGCTCGCGCACCACACGAAGAGCGGTATGGAATGCGCCTTCATCGGTGATCGTGGTGGGTGTGAGGGCGTCGAACGTGGAGTTCGCGATGACGTTTTCGACGATTTCGGTTGGCGCCCAAGCGAGCAGGGCCCGTCCCATGGAGGTGGCGTATGCAGGCACTCTGGTGCCGACGCTGACGTTGATGCTCATGATCCGACGAACGGGTACACGCGCGGCGTAGACCACGTCGACGCCGTCGAGGACTCCGAGTGACGCGGACTCGTGGGTGTGCTCTGCGATCTCCAGCAGACGCGGGAGAGCCGCCTCGGTCAGAGCGTGTGATGCGGAGAAGTGTTGCCCGATGCTCAGAACGCGCGGGGTCAGCGACCACCGACTGTTGTTGCCGGTGACGTACCCCAGCTTCTGCAGGGTGAGGAGGATGCGTCGGACAGCAGGGCGAGAGAGTCCCGTTTCGGCGGCAAGATCGGCGAGCGACGGATTGGGGTTCTTCTCGTCGAAGGCCATCAGTACAGCGAATCCACGCTCGATGCTCTGGATGTAATCGCGATCGTTCTCGCTCACGGAAGGGCCTTTCATCTGCGGGTATGCCTGATCGGTGCCCTCGAAGGTTGACAAACCTTGTGACTGGGCGCACAGTACAAGCGTACGCAGAGCGTAACAGATGTACGCAGAGCGTACAACCTTTGAGTACAACCAGACTTGGGAAGCCGACTCAGCCCAGCAGTACGGCACCCACCCGGTAACAGCCATACACGGCCCCGAGGAGGACCACATGACCACTTCCGAGAGCCCCACCGCAGTAGGTTCGGGCACTGCCGCCACCGACAAGTTCCTCCAGGAACGAGTCAGCGCGGACACCCCGCCCGAGCGCGTCTCGGCCATTGCCAAGGACGTACTCGAGGCACTCGCCGGCGTCATCGACAAGCACGGCGTCACCTACTCCGAGTACCGCGTCCTCAAGCAGTGGCTCATCGACATCGGCCAGTTCGGCGAGTGGCCCCTGTGGCTGGACGTCTTCCTCGAGCACAACGTCGAAGAGGTTGCGTACCGCGGCCAGCACGGAACCAAGGGAAGCATCGAGGGCCCGTACTACGTCGCCGATGCCAAGACGCTGCCATCCAAGTGTGAACTTCCGATGCGTGACAACGAGGTTGGATCGAAGCTGGTCTTCGAGGGTCAGGTTCGCGATCTCGACGGCAAGGGGCTCGGCGGCGCAACCGTCGAACTCTGGCACGCGGACGACGAAGGTTACTACTCACACTTCGCGCCGCACATCCCCGACGGCAACCTCCGCGGAACGATCGTTGCCGATGGCGAGGGACGTTTCGAGATCACCACGATTCAGCCTGCGCCGTACCAGATCCCGACCGACGGCCCCACCGGCTGGTTCATCGAGAAGGCCGGCTGGCACCCGTGGCGTCCAGCTCACCTGCATCTCATGGTGAAGGCTCCCGGCAAGCGCACGATCACCACCCAGCTCTATTTCAAGGACGGTGAGTGGATCGAGAACGACGTGGCAACGGCCACGAAGCCTGAACTTATTCTCGATCCGAAGCCGGGTGTCGACGGAATCAACCGGGTCACGTACGACTTCGTGCTCGACCCGGCCTGATCCACAACTGCTCGAAAGAAAGTGATGTGATGACAGACCTGTCGATCGTCTCCATCGAGACGACCATCCTCGACGTTCCTCTGGTTCGCCCCCACAAATTCGCCACCACGTCGATGACGGCGCAACCGTTGTTGCTCGTTGCGATTCGCACATCCGACGGTGTGGTCGGATACGGCGAAGGTGTCGTTCCGGGCGGGCCGTGGTGGGGCGGCGAATCGGTGGAGACGATGCAGGTCATCATCGAGAAGTACATCGCGCCGGTGGTGGTCGGCAGACGTGTGGATCAGATCACCGCGATCATGGCAGACATCGAAAAGATTGTTGCCAATGCACGATTCGCGAAGGCAGCCGTCGACGTGGCGTTGCACGACGCCTGGGCTCGTAGCCTGGGAGTTCCCGTGCATACGCTGCTCGGCGGGGCTTTCCGCGAGAGCGTCGACGTCACGTGGGCGCTGGGTGCAGCGCCGGCGGACGAGATCATCGAAGAAGCTCACGAAAAGCTGGAATCCAGGCTCAATTTCAGCTTCAAACTCAAGATGGGTGCACTCGATCCAGCGGTCGACGTCGCGCGCATCGTCAGCATCGCGCAGGCGCTCGACGGCCACGCCGGCGTCCGCGTCGACGTCAACGCGCGGTGGGATCGCTTCACCGCGCTTCGGTACCTGCCACAACTCGCCGACGGCGGAGTGGAACTGATCGAACAGCCCACGCCGGCAGACCAAATCGAGGTCCTCGCCGAACTCAGTAGGCTACTGCCGATTCCGATCATGGCGGACGAGAGCGTGCAGACCCCGCACGACGCTCTGGAAATCGCTCGCCGGAGTGCTGCCGATGTCATCGCCCTCAAGACCACCAAGTGCGGTGGCCTCCAGCGCAGCCGCGACATCGTTGCGATCGCCAAGGCGGCGGGTATCGCGTGCCACGGCGCGACGTCCATCGAAGGACCGATCGGCACAGCGGCTTCGTTGCACTTCGCCTGCGCCGAGCCCGGAATCAACTTCGGAACAGAGCTTTTCGGTCCGCTGCTCTTCAGTGAAGAACTGCTTCAGGAGCCGTTGAAGTATTCCGAGGGGCAGTTGCACCTCCCCTCCGGGCCTGGGCTGGGAGTCGAACTGAACATGGACGCCGTCAAGACCTGGACCAGGAACTAGAGGACAAGAAGAACATGGCACTGTTTCACGTACGGATGGACGTCGATATTCCACGCGATCTGGATCCGGCAGTTCGCGCCGAGACCGTCGCAACGGAAAAGGAGTACTCACAAGACCTTCAGCGCCAGGGCAAGTGGGTGCATCTGTGGCGAATAGTGGGACAGTTCAGCAACATCAGCATCTTCGACGTCGACTCGCCTGACGAACTGCACGAGATTCTCTGGAATCTCCCCTTGTTCCCGTACATGACCATCGAGGTCATGCCGTTGACGCAGCACGGATCTTCGATCAAGTAGCCGGCCGTGTCTGCCGTGTCTGCCGTGTCTGCTACGCCTGCGAGCCTGCTGGAATCTGTGCAGAAGTGGCACTGCGAGATGTCGGAGACCTTCGGTGGCCTGTGCCCCGAGAGCTCTGTCGATACCGTGCCCGTGGGCACGGTCAGTGGCGTAAGTCTCGGGGACGTGGGCGCTTTCGACATTTCCGGTTCGCCTCAGATACTGCGACGGAGCACACGGGCAGCAAAGCGACACGGTAGTGATCTGCTCAAGATCTGCGCGGTCCGAACCGGGAGCGCGATACTGCGCCAATCCGACCGCGAGTTGACGGCTCGGCCCGGCACGATGATTCTCTACGACGTGGAGCGTTCGTACGCGTTGCGTTTCGACGGCCACTGGTCGTGCACCGTCATGACCGTGCCGCGCACGGCAATGAGTCTGACCGAGCGAGAGTTGAACTGCGCGCTCGAACGCATCCACGACGGTCGACGCGGATCCGGGGCATTGCTGCAGAACTTCATCTCGGGCGCCGTGGCATCCCAGGTCGACGGCAGCGCGGCAGGGCTTCTCGGAGATGCGGGCGTCAATCTCGCTTCAGCAGTTCTGGTCCAAGACACTGCGCCCGCGGCACCCGGACGGTCGGCGCGAGAGGAGATCTTGCGATATGCGCTTCGGAATCTCGACTCTCCGGATCTCTCGGTCACATCGATCGCCGGTGCGCTGCACATGTCGCCGCGAACCGTTCAGCGTCACTTCGGGGACGGAGGTCTTACCCTCAATGCGCTGATTCGCCGAGAACGGTTGATTCGCGTACGCCGAGATCTCACCGACGCCTCGCTGCGAGATCACTCGATCTCCGTACTGGCCGCACGATGGTGTTTCCATGACGCTCCGGCCTTTTCGCGGGCGTTCAAGACGGAATTCGGTACGGCACCGTCGGAAGTGCGTGGCTCGACTGATCCGAACGTGCGCGAACTTCACTGAACTGTCGCATCCGAACAACAAACGTGTCCGATCACGACAACTCGGAGCCCGAATACCGGGGCAGAGTGTGTTCCAGATCGCTTTTCAAGCTCGTGAAGAGCTCAGGCCCGCGACCGGCGAGGACTGCAGCGAAAGCTACGAATCGAGGAACTCATGACGAATCTGCTCGCGAATCGGCAATGGTACGGAAAGATTTTCGGCGGTCAATGGATCGACGGGAGCGGTGACACCGTCGAGTCGGTCGAACCGGCAACCGGTGAGGTGCTCGGTGTGATCGGGACGGCCACTGCTGCTGATATAGATCGAGCGGCACACATCGCGTCGGCGGCGCAGCCGGAGTGGGCGGCCACGATCGGACAGGACCGCGCTTCGGTGATCCGTAAGGCAGCGCAGATTTTGGAAGCGGAGCGAGCCGAAGTGGAACGCTGGTTGATCCGCGAAGGTGGTTCGGTACCAGGGAAAGCCGCGTTCGAAGTTGATCTCGTCATCTCCGAACTGTGGGAGGCGTCGGCGCTGCCGACGCAGCCGTGCGGTCACCTCCTGCCCGCCAGCCAGCGCGGGCGATCGAGCATCGGCCGGCGGGTACCCCTCGGCGTGATCGGCGTGATCGGCGTGATCAGCCCGTGGAACTTCCCGCTGCTCCTTGCCATGCGTGCTGTCGCACCGGCCTTGGCTCTCGGAAACGCCGTCGTTCTGAAGCCGGATGTTCAAACCGCGATCAGCGGCGGTGCCGTCATCGCGGAGTTGTTCACGGCTGCAGGCCTTCCCGAAGGTCTACTCCATGTGCTCGCCGGTGATGCGGAGCCAGGTCAGGCGTTGTGCGAGAGCCCGCTGATCGCGATGGTGTCCTTCACCGGTTCGACCGCAGTCGGCCGGCAGGTGGGAGAGACGGCCGGCCGCACGCTCAAGCGTGTCTCGCTGGAATTGGGTGGGAACAACGCCCTGATCGTTCTCGACGACGCAGACTTGGATGCCGCGAGTTCGGCGGGTGCGTGGGGATCGTTCCTGCATCAGGGGCAGGTCTGCATGACCGCGGGCCGACACATCGTGCTGGAGTCGGTTGCCGATCGATACCTGGACTTGCTGGCCAAGCGTGCCTCGGTCCTGCCGGTCGGGGATCCCAATACGGGCAACGTCGCTCTCGGGCCGCTCATCAACGCGAGGCAGATCGCGAACGTCGATCGAATCGTCCAGGACACCAAGGAAGCCGGCGCCGAAATTCGCGCAGGCGGAACCTACGAAGAGCTGTTCTATCAGCCGACCGTGCTGGCCGGCGTCACTTCGGACATGCCCGCGTTCCGCGAAGAGATTTTCGGGCCGGTGGCGCCCGTCGTGGTCGTCAAGGACGAAGACGAGGCCGTCAGGCTGGCCAATGACAGCGAATACGGTCTGGTGGCGGCCATACAAACAGGATCGGTGGAACGCGGCGAGCGGATCGCTGACCGCCTTCGGACCGGCATCGTGCACATCAACGATCAGACTTTGAACAACGATGCCTATGCACCGTTCGGCGGCGCGGGTGCCTCGGGAAACGGCGCGAGATTCGGAACTCAAAGCAGTTGGGACGAATTCACCACCTGGCAGTGGCGAACCAGCCGGCCTGCCGCTCAGACCTTCCCGTTCTGAAGTCGAAAGGAACTCCGATGCACATCATCTCGGCTCACGAGCTTCCCATCGTGTTGCAGGACGGCGAATTCGAACTAAGGATGCGAGAAGAAGGCGACATGATCGTCAACTACGTCAAAATGCCTGCCGGTGCCAACTTCGCCGAACCGTTCTCGCATCTGGAAGGGGACGCTGTCAATGTCCTCACTACGGGTACGTCTTGAAGGGCAGGATCTACACAGATTCCGAAGCGGGGCGGCAGACCTACAATGCAGGCGACGTGTTCTATTGGGCGCCCGGTCACGTTCCGGGAGCGATCGACGACTCGGAGTACGTCGACTTCGCTCCCAAGACCGAATTCCTCGAACTGATCGACGGAGTGCGTAAGGCAATGGGCGGCTGAGCTGTTCGGCCGCTGCCGAGGTCAGCGTATTCCGTCGCGACGTAGTGCGACGGAGACTGCGGCAGAGCGGGTATCGACACCGAGCTTGGCGTAGATGTGCCCGAGGTGGGTTTTCACCGTCGCCTCGCTGATGAAGAGTGCTTTACCCAGCTCGCGGTTGGTCATCCCCTCGGCGAGCAGGCTCAGTAGTTCGGACTCACGGGCGGTGAGCGCTTCCTGTGGGCGCTGCATCTGCTGAACGAGACGGGAGGCGACGGTAGGGGAGAGGACGCTGCGCCCGGCAACCGCCCCGCGCACCGCGCCGAAGATCTCGTCAGGCGTCGAGTCCTTGAGTAGGTAACCGATGGCGCCGGCGTCGACCGCCCGTACGACGTCGGCGTCGGTGTCATACGTCGTGAAAACCAGGACGGGAACATCGAGACCGTCGTTTCGAAGCCGTTTGATCGCCTCTGCACCATGCATGCCGGTGCCCATGTCCAGATCCATCATCACCAGATCCGGCGAGGCCGACTGTATCGCCGTGGCCGCTTCCTCGCCGGACGATGCTTCGCCGACTACTTCGACGTCCGGCTGAGTGTCCAGCAGCGCTCTCAGCCCGGCGCGCACCACCAGGTGATCATCGACGAGGAAGACGCGAATGGTGGTCACCGGATCCTCCGTTCGAGCGGGAACTGGGCCGCGACGACGGTGCCGTCTCCCGGTGCGCTTTCCACGGTGAACGATCCGCCGAGCTGCGCGACGCGACTCCGCATCGCACGTAGGCCGTATCCACCGTACCGAGAATGGTCGGCGAGTTTTCCCGGATCGAAGCCGACGCCGTCGTCGAAGATGTCTACCGAGATGGAGTCGTCGAGATACGTGATCGTCACGCCCGCTGCGTCGGCGCGGGCGTGGTGGGCGATGTTGGACGACGCGCTCGAGACCACTCGCACGATGGCATGAGCTACGTCCGAGGGCAGGATGACGGCTTCACCGACGGTGCGGATCCGAACGGCCGGGACGAACTGCCGGGCCGCAGACACGACCAAGGCGTCGAAGTTGCCCGTACCGCCCTTGGTCGGCGCCAGATCGTGGACGAGATCTCGACTCTGCATCAGGCTCGTGCGGATGTTCTCTGCCGCGGCATCGACATCGGCGCGAGACGGCGAACCCGTTGTGTTCCACGTTTGTTCGGCTGCCTCGAGTCGTAGAAGGGCGCTCGCCAGTCCCTGTGTAACGGTGTCGTGGATTTCGCGCGCGAGGCGCTCTCGCTCAGCGGCAACGCCGGCGGCACGTTCGGTATCTGCCAATGCAGATTGCGCTTCTGCTACCTGGCGTAGAAGCCGAAGGCGTTCTCGGGCATCTCGTTCCATCTGCCCGTAGGCTGCCGCGACCAGTGCCGCGGTGCACAGAGGTCCGAGCAGTGTCACCAATTCGGCACGACCGGTGACCCGGTAGAACGCGATACCGGCGAGGACGCCCAGGATCCCGACGAGTGGGTAGGCGATTTTGCTCGGGTACAGGCGAATACAGAGGAAGAGAACGGGGAACGCGCACCACGCGAAACTCGGTGCAAGCCAGACCAGTGCTGCCCAGGTGCTCAGTACCGGCCACATCCACAGCCGTTGGCGAACCACATCTCGCGAAGACACCGTAGCCATGACGGCGTAGAGCACGGCGAGAACCCCGGCCAGAACGAGCACCACCCCGAACCGACCGCTTGTCCCGTGGACTGTGACGTACCGAACTCCCGATGTCGACAACAGTACGAAGAACGACGCGTGGATCGCATACGCCAACGGGCCGCGTAGGCCGAGTTCGGCGTCGGCGTTCATCGCTCCGTTACTCATCCCTCGAATATTACGGAGGGCGCCAGGCCGTCGTATCAACCATTCGGATGATATCTGCACAACCAGATGGGGCACGGTTCGTCACCCGAGCGCCCGATGTGCGCACCCGCGCCGGGACGCGACGCTGTAGTGGACGGTTTCGAACCATTCGACTGAAAGTGTGCCCGCCATGAACCACCGCATCTACACCCGACTTCCCCGTACGCTCGCTGTCGCCGTTCCGGTTGTCGCGATCCTTGCAAGCGCCGCCTGCTCGACCACCGACACGCCGGTGGCGAACGCATCGAGCACGACGTCGATTTCTGCCACGCAGCAGCCTGCTGCGACTGGCGATTCGGCGGTGGTCAGTCAGAATCGACTCAGCGCCGACGCAGCAGTGAAGGCCGCCGGTGCGGCCATGGCCAAATGCCGTGCCGACGGGCTCGGATTTGTCACCGTCTCCGTCGTCGACCGGGCAGGAAACGTCATCGCCATGGTGCGAGGCGACAACGCGGCGCAGCACACGGTGGAGGCCTCACGCGAGAAGGCATACACCTCTGCAGCTTTCGGAGCCGACACCAGTGACCTCTCGCAGCGTACCAAAGGTGAGGGATCGACCATCGCCGACCTTCCCGGCACCCTCTTCCTTGCAGGTGGAGTCACATTGAAGTCCGGATCCGCCTCGATTGCCGGTATCGGTGTCGGTGGTGCTCCAGACGGAATGCAGGACCAAGCGTGCGCTGCTGCGGGGCGAGAGGCGATCGCTTCGTCCCTCGGCTGAGTGAGCGCGGACAGCGCGCATCGTGAATTGTGCTTTTCGCCACCTGGATTCGTTCGGCACGACAGTTGTCCGTTTGCCGCGATGACCTCGACTTTGTAACACCGGAGCCCCCGGAAAGGGACAAACACGTCGACAGTGGAACCGACGATGCACTTACCGAAGCGAGTTTCTTGATGCGCAGTTTCGGGGAAAGACACAACCTTGCAGAGAATCAGATTCACGTTGCCCGAGCGCAATACACGGCGGGTACGGGTGCTCGTAGCGGCGTTGTTGTCGATGCTTCTTCTCGGCGGTATGTTCGGTCCGACCGCCGCGAGTGCCACTCCGGCCCATGGCGTGACTCCGGCGCACTCGGCGCCATGGGGTGGTTACGACGAGTTGTGGGTCCCGTCTTCGATGGGAAACATCAAGGTTCAGGTGCAGTGGGCCGCGCGCGGTGGCAACGCCGCGCTGTACTTGCTCGACGGTCTTCGAGCGCAAAACGACAGGAATGCTTGGAGTTTCGAAACGAACGCACTCGATCAGTACCGCAACGACAACATCACGTTGGTGATGCCGGTCGGCGGTGAGTCGAGTTTCTACACGGATTGGTACGCGCCGTCCAATTTCAACGCTCAGCCGATAACGTACCGGTGGGAAACATTTCTCACCCGTGAGCTTCCGGACTTCCTTGCAGGGTACGGTGTTTCACCAACAAATAATGCGATCATCGGGTTGTCGATGGGCGGTAGTGCCGCATTGAACCTGGCGGGGCATCATCGGGATCAGTTCAAGTTCGCCGGCTCGCTGTCCGGCTACATCAATATCTCGGGCCCGGGTATGCGCGAAGCGATCCGCGTAGCCATGTTCGACGCCGGCCGGTACAACGTCGATTCGATGTGGGGCCCGCCGTGGTCATCCGGGTGGCTTCGGAACGACCCGTTCGTCAACGCGGAATCGCTTCGCGGACTGTCGATGTATATTTCGTCGTCCAACGGCATCCCGGGACCGTACGATCATCCGTCTGCGCCGATCGACTATTTCCACACCGCGACGGGTATGGGACTGGAGGCGCTCTCGTGGGTACACGCGCGGGCATTCGAAATTCGCCTGAAGTCCTTGGGAATCCCAGCGACGTACAGCTTTCCGCCCGCCGGTATTCACTCGTGGCCGTACTGGTCCGCTGAATTGTGGATGGCCAGAGGACAAATCCTCGACACCATGAATGCCTGGTGACGCTGATGTGAAAGGATCTCTCCGGACTTGCTGACGAGTCAAGCCCGGAGAGACATCGCTCAGAAGGTGATGATTCCGCGCAGATTGCGACCGGCATGCATGTCGGCGAATCCGTTGTTGATCTGGTCGAGGCTGTACCGGTTGGTGATGAGGCCGTCGAGTTCGAGTTTGCCGCTGGTGTAGAGATCGATCATCCACGGAATGTCGGCGGTGGGATTGGACGCCCCGAACAAGGAACCTTGAATTCTCTTCTGGTACAAGGTGAGCTCCATCAGGCTCACGGGAATGCCGACGTCCGTCATCTTCCCGAGACCGGTGACGACGCACGTTCCTGCCTTGCGGATCGACGAGAATGCCTGCGCGACATGTTCGCCGGTGGTGACGCCGACGGTGACGATGGCGGAATCCGCGCCCTGTCCGTTGGTGAACGAGCGCGCGATGTCGGTGGCTTCCTCCATGGTGGCCACGGCATGGGTCGCGCCCAACTTCAATGCACTGTCACGCTTGAAGGCGACCGGATCCACCGCGATCACGTGGGCGGCACCGGCATGCGAGGCGCCCTGTACCGCATTGATTCCGATTCCGCCGACTCCCATGACGATGACGGTCTGCCCGGGATAGACCTGAGCGGAGTTGACCGCGGCGCCCCACCCGGTTCCGACGCCGCAGCCGAGCAAGCACAGAGCGTCGAGAGGCAGGTGCTTGTCGACTTTCACGGCCGAGAGAGTGCTGACCGTGGTGTATTCACTGAAGGTGGACAGGCCGCAGGTCTGGGCCACGGGCTGACCGTCGAGAGACATTCTGTAACTCGAGGTTTCGCCGGGCCTGCTGCCGGTCATGATGGCGGCGCCGTTGTCGCACAGGTTCTGGATTCCGCTTGCGCACCACCGGCAACGGCCGCAGGCGGCGAGGAACGAGAACACGACATGATCACCCTCGGACCACCCTTCGGTATTCGGCCCGACCTCGACGACGATTCCGGCGCCTTCGTGTCCACCGCAGATGGGATAGCGGCCGACTCCGTGGTCGCCGCTGGCGATGTGATCGTCCGAGTGGCACAAGCCGGAGGCGACCATCTTGACGGTGAGTTCGCCGCTGCGGGGTGAATCGAGTTCGAGATCGACCACCTCGTATGTGCCTGGTGCTTGGCGAATGACGGCTCCACGAGTGCGCAAGGTATCTCCTGAGGTGAGAGTTGTTCTTCGGATTCCTCAGTTGTCTACTCGAGAGTTCAGGGTGGGCTCGAGGCCCATCTCACTGATCGGACGTTTCGTATCTTTCAGACTCGTCCGGGGCACGTCCCAGGATGGCGAGTTGTAGTTCGGTGAGCAGGCGCGTATCCGGCTCGTCCAACGAAATGCCCATGATCTGTTCAGCACGCCGAATGCGATAGCGCAGCGTGTTCGGATGAACTTTCAGTGAGGAAGCGGCCTTCTTCACGTCCCCGAAAGCTGTCAGATAGGCCGTGAGCGTGAACTGCATGTCAGAAGTGTTCTTGTCGTCGTAGGAGATGAGTCTGTCGATACGAGGGTCACGTAGTCGCTCGTGATCGGCGACGAGATCGAGGATTTCGCCCAGCAACACCGCGGTGCGTGACGCCGCGAGTGTGGTGACCTTCGCGGTGTCGTGATCATCAGTGGTATCGAGCACGCGGTCTACCTCTCGACGCGCCTCGGGCACACCGTGCAACCGCGCGATCGGTACCGCCACGGCGGCACGGACGCTGATGCCCGCACGATTCTCGAGTACTCGCACGGTGTCGTAAGCCCAGTCGCTGATCGCGACCTCGTTTTCGGCCCGAGGAAACAGCACGTAGATCCGGTGGTCGATGATCGTCGTGACCGCGTCGCTGCGGAATGCGCTGGCGCGCAAGCGCAAGGCGTTGGTGATTCGATCGAGATCCGATCCGGGCTCGAGGGAGGTCGCGAATCCGACGACCGCAGCGGGGCCGTCGGTGCTGATGCCGAAGGAGCCGGCGAGGGAGTGCACGTCGATTCCGCCGGAGCGAACACCGAACAACCTTTGCACTTGATCATTTTCGCGGCTGGACGCGTCCAGCGTCCGCATGAGAATGCGTGCGGCGACGGCCGCTGCACCACGCAATACCGCGCCCGCGTCGTCCGACAGTGGTCCTGACGCCTGCTGCACCCAGATGCTGCCGAGATTGTGTTGGTGTGCAACGGAACCCGTCGGCGCGGACAGGTCCGGGCGGGTGATACTCACTGCCAGCCGGTGCGCGGCTCCGATGCCCGGCTCGGAGGGCAGACTGATGACCTCGTCCGAGCGCCTGAGATGCTCGAACACGCCTCTGCTCTCTATCCATTCGGTGTATTCGATCGGCCACTCCCGGCCGAGTATGGAGAGTTGACGGAGCTCGTCTTCACCCTCGTGAGCAGCCGAATACGCGATGACGTGGAGTGCAGTGTCGTCGATCGTCACGAGGCCGCCGGTCAGTTCAGCGATCGTTTCGGAGAGTGCGAACAGATCGGAGTCGCCTCCCGGTACTGCACCCGCCGCGGCCCGTGAACGATACGAACTCTGCGTCAGAAGTCGTTGTACCAGCGAGTAAACGTGCCCGGAGCTGGCCTGCGGATGGACCGCGGCCACGGCGATTCCGATGCCTCGTGCGGCGTTGAGTACCGTCGTCGCCTCGCGCGCATTCTTGACGAGCAAGAGCTTCGGCCGACGCCGTGACGGCCTGCCTTCGAACCTTCGTAGCCACTGCGTCAGCGTCGACTCCGGAACTCCGACGGGAAGGTAGATGTCGGAGATCGCACCTCGGCTGTCGGTGCCGTCGATGTCGGAGGACTCGACGAGGGCGATCGAACGGATGTCGATGTCAAGCCCGTCCGGGCTTTCCAGAAGCTCGATCACGGACTTGTCCGTGGAATGCATGAGGGCGCCGAGGGTGGTGCCGACACGCGGCCCGCTACTCCTCGGACTTGTCGACGCGTGCGGGAGGGCTACAGAAAGTGGCTGCACATTTGCTCCTCGGCCGGTTGGTCATTACAGGCTAACCCCGACAGGCGAAATGCAGAATAAGGAAATAGGGGACAAATTTATTCGTCAGGCATCGTGATGCCGAGTTCTTGTGCTTTTTCGGCGACTGCCTCGGGAAATACGTTCTTGAACAGATAAAGGTCTTGGCCGATCACCCAACCGGGTGCCAACGCCGTCGCATATCGCTCGAAGTATCCGAGTTGCTTACCGAAAAGAACCAATTCCTCGGGACTCGCGACACCCCACTGTTTGCCCAATTGAATCAGTGCCATGATCAATTCACTGAGCTTGAGTTCACCCAGGTCACGGCCGAGAATCGGGGCGAGGGCTGTCGCCACCTGCATTCCGAGTTGAGCGTCGTCGACTTCGTAGTCGGTTGCATAACCCAAGGATCGAATTCCGCGAGCGACGCGGGCGAAATCCCCGTCGATGAGAGTCGCGCGGAACATATCGGACAGGATCGAGCGCCACGTTTCCGGAAGAACTCCGACAATGCCGAAGTCGAGCATCGCTATCCGGCCGTCGTCGAGGACCCACAGATTCCCGGCATGTACGTCTCCGTGGAACGGACCGTGAACGATGACAGATTCGAGCCAGACCTTCACACCGCGCCGGATCAGCATTCGGGCTTCGTCGATTCCGTCCGGACCGGCGACGAACCGATCGAGCGGAACGCCCCGCATGCGTTCCATACAGATGACTCGGGGACCGCAGTAGTCCCAGTAGACCTCTGGCGTCGTGACTCCTTTGTTGTCGCCGAACGCACTGATGTTGTTCCGGAAGGTGGTCTGCCGGTCGGCCTCGACTGCGCTGTTCAATTCCGTCATCGTGGCGTTGTGCAGATCGCGAATGATGGCGGTGGCATTGGCAATTCGAAGGAACTCGACAAACTTCTCGAGGATGTTCGCGCCCCAGTACGCCGCCCGCAGGTCGATCAGCATCCGCGCATAGATGTCCGGACGCTGGATCTTGATGACGGCCTCTCGGCCGTCGTGCAGAACGCACGCGTGCACCTGTGCAACCGACGCGGCCGCGAGAGGTACATCGTCGAACTTCGCGAACAGGTCGTCCACGGAGTATCCGAGGTCCGTCAGCACGACGCTCCGAGCCTGCTCGGCAGGAAAGGACGGAACGTCGTCGAGACAACGTAGGCACGCATTGGCGACCGGGGCCGGGAACAGGCCGGACGACGACGCGACCAGTTGGCCGAGCTTGACGAAGGTGGGACCCAGTGCGATGAATCCGTCGACCATCCCGTCGGAGGCAGCGTCTGCCCACGTGCGTCCGCGCTTGCGGAAAGGCCACACGATCAGCGCCAACATGATCGACGTGGACAATACGACGGCGATGATCGCGGAACGCCACAGCTGGGCGAGGCCGAAGCGTTCGAGGTCCGGCATGCGGACCTCGAGGGCAGAGGCGGGCACTCCTGACGAGTACGGTCCGACAGGTCGCGTTGGATCCAGCACAGCTCTCCCTCGTTCAACGAGCGCATCCAGCATTTTGCCGTGAGATCACTTACGCGACCCCTTCCGTTAGTCAGTATGCCAAGTCACACATAACTGCCGGAACCGCCTACGGATTCAGCCTACGATCGGTGAATGCGTGAGCACTTGATCCCGATCGGCGAGGTTGCACAATCGTTCGGAATCGCGGCGTCGACCTTGCGCTATTACGAGGACGAAGGACTGCTGTCCGCGCGGTCGCGAACTGGCGGCAAACGCTGGTACGGCCAGCGTGAGCTGCGCCGCCTGGCCTTGATCCGGATGTACACCGAGACGGGAATGTCCTTGGAACAGGTGCGGTCCTTCATCGAAACCGACACTACGTCCGAGCAGTTCTCCACGGTTCTCGCAGATCAAGTGTCGACCCTCGAGGCGCAGATCGCCGCCGCTACGCGAGCGAAACTTATTCTCGAGCATCACCTGACGTGTCGGCAAGAGCGTCCGATGCAGTGCGCGTGGTTGCTGGAGCAGCTCGACAAACGCGTCGAAGCGGCGCTTGACTTCAAGTTGACTTGAACCTCCATAGTTAGGGCGCACTTACCGCCCTATCCGGAGGTTGACCATGTCGGCACGACGATGGCTGCCGCTCATCGCCGCATGCATCGGAACTTTTCTGTTACTGACGTACGCCACGATCACGACGATCGCGGTGCCGGCCATCGCGGTCGGTTTGGACGGCAGTACAGGCGCGATGTCCTGGGTCGTCGACGCCTACACGCTGGCTTTGGCTGCTCTTCTGGTGGGCATGGGCGCGCTCGGTGATGCGTGGGGACGCAAACGCCTCTACATCTGCGGACTGGTCGTGTTCCTGGTGGCAACGGCTGTGTGCGCGATTGCTCCGGACGTCACGGTTCTGGTCGCAGCCCGTGGCGCTCAAGGAATTGCCGGTGCGGCGATGTTCGCGACGCTCCTGCCTCTGCTCGGCGACGCATATTCGGGCCGCGATCGTCACGTCGCCTTTGCTGCGTGGGGTGCCGTCGCTGGATTGGCGGCGGGAATCGGAAATGTTGCAGGAGGGCTGCTGACGCAGTTCTTCGACTGGCGTGCGGTCTTCTATTTCGGAATCCCCGTGGCCGCAGTGGCGCTCGTGATGGCTGTGTTCTGCTTCGAAGACAGTGAGCGAGGCGGCGACAACATCGACTGGGCCGGAATGCTTCTGTTCACCGTCGCTGCCGTTGCCGCGGTTCTCGGCGTGACGTGGGGCGGCGACGTCGGGTGGACTTCGTCATCGACAGTTCTGGCATTCCTGATCGCAATCGGTGCGCTGACGGCCTTTGTGTCCTGGCAGCGTCGAAGCGGCAGCCCGATGCTCGATCCGGCATTGTTCCGATCCTTGAAATTCGACGGCGTTCTCGTCGCGGCGTTCGGGTACTACCTCGCAGCCTACGGCCCGCTCGTGGTTCTTTCACTGTGGCTGCAGAACGGGCTGGGACTGTCGGCATCGACGGCCGCACTTGTGCTCTCGATTCAACCGCTCGCTTTTGTCACAGTGTCGGCGCTGTGTGGATCACGGCTTCAGCGAGTCGACCTTCGACTGTCGCTCGGATTCGGGACGGTCCTGTGCGGAATCGGTTGCGTGGCCATGCTGTACGTTCTCGTCGAGCCGCTCTGGCCCGCGCTGATCGCCGGGCTGATTCTGACCGGTGTAGGTTCGGCGATGGTATCGCCGGTGCTGCCGGGCGCGGCGATGTCGGATGCCTCGACAGAGCGCGCCGGGACGGCTTCAGCGACAGCCAACTCGTCGCGTCAATTCGGGCTTGCCGTCGGAATTGCGTTGTGCGGCTCGCTCTTCGCTGGTTCGGACGAGTTCGCCCTGCTGTGGCCGTTGGTCTTCTGCGCGGGCGTCGGAATGCTCACAGGTTTTACATCGATCCTTCTCTTTTCTCGTTTTTCTCGTTCGTCAACTCCTGCAACAGTTCAACCCATCGCCGAAAGGGCACACACATGACCACGCTGCTCACTCCACGACCGCACAGGTGTCTCGTGATGGACTGGAATCGCCGCAGGTTCCTCGGCGCCGCAGCGGGATTGGCTGCCTCACTGGCAGTGGCCGGTTGCTCGCGCTCGGGTGCAGACGACGGGGGTGTAGGCGATGCAGGCTGGTCCTTCACCGATGATCGCGGAAACCTGATCGAATTGGATTCACCGCCAAGGACATTTGTCGCCTACACCGGTATCGCCGGTGCTCTGTGGGATTACGGACTGGTGCCGGTCGGTGTTTTCGGGGCACTGACACGATCTCCGGGATCGACGGACACCAGCATCTCCGGCAATGTGGATTTCTCGAAGACCGACATGGTCGGGCAACTCTGGGGACAAGTGGAACTCGAGAAGATCGCTGCGCTCGAGCCGGACGTCGTCATCGTCCCTCAGTTGCGCGGGTCGGCATTACTCGACGAGGCGAACTTGGATGCAGTGAAAGGCTTGTCGTCAGTACTTTTCGTGGAAACAGCAACAGGAAACATCGATTCCATCGTGCAGGACATTGTGCAACTGGCCGTGGAACTCGGAGCGGACCAGGATCTGGAGGCGCAGAGAGAGGACTACCGCGCTGCGCGTGAGCGAATCTCCGAAGTTGCTTCCTCCCTGAAGAAATCACCGGTTTTGTTCGTGTCCGCAGATCCGGACACGATTCGTGTCAGTCGTTCGGGATTCCCGATCCTCGCTGATCTGACGGGTCTGGGCCTTGCCGTCGTCGATCCGGCCGAGGGCTCGTCGGTCTACGTCGAGAAACTGGCCTGGGAGATGGCGGACCACTATCCGGCCGACATGATCTTCCTCGACGACCGCCCGTCCAGTTTGCAACTGGATTCGCTCGGCACCAATCCTGCGTGGTCCAACTTGCCCGCGGTGAAGGCAGGGAAGGTCGGCACCTGGAATCCGGAACCCGTGCTCAGTTATGCCGGGATCGCCCGTACGTACAACTCTCTGGCTGACCAACTGCTGGCATTCTCACATTCCTGACCGCCGCGTCGTCTACGACGTATGGACCTCTTCACCGATCTGCCTGCTCGAGTTGATTCCCTCGATTGGCCTGCGCTGATCGAGGGAATCAACGCCAGTGGGTGTGCACAGGCGGCGCCGATACTCGACGAGTCGGAGTGTCGCGAAATCGCTTCCTGGTACTCGGAGGTCGACCGCTTTCGGAGCACCGTCGACATGGCTCGATACCGCTTCGGCCAGGGGGAGTACCGGTACTTCGGTGATCCCGTACCGGAGCCGATCACGGCTATGCGAGCGGCCTTCTACCGGCACCTGCTGCCCGTGGCGCGGGAGTGGGCGTTCGAACTGGGGGACAGTGCGCCGTGGCCGGACACTTTCGAAGAATGGATCGATCAGTGCCACGACGCCGGCCAGAATCGGCCGACCCCGATTCTTCTGTCCTACGGACCCGGCGACTGGAATGCTCTGCATCGGGACCTGTACGGAGAGTTGGTATTTCCCTTGCAAATCGTGATCGGACTCGACAGACCTCGCATCGACCACTCCGGCGGCGAGTTCTTGCTCGTGGAACAGCGGCCGCGCGCCCAGTCGAAAGCGACGGTGACGGTGCTCGAACAGGGGCACGCGTTGATCTTCACCACGCGGGATCGGCCGGTTCAGAGTTCGCGTGGGTGGTCGAGAGCACCTGTGCGGCATGGTGTCAGCGTGGTGCACTCCGGCACGCGTCGAACATTGGGATTGGTGCTTCATGATGCCGAGTAAGACGTACATCCTCCGCGACGCTCGCAACAAACCCTACGAGAGTTCGACGCCCGGTGCGCTTGGTGGGCATCGGAAAACGAAGATCTACGGGCGGCTCGACTGTCGAGGGGCTGCGCAGGCAATCGCACGCGGTGGGTACGTCGCCAGTCGGGTGTTCTTCGCGGACGAGCCGACCGCGATTGCGGCCGGCTATCGCCCCTGCGCCGTCTGCATGCCCGAAGGTTACGCAGCATGGAAGGCAGCCACTACGCACCGAAGCGGTCGCGGTACTCCTTCGGAATGAGCGGCTTGTCGCCGCGGACCTTCAGCTGCTGGACAGCCCAGGTATTGCCGTCCGGGTCGGCGAATCCGAAGAAGGTCCCACCGTCACGCTCGTCGAAGACGGTGACCTCACTGGCATCGACGCCGCGGTCGATGAGCTCTTGGCGAGCCGTTGCAGCGTCGGCCACGACCAACTGCAATCCCTTCAACGAACCAGGGGCCATCTCGGTTTGCGACGGCAGGTTGCCGATGACGATCGAGCAGCCCGAACCACGCGGAGTCAGCTGGGCGACCGTCATGTGTTCGTTGACGGTGTGGTGGTCGAGATCGAAACCGACCTTGTCACGGTAGAACTCGATGGAGCGGTCGAGGTCACTGACGGGGACGATGACTACTTCGAGGGTCCAGTCCATGAAACTGCCTTTCGCTGGGGAGGTTCGGGCAAACAGGTGGTCAGAGTTGCGCGACGATCTTGTCCAGGCGTTCGTAACCTTCGGTGACACCGAGCTCCATATTGCTCTCGATCATTCCGTCTCGCGCTTCGAGGCTCGGATATACGGAATGACCGGAGAGGCGGGTGCGTCCGTTGCCCAGATCCTCGAACGTGATCGATTCGATGCTGACGATGTCGGGGAATCCCTCGTATTCGAAGGTCTGGATGGCAAAGTCGTTTTCGCGAACAACGTGAAACACACCGTTGAACCGGAACTCTTCGCCCTCGGGGTTGCGATGGACGTACTTGTATCGACCGCCGCTCACGAACTCGTATTCGTCGATCTCCATCTCGTATCCGTTGGGGCCGAGCCACTGCTTGACCAGTTCGGGATTCGAATGAGCTGCGAAGACGGCACTGACGGGTGCGTCGAACTCACGGGTGATGTCGATGTACGGCACGCCCTCAGGAGCCGTGATGGTGACGGGATTGGTGGTAGCCATGGCTAAGTCTCCTTCTGTGTGGTGCTGAGTAGGTGATCGAGCTTGCGGAACTGTTGTTCGTGGATCAGTCGATAGCGGTCGATCCAGGCGGTCAAAGCCTCGAGAGTTGCGGCGTTGAGATGTACCGGCCGCCGCTGGGCTTCGCGGCTGCGAGTGACCAGACCCGCGGCTTCGAGTACCTGAATATGTTTGGAGACTGCCTGTTTGGTGATCTCGAACGGCTCGGCCAACTCGTTGACCGTGTGGGGGCCGGTGCTCAGACGGGCGATGATCCGCCGTCGTACCGGGTCGGCGAGTGCCATGAACGCCTTGTCGAGACGCTCGTCTGCCCCTGGATCCACGATCACTTGTCAACCATCTCCTTTATCAACCAATCTGTTGATTACGATACGAGCCCATGCGGAGGGTGTCAATGCTTCGAAACCGATTAGCGTGGAATTCATGAACGCTCTGATTCCTCGGCCACGTATGGAGGTGGCGCCGGGGGCGATTCTCGTTCCGGATTGGCTCAGCATCGAACAACAGCGCAGATTGGTGGCCGAGTGCCGACGTTGGGCGACCGCCCCTGTTCCGATGCGTTCGGCTGTTGTCCCTGGTGGGCACAAGATGTCGGTGCAGACGGTCTGTCTCGGTTGGCATTGGCAGCCGTATAAATACACCCGCACCGCCGACGACGTGAACGGTGCGCCCGTTGCAGCGGTACCTGACTGGCTCGTCGACCTCGGCCGCACCGCAGTCGCCTCTGCCTACGGTGACTCGACTGCGGGGGAGAGATACACGCCGGACACTGCCCTGATCAATTTCTACGAGGAGGGCGCTCGGATGGGCATGCACCAGGACAAGGACGAGCGTTGCGACGCTCCCGTCGTCTCACTGAGCGTCGGCCAGAGTTGTGTCTTTCGGTTCGGTAATTCCGAGAATCGAAATAAGCCGTACAGCGACGTCGAACTCCATTCGGGTGATCTGTTCGTGTTCGGTGGAGAGTCTCGGTTCGCGTATCACGGAGTGCCGAAAGTTATCGCCGGAAGTGCAAGCCCCGACATCGGTCTGCCGTCCGGGCGGCTGAACATCACCCTGCGGGATACCGGAATGTCGTGACTTCCTCACCCCTGCTGTGCCACTGGTGCAGCAGGGTCGAAGTCGGCGCTCGAAGGTCCGTCCCCGACCATCTCGACCAACTCGGTCGACGGCGGAGTTGGCAGCGTGCGCCGGCGTTCTCGTTCGAGGCGGTGGGGTTCTATCTCGTTCATGCCCTCATTATCGACTTCCGATTCCGATCCGTCGGCTCTTTGTGGGTGGACATTCGGTCAGGCATCGGGTTCGACGCCCGGCATCGACGAAGAAGCGTTCGCGGTCGGCAGCGGCGCAGGTTCCCCACGCAGCCGAGCCTCGCTCACCGAGCCGAAGGCACAAGGAGAATGCTGCTGTCGCGCAACGGCATTCGGATCTTGGGTCGCGCCGCGGATCTGGGGAGAGATTGGTGGGTTGATTCGAGACGACAGTGGTTCGCTTATTCCAGTGTCCTGTTGCGGCCGGCGAGGGAGCCGAAGACGAGTTGCACAGCGAGCAGCAGTAGCAATGCGATCAGGGGAGCCGTCCAGGAATCAACGGCATCGTGCAGTGCACCGAAAACCAGGGGACCAGTGGCCGCCAGAAGGTATCCGACGGACTGTGCCATTCCCGAGAGTGCCGCTGCTTGACCGTGATTGACAGTGCGTAGTGCGAAGAAGGACAAGGCAATGACGATCGATCCGCCGATACCGATGCCGAGGAATGCATTCCACAGCAGGGCCCAGGAGGGGAGGAGAAGTTGGCCGAGGACTGCCGCCGCGGCGACTGCCGCCAGCCCCAGCACCGCACCTCTCTGATCCTTGGGCAGTTTGTGCAGGAGCACGGCTGTGAGGAGGCTGCCGGCGATCGAGAATATTTGCATGATGCCTTGGTGCAGTCCGGCGGTGGCAGCGGTTGTTCCGTGTGATTCTTCGATGGTGGGCCACCATGTCAGGGCTGTGTAGAAGAAGAGAGATTGGACCCCCATGAACATTGTGATCTGCCATCCGAGTGCGGAGCGCCACGGTGAGCTGTGGCCGCCCGGATGGGGGTCGAGGGCCGCAGCGTGATCGTGTTTCGGAAGCGTGCGTCGGCGAAGTTGGGGAAGAAAGACCCCAAATCCTATGACGGCCATGGCTGCCCAGATTCCGAATGCGATCCGCCATCCATGATCGGTGAGACCGGCGATCGGCACGGCGAGCCCGGATGCGGTCGCGGCGACTGCTGCAGAGATCGCCGAGAATATTCCGGTCAGACGACCGGCTTCGGTCGGGAAATCTCGTTTGAGGAGTGCCGGCAGTAGAACGTTCATCGTCGCGATGGACATGCCGAGCGCGATGGTGCCGATCCACAGCGCAGGCATCCACGGAACAGAGCGGATCACGATGGCCACGGCGAGGGTGCCGAGTGCTGCTGCGAGTGTCGGTTCCATTCCCCATCGAGCTGCGATCATGGGGGCGACGGGGGAGAATACTGCAAAGCACAGCAGTGGAAGGCTGATCAATGCTGATGCTGTTGTCGACGAAATCTCGAGGTCGGCGCGTACCTCACCGAGTAGCGGGCCGACGACCGTGATTGCGGCTCGAAGATTGGCCGCGATGAGAAGAATGCCGGCGATAACGAGGCCGCGGCGCATTAGCGGTATCGCGCTCGGGGTAGATGCCACGTGTTCGGTGTCGGGGACGACGTTGGCCATAGGTGCACTCTCCTGGGGTCATCTGTGTCTGAATGTCTTGTGTTTCAACTATTTCGGCGTGTTTCGAAGGAAGAGGGATCGGCTGTGATCCATCAGTCGGACCACTGCGGCGGCTGCGCCGTCCGGATCGCGATCACGGATGGCCGCCAGCAGCTGCCGGTGTGGGTCGTCGTCGGTCCAAGGCTCGATGAATAGTTGTCGAGTCTCCTTGTCGGACTTGCCTTGTGGGATGCTCATGGTGTCGGAGCGATCGAGGCTGCGGTAGATGTCCGTGATCAGTTGGTTCCCGCTCGCTGCGAACATCTCCAGGTGGAAGTCGAGGTCGTGTTCGACGGATTTGGCGACGTCGGGCTCAGCGTCTCGGCGATCCAAAGCCCGAGTCATGCGGTCGATGTCTTCGGGCAGGGCTCGTTCGGCAGCGAGTCGGGCGGCGTAGAGCTCCAAAGCTTCACGGGCTTCGAAGATTTCGAGCACGTTCTCCGCCGCTGCACGTCTTTGAAGTGCAATTTCGAGTTCTGAGCTCGCGCAGACGTAGGTTCCGTCTCCCGGGCGCGCTTCCAGGAGTCCGGCATGGACGAGGCCGCGAATGGCCTCCCGGACTGTATTGCGGCTCGCGCCGGTCATTTCGACAAGTTGATGCTCGCCGGGGATCCCCTCCCCTAATTTCCAGTTGCCAGAAGTGATCTGGGACCGCAGTTGTTCCGCGATCTGGACTGACAGGGGGACATTGCGAGCGGTGGGTGCGATACGGAAATCCGGCATGAGTCAAATGTAGGACATTTGGTTGTTTGTGGATAGGTTTACCTTTGTGATGTATGGCACTGGGGTTCGATGGGCCTGGGCTGGGACCTGATTCTGCGTGCTCTGCGTGCACGTATGTACTCCTGCCGACCGTGCACGGGGCAGTTGCCCCGTCTCGGAGGGCAACTGCGATCGGTGACTCGCGAAATCCGATGCCTAGCAGACCCTCACGCATGGCGTCATTGTTGTGATTCCAGCGTCCAAGCGGGTTGGTCTGCCACCTCCATGCCGGAGTGCAGCACCCAAACAGATGGCTCGGAGATGTAGGTGGCAGCATCGGTGAACCAGTATGTTTCGTCGGGTGCCCAGCCCGCGATGACGCTCGCCGTGTCGGCATCGACGTCGATCGCGGTTCCTGCCGCCGCCAGGTACCCCGTCACGGTGAGGTGCACTCCCTCAAAACTTTCCGCGACCTGCATCCAATCGGGGATTACCCACCTGCCTGATCGACCGGTCGTCCGGTACCAAACCTGCCGCGTTTCTGCGGTGACCTCGAGCGGGAACTGTCTGCACAGGTCTGACCAGGCTTGTGCACCGTCGATCTCGTAGATGCGTGCGCCATTCGGCGGCCGCAATGCCCGCACGACGGACCGTTCCCATCCCATGCTGTCTTCGACGAACCACAAGCCCGCCGGAGTTCCGTCGAGCAGAGCCCTCGTCGAACACTGAGTGGGTGGATTAGACCACCAATAGCCTGACCAGTTCGCTTCAGGATCCACCGGGCGGTCACGTTCAGCTCTTGCTTCCGATTCCAGGGTGCTCGTGCGCCACTCGCTGAGGAGTCGTTGCGCAGCAGGCACTTCGCCTGTGCCCGGAGAGTCGTCACCTCGGCTCATGATCGACCATTGGTCAGACGCGGCAAGCGAGGTGCTCCACCACTGCGCGTGTTCGGATCCGGCGATGTGCTCGGCGACGCGTCGAAGCTCGTCTCGCACCACCGCGGTGGCGACGAGGACGTCTTCTCCGTCGGGCTCCTGCCAGTAGCGTGCCGCATCGACGGCTTCAGCGAGGGCGGAGCGTAGATCGACGGCGGTGACGTCGGGAAGCGATATTTCCGAGAGGCTGCGCGCCACGTCCTCGGCGGTGACTATGGTCTGACGGGCCTCTTCGGCGCCCGGGCCGAACAACACTCGGGTGGTTCCTTGCCCGACATCGAGGTGATAAGCCGCCCGGTGAGCGCTGATGCGGAACACACCGTCGCCTGGCTCCGGCCGCAGGGTGCGTTCGGCGTCGATCGCGTACGCGAGCAGCATCCTGCGCCCGCGCGGTCCCGACAGCAAAGATTCCGCAGTGAGCATCTGATCTCCCGTTTTTCTGGTTCAGGTCACGGTAGCTGAGGTCGGCGAGACGGAAGACTTGCTCCCCGTGGTGTCGGCGCACTGGACCGTTCGCCGTCACGAAGTAGATCGTCACACGCTGCATTCGGTGACGAAAGTGGACGGATGGGAACGCCAGGCCGCTGCCAGTCGCGGAACGCCGCCACTTGTGGTGAGCACGACCGTTGCCGTCGTTGTGCAGCCATGGTTTTCGTCCATCAGAGCTCGCACTGTTCGTCTGTAGTGACAGCGCAATAGGTCCTGCTCATTGCGCAGGATGATCCCGAATGAGAACTGAAAAGTCTGGGAGGCAGTTGTTTTGGCGAGAGCAACCTTTGTGTCATCAGTACAGTCTCGACCGAAACCAGTGATCGAGACTGATCATGTCTATCTTGTGCATGTCGAGACCCAGCTGGGCAGCAGCTTTCACTGCGTCGGCGCGGGGGATAGAGCTCTGGGGCACAGTCCAGTTGGTCTCCCGCGCATGATGCTCGAGAAGGTCGATGACTGTCCGTGGGGCAGGATCGTTGACGTGAAGTGTTGAGCCGTAGCGAAATTGGTGTTCTATCGACAGCTCGAGGATAGATCGGGCGAGTAGGTCTACGTCGACTACTGACAGGACCGCGTTACCGTCGTCGATGATCGAGT
>NZ_QAJJ01000024.1:0-2952 GCF_003852455.1 Rhodococcus sp. KBW08
ACACCGGACAGCCCTTCACGGTCCCGACAGCGTCCGGGTGCGGCCCGTTCGGCGTTCTGAATCCAATCGTCAACTGGCGTGCCGGGCTTCCCTCGTCCACCACGTCAAACTCACTCACCACGACGAGCGACGTCTACAACATCGGCGCCGACAGCCTCAGGCCCCAGCCGGCCGGCTCACCTGAACCCGCCGCCGTCATCGCCGAACGTAACGCTGGATAGGCGCTTGCCCTAGTACTGCGTCGCTTAGTGGAGTAGCGGGAAGTCAAGCAATCGTCTTCACAACAGGCGTTCTCATCGACATGTCGTGCACGTCGCAACGTCATCCTTATCCGATGCAGTGGCGCTCTAAACTTCTAGCCAGTTACTTTTCATATGGAGACCGAATGATCATGCGCACAATACGATTCAGAGCGGCACTCGCTGTCCTTGCAGCAGGAGTCCTCACTCTCGGGGCCGTGTCAACTGCGGCGGCGACCCCGTTGCCCAATGCGCCGTTCGGGGGCTGGGGAAAGTGCCCGATAGCAAATCCGGAGACAAGCACCTGCGTCGATGTCGTCGTCAAAGGCGGCGAAATGAACATCAACGGACTCAAAGTACCGATTCCTTCCGGCTCGTTGAATATCGCCGGCGGTGTCGCCTATCGCGAGAACCCCGACGCTGAATTCGGGTTCGACCAGATCTTCATACCTCCGAATGACGGCACCAAAGGCGTCTATTCCACGCCCATCGAGGTGCCAGGAGGAATCTTCGGGCTCGGTATACCGTTCCCCGGCGGCCTGACCACTATCAAGGCCACCGTTGAACCGGTCGCATTGCCGACAGTCGACGCGTTCCAACTCGGCGTCACGCTTCCGGCACGATTGAAGATCTCCAACCCCCTACTTGGCGGCAACTGCTACCTCGGTTCTGCGAGCAACCCGATCATGTTCAAACTCGGAGTGACCGAAAACGGTGTCCTTGAAGAAGTTCCAGGGTTTCCGGACACCGCCGCCGTACGGAACGTCAAACACGCTGACCAGACCTTCGCAGTACCGGGAGCATCTGGCTGCGGACTGTTCGGCGCACTGAATTGGGCCGTCAACCTTCGCGCGAACGTTCCCTCCTCAACTGGCCACAACTCGCTGGCCACCACAAGCGATGTGTTCAACATCGGCGCCGACAGCCTGCGGACGCAGTAGGGCAAGCACCGGCGACTCACGAAGTATCACCAACAAGGAGATATCGATGTCCCACGCACTACGCCGCACCACCTTCGTCACAGCTGCCGCAGCGGCCGCGATCGCAGTCGCCGCCGGCCCTGCTTTGGCGTCGACCGTCGTCACTCCGGCAGGTCAAGCTGTGACTGCCTCCAGTAGCAATCTCAGTATCAAGACCGGCACGATCACCCTTACCTGCACCAGCACGACAGGCTCCGGAACCGTCCCAACTGCGCCCGGCAACTCCAACACCGGCACCGGCGGGGTCAACGTAAACATCGGTACCCCCAGCCTGACCGGGTGCAAAGCCAACGGCCTACCCGCCGTGGTCACAACCTCCGGTTCGTGGCAATTGAACGTCTCCGGAGATGCCATGCCCGGCGGCTCTGCCCAGGGATCGCTCATCATCCCTGCCAACGGGGCAGTCGTGACGATACCCGGATCGACATGCACGGTCACCGTCGTAGGCTCGGGGGCTGGAGGTACCGGAGTCAGTACTATCGGACCACTGCCCTTCGACATCGCCAACCAGCGCGTCGTGGCGAGCAACACCGGCACCGTGAACTACACACGCACCGGCACCGGGCCCGTCTGCCCCGCCGCAGCCACCGGAACGGCAACGATGTCGGGCACACTGCAGTTCGCATCGGCCACACCGATCAACGTCACCCCCTGACACCGAACCAGTAGGTAGCGAATCCCGTTGACATACATCCGAAAGGTATATATGACAACGGGATTCGCTGGGTCTGGGTTTCGGAGGGAATGCGCATATCCCCGAAGCGTGTCGTAGTAGAATCGCTCAAGGAGTTGGGAAATGAAGCACATTGGCCGCACCCTCGTATTCGCAGCCTTGGCGGCGTGCGCTTTGACTGCGTGCAGTAGTAGCCCCGATTCCGATCGGGACAATCCGACGAGCGAGGCACGTGCACTGGGCACTGCCGAAGATATGGCCGCCGTCACCTCTGCTCCTCCCGTGACGTCGGCCACCGTCGGTTCTGCCGATGTTGGAGCGGAAGAGTCTGCATCCCAGAGTGACTCGAATCCCTCGACGTCGATCTTGTCTCTACCGAGCCCCGGTAAGAATCCGCCGACCGGCGTGGAGATAGCTGAAACCAACGAGAGCGCGGTACCGGCGGGAGATCGCACGCCGGAGGAGATTGTCGCCGAGGCGGGCCCGCGAGGGCAAGACTATCTACGCGCACTACGTGCGCGTGGAGTTCCCGCGCTCGGGATGGACAGTGTTGAAATCAGCTTTGCGAACGGAACTTGCGCTGCGTTGGGCTCGGGAATGCCGCGAACCGAGGTTCTGAACGAATTCGACAGTGTTGGTGAGGCTCTCGCTACCGGTACAGGCCTCGAATCCGGTCAGATCGCCGAAGCATATGTCTCGGCTGCCGAACAAACATACTGCTGAGGCTTCGAAGCTAGCGACTCGAGAACAAAGTGTCAGTACAGTCTCGACCGGAACCAGTGATCGAGGCTGATCATGTCTATCTTGTGCATGTCGAGACCCAGCTGGGCAGCAGCTTTCACTGCGTCGGCGCGGGGGATAGAGCTTTGGGGCACAGTCCAGTTGGTCTCCCGCGCATGATGCTCGAGAAGGTCGATGACTGTCCGTGGGGCAGGTTCGTTGACGTGAAGTGTTGAGCCGTAGCGAAATTGGTGTTCTATCGACAGCTCGTGGATAGATCGGGCGAGTAGGTCTACGTCGACTACTGACAGGACCGCGTTGCCGTCGTCGATGATCGAGT
>NZ_QAJJ01000025.1:0-113840 GCF_003852455.1 Rhodococcus sp. KBW08
AGGTGTGGGGAACCGATCCCGATACGTGGATGGCGTCGCCGTATGCGCCGATGGGCGTAGCGAGGCCGGTCGAGGGTGGGTACATCCTCAACGGCCGCTGGTCGTTCTCCTCGGGTACCGATCACTGTGACTGGATCATGATCGGCGCGATGGTCGGTGACGAATCCGGTAAGCCGTTGATGCCGCCGAAGCACCTGCACGTACTGCTGCCGCGCTCCGATTACGACATCGACCAGGACAGCTGGAATGTCGTGGGCCTGCGCGGAACCGGGTCGAAGGACCTGATCGTCAAGGACGCATTCCTGCCCACCTACCGCACGATCGACGCCGGAAAGGTGTACGACGGGACGGCGTGGAAGGAAGCGGGCCGTACGGAGACGCTGTACAAGTTCCCGTTCTCGTGCATTTTCCCGCTGGGAATCACCTCGTCGTTGATCGGTATCGCGGAGGGTGCGTTGGCGTGCAACATGGCTGCGCAGCGTGAGCGGGTGACGGTCAGTGGTGTTCCGATCAAGGAAGATCCGTACGTGCTGTTCGCGATCGGTGAGGCTGCGGCCGAGATCGCTGCTTCTCGGGCTGCGATCTTGGAGACGGTGGATCGTTTCTGGGACATGACGGAGAAGGGGCAGGAAGTTTCGTTCGAGCTGCGTGCGGTCGGTCGGCGTACGCAGACTGCTGCGGCGTGGCGGGCGGTGCGGGCGGTGGACGAGATCTTTGCTCGTTCCGGTGGTGGCGCGTTGCAGTTGAACACGCCGATGCAGCGGTTCTGGCGTGATGCGCATGCCGGTTTGGCGCATGCGATCCACGTACCCGGTTCCATCTTCCACGCGTCGACGCTCTCGCAGCTCGGTGGCGAACCGCAGGGCATCCACCGCTCGATGATCTAGTCCCACAATCACTCTCGAAGCAAGGACGGTTAGGCATGACTGAAATTCGGGGCCTGGGGTATCTCAGGATCCAAACGCAGGACGTGGCTCGCTGGCGCGAGCTCGTGGTCGACGGACTCGGCCTCGCGGTCGGTAGTGGCCCGGAAGCCGACGGCCTCTACTTGCGCCTGGACGAGCGTCGTGCGCGACTGATCGTCCTGCCCGGCGAGACGGACAAGGCCCTCGCAGTGGGCTGGGAAGTGCGAGATCAGTTCGCGCTCCAGCGTGTTCGTGAAGCAGTGGAGAAGGCCGGAGTCGAGGTCGAGGTCCTCTCCGAGGTCGACGCAAGCTACCGCGATGCCGAGCAGGTCATCGCATTCGACGATCCCAACGGCAACCGCGTCGAGGTCTTCTTCGGGCCGGTGCTTGACCACAGCCCGCTGGTCACCCCGCACGGCGGCCGTTTCGTCACCGGCGATCAGGGCCTCGGCCATGTGGTGCTTCCGGTTACGCGTTTCGACGAGGCGTACACCTTCTACACCGAGGTGCTCGGATTCCTCCCGCGCGGTTCCATCCGTCTCGGCGGAATCGATGCGCCGCCGCCGGCTCGCCGCGTTCGCTTCATGGGTGTCAACCAGCGCCACCACAGCCTGGCGCTGTGCCCGGCGCCGCCGGTGGACGAGCCCGGTCTCGTGCACCTGATGATGGAAGCAGAGACTCTCGACGCCGTCGGTCAGGCTCTCGATCGTGTTGCCAAGCTCGGCTTCTCGATCTCCTCGACGTTGGGTCGCCACACGAACGACAAGATGGTGTCGTTCTACGTGCGTGCACCGGGTGGCTGGGATCTCGAGTTCGGTTGCGAAGGCATGCTTGTCGACGAAACCTTCTACACCGCTGAGGAAATCACGGCGGACAGCTACTGGGGCCACGACTGGTCCGACAGTGAACCGCTGGCCGCGTTCACTCCCAAGAGCTAGTTCTGACGCAACGAAAAAGCTCGGTCCCGNNCGGGACCGAGCTTTTTCGTGTGCTCGATCAGGAAGCTGCTGCTGCCAAACCGGTTTCGAGGTCGGCGAGGATGTCGTCGATTCCTTCGATACCGACCGCGAGGCGGACGAGCCCCGGGGTGACGCCCGAAGCGAGTTGCTCCTCGGGGGTGAGCTGCGAGTGCGTCGTCGAGGCGGGGTGGATGACGAGTGAGCGAACGTCGCCGATGTTGGCGACGTGGCTGTGCAGCGTCAGTGCGTTGACGAACTTCTTGCCTGCGTCGACTCCGCCGGCGAGCTCGAACGCGACAATGGCGCCGGTTCCCTTGGGCGCCAGCTGCTTTCCGCGCTCGTGCCAGGGTGAGGATTCCAGTCCGGCGTACGCGACCGACGTGACTTCGGCGCGGCCCTCGAGGAACTTCGCGACCTTCTGGGCGTTGGACACGTGGCGCTCGATGCGCAGGCTCAAGGTCTCGATGCCCTGCGAGATGAGGAAGGCGTTGAACGGTGCGATGGCCGAGCCGAGATCGCGCAGAAGCTGAACGCGCGCCTTGAGGGCGTAGGCGGGTGCACCGAGATCGGCGAAGGTGACGCCGTGGTAGCTGGGGTCCGGGGTGGTGAAGTTGGTGTGGCGTCCCTGGGTCCAGTCGAAGGTGCCACCGTCGACGATGACGCCGGCGATCGCGGTGCCGTGTCCGCCAAGGTATTTGGTGGCGGAGTGGACGACGATGTCAGCGCCGTGCTTCAGCGGCTGAATGAGGTAAGGAGTTGCCACCGTGTTGTCCACGATCAGGGGGATGCCGTGCTCATGGGCGACTGCGCTGATGCCGGGGATGTCGAACACGTCGTTCTTGGGGTTGGAGATGGTCTCGCCGTAGAACGCCTTGGTGTTCGGACGGATTGCCTCACGCCAGTGATCGAGGTTGTCCGGGTCTTCGACGAAGTCGACGGTGATACCCAGCTTGGGCAGCGTGTAGTGGAAGAGGTTGTACGTGCCGCCGTACAGGCGAGGACTGGAGACGATGTGGTCACCGGCTTCGGCGATGTTGAGGATCGCGAAGGTCTCGGCGGCCTGGCCGGACGCAACCAGCAGAGCCGCGACTCCGCCTTCGAGTGCGGCGATCCGCTGCTCGACGGCGTCCTGAGTCGGGTTCATGATGCGGGTGTAGATGTTGCCCGGCTCGGCGAGGCCGAAGAGTGCTGCCGCATGGTCGGTGTTGTCGAAGACGTAGCTGGTGGTCTGGTAGATCGGAAGTGCCCGAGCGTTGGTGGCGCTGTCCGGGCCCTGTCCGGCGTGGACCTGCTTGGTTTCGAACGACCAATCGGCGGTCGGATCGGTGTCGACGGGGGTGTTCTCGCTCATGAATTCATACTCCGTGGTGAAGGTGGGTTGATGCGGGTCAGGCGGTTTCGACGACTGTATGCACTGGGACGGGATTGCGGGTGAGATCGAGTACGGGGCAGTGGGCGTCGACCGTCTCCTGCAGCTCCAGGTAGCGTTCGCGGGTTTCCGGGCCGGTCAGGGTCACGACCACGCGTACCTCGGAGAATCCCGGACGGACGGCGTCGTCGAAGCCGAAGAATCCACGAACGTCGAGGTCACCTTCGGCTCTGGCCGAGATGTCGTCGAGAGCGATACCGAGCTTGTCGGCCCAGACGCGGTAGGTGACGACCTGGCACGACAGAAGCGAAGCAAGGTAGTACTCGACAGGATTGGCTGCGGTGTTCTCGCCGCCGAGGGCCGGCGGCTCGTCGACCTCGACGCTGTACTTACCGAGAGAAATGGTGCTGGCAACGGCGTCGTGCGCCTGGGCGGAAGCCTTGAAGACGACGTGCGCTTTGCTCGCGTCCTTGTCGATGGCGTCGGCGTTGGCTGCTACGACGGAACTCAGGTGTGAGATGGAAGCGGTGGTCATGACAGAAATGTCCCCTGATCTGGGTGTACATACGAGTATCGACGTGAGCGGCGCTCACGTCGTAGGTCCGATCAGTAGATCGGACACCCGGATGTACAGACATGCGCAAAGTCGACATGGCGCCGCCGCGTCAGCAGCGTGCCCGTCTCGTATGCGCCGATTCCCGTCACAGGAGAGACTGTAACCGGTTCATACCCTTTCCGACCAGACGTATAGGAAATCTGTCTCGGATCGTGGTCGCTCATGCGGGCGGCAGTCCGCTCCATCGGGGTGTCCGACGACTGGCAAAGGCGTCGAGCCCTTCGGCGATGTCCGGGGAGCGCAACACTGCATCCTTGGCGTCGTCGGTGACCTCCCATCCGACGGCGTCGGCGTCGGCGTCGGCGTAGAGCGCGTCGATCGCCTTCAGGCTCAAGCTCACAGAGGTGGGGGAGGACTCGCAGATCTCCGCTGCCATCACCAGTGCCTCGTCGAGTGCTTTGCCCTCGGCAGTGACTGCATTGACGACGCCGAGGTCCTTGGCCCGTTCGGGATCCAGTGTGCGGCCGGTGATCAAGAGTTCGCGGGCGACGTTGATCGGAAGCGCGCGAGGCGCCCGAAAGAGTGCACCGGACGTCGCAACCAGGCCGCGTTTGGTTTCGGGAAGGCCGAATTGTGCTGTGGCGGAGGCGACGATCAGATCGCAGGCCAATGCGATTTCGAAACCGCCACCCAGCGCGTATCCCTCGACTGCAGCGATCAGGGGCTTGTTCCGCCGGCGCCGAATGACGCCGTACTCGCCGCCGCGGGGCATGCGAAGATCGGCCCGCTCTCGGATATCGGTTCCGGCGCAAAAGATGCTGGGGGTTCCGGTGATGATGCCGACCCACAGATCGGGGTCGTCGTCGAGAAGGTTCAGCGCGGCTTCGATTCCCTCGGCAGTTTCACGATTGATCGCATTGCGACGTTCTTCGCGTTCGATTCTGACGATGAGAACGCGGTCGTGGCGGTCTGTGGAAACAGTCGACATAATTGGACTGTAGTCCATCAAACGAAGGGGTGGTGCTTCAACTGGCGAGACCGACATTGGACACATTCCGGACTGTGGCGAAGACTGTGTCCTGAGGCGGAGAAAGGCAGGTCGACGTGATTTCCAAACGAGAACAGAACAAGCGCGATACCAACGACAGGTTGCTCTCGGCTGCTCGAATTCTGTTCTCGGCGCAGGGTTTCGCCAGCACGACCGTCGACGACATCGCCGAGCGAGCCGAGGTGTCGCGAGCCACCTTCTTCAATTACTTCCAGGGCAAGGACTCGGTTCTCGAGGCGCTGCACAGTGATCACCTCGATCAGCTTGCGGCACTGGTGGATCAGCTCATGGAATCGCCGATGCCGACCTCTGATCGGATCTCCAGGATTTTTCAGGACTTTGCGCAACAGGCGATCATGCATCCGCGCTATCTGCGCATGGTGACTGCAGAACTGGAGCGCGACTTCGCCTCCTCCGGAGCGGGGGCGGCCCACGATCATCGGTTCCACGTGGAACTCCTGCGGATCGTCACTGCCGGTATCGAAGCCGGCGAAGTGAGATCGGACTACCCGCCGCTGTTTCTCGCGCAGATGATCGGTGGTACCTACGGGGCGTTGGTCCGCTTCTGGCGGCAAGACGCCGATTACGACGTGGTCGGCGAATTCGATCGCGGAGCCAGGTACGTCGCGGAAGGCATCGCTGCCCGCTGAGCCGACTCAGGGTGTGGGCACGACCAGGGGCAGCATCTGCTGGACGCTCTCCGAAAGATAGTTCGCAGCAGTCTGATCACCGGACAGATGGCGGAGCAGACTCTGCTGGAACAGGCCGTCGAAGATCGCGTACATCGCCGGCGAGGTGACCGATGCTTCGACGTCGAGAAGCTCGGCGTAGCGAGACACGATGCGCCAGATCATGTTTTCGAGACTCTCGTCGATCGCGGCCACGTCCGTTCGGAACGACTCCTCGAACATCGACTGCGCGCGCAGGTCGTACCAGAGGCGGTGCATCGTCGGTTCTTCGATCATGGTCTCCGCGAGCAGTGCGCCGAAACCGGCTTTCAGTTCCTCAGGCGTCTGAGCGGTGGCGACGATGCCGTCGTAGCGGGTGACGCAGCGCGCCTTGTAGTGGCGCACGCAGTGGGTGATCAGGTCGACTTTGTCGCTGAAGTAGTAGTGCAGAACGCCGTGTGAGAACTCCGAATTCTGGGCGATTTCGCGCAGGCTCGTGCGCGCGTAGCCCAGTTCGGCCAGCGTTTGCAGTGCCGCCTCGGCCAGTTGATCGCGTCGCTCGGAGAACTTGTCGACCTGGCGACGTGACACCTTGTCGGCGTTGGACCGCTTCTCCGAAGAGGCAGGAACCGCCTTTTTTCCTGCCCCACTTGGCTTCTCGACTGTCGTGGTCACGATGGCACGTCCTGTTCCCTGCGGTTTCCACAGCGGCACGATCGCCGCGTTCGACCCAGTGTAACCCCTGGTCTTTGACGAGCGTGTAACGAAATCTTGACAGTCGTCAAGATTTCTCTTGACACTCGTCCAAAGTTGAATACTCTGTGACTCACACCACTTGGCAGCGTCGCTGTGAACGGTGGCATCGCGAGAGTCGTTTCAGTCATGGAGGCAGTCGAAAATGAGTGTGTTTGATCTCGAGGGACGAAAAGCACTGGTCACAGGTGGTGCCAAGGGGCTCGGAGCCGGTATGGCTGAGGCGTTGGCAAAGGCGGGAGCGTCAGTGATGATCGGCGACGTTCTCGAAGACGAGGGCCGCGCCACCGCGGAGGCTGTCGGTTCCGGCGGAGTGAAGACCGGCTTCGTGAAGCTGGACGTCACCGACGACGCGAACTGGGCAGAGGCGGTTGCTGCCACCGCGGAGACTCTCGGTGGCTTCGACATCCTCGTCAACAACGCCGGCATCGAGATTTCCTCGCTGGTGGTCGACCTCGATCCAGGCGACATTCGGCGCATGTGTGAGGTCAACATCCTCGGAACGGCGCTCGGAACCAAACACGGACTGCGTAGCATGCGTCCGGGCGGAGTAGCCGGCACCGGCGGTTCCGTCATCAATATCTCCTCGGTCGCCGCAACCATTCCCTTTCCCGGCATCAGCGGGTACTCCGCGACAAAGTCCGCGGTCGATCGCTTCACCAGGGTTGCCGCCGCAGAGTCGGGCAAGCTCGGCTACGGAGTCCGCGTCAACTGCATCTACCCGGGCCTCGTAGCCACCGAGATGGGGCTCGGACTCGCGGCGGACATGGAGAAGCTCGGCCTCTGGCCCAGTGCCGAAGCAGCAGTCGGTGACGTCATCGGTCTCACCCCGCTCGGCCGTCTCGGTGAAGTGAACGACATGGCGGACGCCGTGGTGTTCTTGTCTTCCGACGCCGCACGATTCATCACCGGTATCGGCCTCCCGGTCGACGGTGGAATGGGCATGTAACTCGCCCCCGATTCGTAACTATCCCCTTCTCTCGTCTTCGAAAGGTTCCACGAACATGTCCGAAAAGAAGCCAGTCATCGTCTACGGCGTCTCTGGGTACACCGGTCGCCTGGTGTGTGAATACCTGCGCGAGTTCAACATCCCGTTCATCGCTGCCGGCCGAGACGCCGCTCGCATTCAAGAGGTACTCGACAAGATCCCCGGTTTGGACACCGTCGATCACGAGGTCGTCGAGGTCGAGCACACTGTCGAGGCGCTCACCGAATTGTTCACCGGTGCACAGGTTGTCAGCAACATGGTCGGGCCGTTCATCAAGCTTGGCGGCACCGTCGTGGAGGCCGCGTTGAATGCCGGTTGCCACTACATGGACACCACTGGTGAGCAGGACTGGGTACTCGACGTCCAGGAGAAGTTCAGCGACAAGTACCAGGAGAAGGGCCTGCTTCTCTCGCCCGGCATCGCGCAGATGTACACCACCGGTGAGATCGCGGCCAACATCGCACTGGAAACGCCGGGCCTCGATACGCTCGACATTCTGGTGCTGTGGAAGGGATTCCCCACTTACGCCTCCACTCAGACGATCTTCACCATCCTCAAGGCGAACTGGTACTACCTCGAGCAGAACAAGTACGTGCAGTGGGCGCCCGGTCAGACTTTCGACGTCGTCGTTCCCGGCCAGCACGAAACCGCGCTGGCATTGCCGTGGGGCGGAACGTGTCACCCGGTGTGGTTCAAGAACGATCCGCGAGTTTCCAATGTCAAGGCTGCGGGCGGTGTCTTCGACCGCACCGTGATGGAAGGTGTTGTCGCGACACAGAAGATCGTGGAGGAGCAGATCAAGACCCTGCCTGCCGACGAGCAGGAAGCCGCCCTGGCCGAGATCGCCGGTTCGGTGCAGGCTGGGATGCCGCCTCGTGAGAATCCGCGTATCAACACCTCATTGGACTCCGTCTACGCGTCGGGCCCGCTCGGTCGCTCGCACGTCGTGATCCACGGCAACTGCAACTACAAGCAGACGGGCCTACTGCATGCATATGCAGCACATTCGCTGCTTCAGCAGGCGCCCAAGCGGACCGGGCTTGCCTCGGCGTGCCAGGCGTTCGGCCATCGCGAACTGCTCGGCGCGCTACGTAGTTTCGGGCTGGCGCTGGAACCGGAAGTAACCATCAACGCCTAGCTCGTCATCCTCGTCATCATGTTCACGGCTCCCGGCGTGCATCGCGCCGGGAGCCCCGCCCTGGAGGCTCCCCATGCGTTTGACCGACTATCTCGACAAGGGAGCCTCTCTGGGTTCCACCGCACCGTGTTTGACGATGGGGGAGCGCACTCTCTCCTACGGCGAGGTGCAACAGTTCAGCCGACGCTTCGCAGCGTCGCTCGCGGCTTCGGGCATCGGGCCGGGCGAGAAGGTCGCGATTCTGTCCGGCAATGACCCGATCTCGTTCTCCTGCGTGTTCGGTATCAGCAGGGCCGGCGCGGTCTGGTGCCCGATCAACCCTCGTAACGAAGCCGCGGAAAATCGGGATCTGTTGGATCTGTTCGACTGTCGTGCGCTGTTCTTCCAGAAGTCGTACGCGTCGCTGGTCGACCAGATCAAGGACGCGCTTCCCCAGTTGGTGACGCTCGTCTGCGTCGACGGCGAATGGGAATCGGCTCAGTCTCTCGAAAGCTGGCTCGGGGAACAAGAACTCGATGTCGTTGCACCCGACGACGTCACTATGCTGGTCGGCACCGGTGGTACGACGGGTCGGCCGAAGGGCGTGATGCTGACCGGGCACAACATCGAGACGATGACGGCCATCACCTTGATGAGCTATCCGTTCGAGGGACGACCGGTGTATCTGGCGTTGGCGCCGTTGACTCACGCCGCCGGTGTTCTGTGCTTCCCGATCATGGCCCTCGGCGGCGAAGTGGTGATCATGCCGAAGCCCGATCTCGGGTACTTCCTCGCGCACGTTCAGAAGCACAAGGTGACTCACACCTTCCTGCCGCCGACGCTCATCTACATGTTGCTCGAGCACGAGAGTCTTGCGGCCACGGATCTCAGCTCGTTGCAGTGCTTCTGGTACGGCGCGGCACCGATCTCCCCGACCAGGCTCGAGGAGGCGATCGACAAGATCGGCCCCGTCATGGCTCAGCTGTTCGGGCAAAGTGAAGCCCCCATGATGATCTCGACGATGTCACCGAAGGAACACTTCGGCCCGGACGGCACTGTCGCAACGTCGCGACTTTCCTCGGCCGGTCGACCGTCGCCGTTGGTGACCGTGGGGATCATGGACGACAAAGGCGCACTGCTCGACCGCGGGGAGCGTGGTGAGGTGGTGATCCGCAGTTCGTTGGTGATGGCGGGCTATTACAAGAACCCCGACGCGACCGCGGAAGCGTCGGCTCACGGCTGGCATCACACCGGCGACATCGGATACCTGGACGAGGACAATTTCCTGTTCATCGTCGATCGTGCAAAAGACATGATCATCACGGGCGGTTTCAACGTCTACTCGGTCGAGGTGGAGCAGGCGCTCATGGCGTATCCGGGGATCCAGGACTGCGGAGTGATCGGGTTGCCGGACGACAAGTGGGGCGAACGTGTTGTGGCAGTGGTGCAGCCACACCTCGGCGCCGCTATCGACGGCGCCGAGGTGATGGCTTTCGTGAAAGCTCGCATCGGAAGTGTGAAGACTCCGAAGCAAGTCATCGTCTGGGACGATCTACCTCGCTCCAAGGTCGGTAAAGTTCTCAAGAACGAGATCAAGAGTGAGCTGACTGGCTGAATGCCCCCGGAAAGCCTATGTTTCACCGCGCGGAGTGCCTGTCGAAACCGACAGGCACTCCGCCTTCTTGTCACCCCGGCCGGTCGATTGCTCACGAATCGAGTACCGATCATCGGGAATCGTGTCTGTGAAGTTCGAATCGCGACCCGCATCGTCTCTGTGTCAGCCATCACAATGATGTGTTCGAATGAGTACGAGGTGAATCATGCGTCACGAAAGAACAGTCACCGAGCAACTTCCCCTTCCGGCCAGGACCGTCCGGAAGGTCATGCTCCGCTTCATGCCGGTCATCGGATTGGCATACATCGTCCTGTATCTCGACCGATTGAACATCGGCGTTGCAGCATTGACGATGAACAAAGAACTCGGAATATCGGCCTCGATGTTCGGGTTTGCGGCCGGAATCTATTTCTGGAGTTACACGATCTGCGAACCCCCGAGCAACTACATCCTCACAAAGGTCGGTGCGCGGCGCTGGATCACACGAATCATGATCACGTGGGGCGTGGTCACCATCGGAACCGCGTTCGTTCAGGGTGCCAGCGGATTGGTGGCAGCACGATTCCTGTTGGGTATTGCCGAAGCCGGCTTTTCGCCCGGCATGCTGTTCTTCGTCTCGAAGTGGTTCCCGAATCGGGATCGAGGCAAAGCAATGGCGTGGATCGTGACCTTCATCTGTATCTCCGGCCTGGGTACTCCGATCACCACGCACCTGATGGCTATCGACGGCTTTCTCGGGCTTTCCGGATGGCGATGGGTATTCATTCTCACCGGCGTCCCCGCCGTGGTCATGGCGTTTGTGATCTACAAGGTTCTGCGGGACAAGCCTTCCGAGGCGGAGTTCCTCTCCGAGGAAGAACGCGGTTGGCTCACCGATACGCTCGAGTCGGAGGCGCAAGAGCGCGAAGCGGTCGTCGGTAAGCACAGCTTCCTCCAGGGACTCGTGCACCCACGAGTGCTGGTGTTGATCGCCGTGTTCATTTGTTTCACCTTCAGCCTCAACGGTTTCCAGATTTGGATGCCGCAGATTTACGCGCAATTCGGGATGAGCACCAATCAGATCGGATGGGTTGCCGCACTACCTGCACTGATTGCGATCGGACCGATGATCTGGTGGACGCGCCATTCGGACCGCGCCGGAGAGCGCCCCGTGCACTTCGCCATCGCCGCATCGGTCGCAGCACTCGGTTTTGCTATTGCTGCGCTGTTCTTCACCACACCTGTTGTCGCCATCTTCGGATTCTGCATCGCCGGGATCGGTCTCTACAGTTCGATGAGCATCTTCATCACCATGCCTTCGAGCTTCCTTACCGGCGCTGCCTTGGCGGCAGGTTTCGGTGTCATCAACGGAATGGGTAACCTCGGAGGCTATTTCGGTCCACAGGTCACCGGCTGGATCAAGGACGCGACCAACAGTTTCACACCGGCAATCGGGGTGTACTCCGCGGTGCTGGCGACGGCAGCATTGATCGTGCTGCTGCTCAAGGTGATCACCAGAAAGGCCGACAAGGCCAACGCCCAACTGACTCTGGATTACCGGGCGGAGCGCGACGCCGGAACCTTGGTTGCACCTGAGCAGGTTTGAGCCGAGTCTCGGCCCGGAAGATTCCCGATCAACGGGAATTCTTCATTCTTCAGGCGAGCATGCGCAGGACATCATCACTTATCAGGATCACAGTCGTCGACCGTAGTTTCGTCGGCAACGAACAAACGAGGACTTCGTGAGTAGATACTTCGGGCCTTTGCGCCAATTGGGTTTTGTGGTCAACGACATCGACAGCGCGCTGAAGCATTGGATCGACGTTGTCGGCGTAGGCCCCTTCTTCTTCGTGGAGGACCAACCGTTGAACGACTTCGTCTTCCGTGGCAAGTCGAGTGCGCCTCGATTCAGTGTGGCGCTCGCGCACAGCGGAAGCGCGCAGATCGAGCTGATTCAACAACACAACGATGAGCCGTCGGCATTTCGCGAGTTCGCAGATCGCGGGCTCGAAGGACTTCAACATGTTGCCTACTGGACAGCGGATTTCGATCGATATATGGAGGAATCCAAGAACCGAGGGCTCGTCGAATTGCAGAGTGGTAGGTCCGGTAGTGGCGCTCCGGACGAGCGATTCGTGTACTACGAGGACGGCCCGTATCCGGGAACAGTCATCGAAATCTCGGAGGTCAGTGGAAGGAAGGGTGATCTGTTTCGCGCAGTCGAGGCTGCATCGAAGGAGTGGGACGGGTCGAATCCCATTCGCGACATGAGGAAGGTGCTGTAGTCGTGAGTAGGAAGGTAGCGATCGTCACTGGTGGCGCATCGGGGATTGGCCTGGCAACGTGCAAACGATTCGCCGACTTGGGTTGGAATGTCATCTCTGCCGACCTGTCGCATACATCCGGAGACACTGCGCCAGAACCAGATACACGGACAGTCGGCGTTCGAGTGGATGTCACCGATGAGGGGGATATCCGACGGCTTCGCGACGTCGCCGAGAAGCTGTTCGGTCGTGTCGACACGGTTGTGACCTCGGCGGGAACCGCGGACAACGCGCCGATCCGGCACACCACACCCGATCGATTCAGGCGAACCCTCGAGCTGAACCTCGTTTCCACGTTTGCGGTGGTCAGGGAGTTCGTGGATCTGCTCGCCGGAGATGGCGGCGGATCGGTGGTGACAATTGCCTCGGTTTCCGGCCTACGCGGCAGCGTAGACCGCGCTGCGTATTCCGCCTCGAAAGGTGGCGTGGTCGCGTTGACCACACAACTCGCGATCGAGCTCGCCGGCGAGGGGATCCGAGTCAACTGCGTCGCGCCCGGATCGACCCTGACCCCGCTCGCCAGTCGGGCCCAGAGCCCTGAAATGCAGAGCGCCATCTTGCAGTCGATCCCGTTGAGCCGTTACGCGGAGCCGGCTGAGATTGCCGAAGTCGTGACCTTTGTCGCTGGTCCCGGCGCCGGTTTCGTGACGGGTCAGACGTGGACGGTCGACGGAGGTCAGTCGATGACAGCCGGTTGGAATCTTGCGAAGGAGCGACATGACTCTTGACACAACGTCCAATACAACGGAGAAACCGGTGATCATCGGAGTGCACGTCAACGAGAACACCATGCGCGCACCCAACCCCCACATTCCGTGGACGCCCAGCGAAATAGCCGACACCGCCCGCGCTTGTGAGGATGCGGGGGCGTCGTTGATGCATTTTCACGGTCGAGCCGTGGACGGCGGCGTGGATCACTCGGCGGCGACCTACGGAGAGATCGTCGAGCGGGTTCGGGCGGTATCGAATCTGCTGCTTGCGCCGTCGATGGCCAATGTTCCCGGCTACACGATAGATGAGCGGCTGTCGAATCTTGCCCCGAACCAAAGTGATCCGAAACGACGTTCCGACTTCTTGGTCGTCGATATGGGTTGTGCGGCGATGGACTTGATCGATGCGACGACAGGCTTGTTCGCAACCGATTCCAGGGTCTTCGTCAACGACACTCGAACACAGATCGAGTTACTTTCGCGCGCTGGTGAATTGGGAATGACGCCATACCAGACGTCATTCAACGTGAGTTGGACGCGCGCGATCTTCGCCCACGCAAGGGTGCGGAATCCGTCGTCACCATTGGTGATCGCTTTCATTCTCGGTGGTGACGAGTTTCCGGCTGCACATCCGGCGACAGCGGCAGGGCTACGTGCGCAACTGGACCTCCTGCCGGCTGATCTTCCAGTGGAGTGGATCGTCTCGGCCTACCGAGGCAATGTTCTTGCAGCAGCTGAAGAGTCGATCAAGCGCGGGGGCCACGTTGCAATCGGAGCCGGTGACTACCACTACGAAGAACTGGGATATCCCTCCACACCTGATCTGGTCACCGAAGTTGTTTCGATCGCTCGGCGGTACGGGCGTGAACCCGCAAGTCCTGATCAGGCACGTCGAATTCTAGGGGTGGATGGCCATGCGAGTAGTTGAAACCGAAGGTGCCGAACCTACTTTGGTTCATTCCTCTAACGGAAAGAGAGTGTGGATCATGGATTCGATTGCGTTTGCTTCTTCGGCTCAGGCCGGTGATGTGATCGTGACCGGATCACACGGAGGGACGAGTGCTGGAGAGTACGCCGTCGGGTTCGGGGTTCGTGTTGTGGTGTGCAATGACGCCGGCATAGGGAAGAACAAGGCCGGAATCGCAGGCTTGGCTGCGATCGATGCCCAGAAGATCGTCGGCATTGCAGTCGGACACGAGAGTTCGCGTATCGGAGATGGCAACGACGTGTGGGAGTGCGGCATCGTGACGTATGCCAATCCGACTGCGGTCGCAGCGGGTGTGCGTGTGGGCAGCCGCGTTTCCGAAGAAGTGCTGGCACTGATAGAGAGGAGCGTCGACTGATGTTTCGGAACATTGTCGGTGTGGAGAACGGTAGACAGATTGTCGTCATGGACAGTATGTCGCAGATCGAACGGTCGGACCGCGACCGCATCGTCGTTGCGGCATCCAACGGCGGTCAAGAGTCAGGGCGGATGGCGATTGGGACGGGCTGTGCGTTGGCTGTGCTGAACGATGCCGGAATCGGCAAGGATAACGCAGGGATCATCGGAATCGTCCGCATGGGAGATGCGGGACTTGCCGGCGTAGCGGTCAGTCACGACTCTGCCGAAATCAGCAATGGAATGGATATGTGGCACAACGGAACTGTCTCCTACGTCAACGAACCCGCGGCGTCGGCTGGGATACGGGTCGGTGACAATGTTCGCACGTGTGTGAGTGCGTTCGCGGTTTGCTTCCCTGTCGGTCCAATGTCGGCGTCCGAGAGTTCGTCATGATCGGCCATGTGGTCAATCGGCCCGAGGATGTAGTCCGCGAAGCGCTCGAAGGACTTCAGATCCTGCACCCGGAAATGCTCTCCTACCACCGAGATCCGTCGTTTGTGACTCGCGCGGTTGTCGCCCGAGACAAAGTTGTGTTGGTCTCGGGTGGCGGGGCCGGGCATGAGCCGCTACACGCGGAGTTCGTCGGATCCGGCATGTTGGACGCCGCAGTTCCTGGGTCGGTCTTCGCCAGTCCCACAGCCTTTCAGATCCGCGCTGCGGTCAATGCTGTCGAGACCGGACGGGGTGCCCTTCTCATCGTGAAGAACTACACCGGAGACAAACTGAATTTCTCGATCGCGGCCGAGTTACTCGGAACTGAGCGGCAAGTGGAGATCGTGATGGTCGACGACGATCTCGCGACGACGACTGCAGACGAGGGTGGACCTGGACGTCGTGGTACCGCTGCGGTAATTGCCGTGGAGAAGATTTGTGGGGCGGCCGCGGAACGGCACTGGGCGCTTTCCGAGATCGCTGACTTGGGGCGCCGGGTGGTGGCGGCGTCGGCGACGTTGGGTGCAGCTTTCCGCTCGTGCACGGCTCCCGGACAGGATCGTCCGTCCTTCGAACTGGCGCCGGGGGAGATGGAGTTCGGCATCGGAATCCATGGCGAGCGTGGACGTGAGACGCGTCCGACGGTTCCTGCAGCCGAACTCGTGGCGCAGTTGTCGGAGCCGATCCTCGATGCTGTCGGGGTGGAGCGCGGGGACGGTGTGATAGCGATAGTGAATGGGCTAGGGGCAACCCATGGACTCGAATTATCGATTGCCACTGCAGAATTGAAGTCTTTCCTCGGGGATGCCGGTATCGGTTTGGATCGGGTGATTGCAGGTTCTTTCGTCACTGCATTGGATATGCACGGGCTCTCTATCACCCTTCTCCGTTCGACCGAGGAGTTTCTGGATCTCTGGGATGCAACGGTACGCACTCCCGCACTCGCTTGGTAACTCGAATATGCACTACTGAAAAGAGTTTCATGATGACAACGTTGAGCGTCGGGGACACTCGGGCGTGGATCGATCGATTTGCCGACGCTGCCGAAGATCAATTCGATTCCCTCACAGATTTGGACCGGCTTGTCGGAGACGGCGATTTCGGAATGAATCTGCGGACGGGCCTGCGAAGTGCGGTGCAACGACTTCGTTCCGACCCGCCGACCAGTCCTGGTGAAGTGTTCGCCCGTACGTCGGATGCGTTTCTCGGCATCGGTGGGACAAGCGGACCACTTCTCGGTCTGTGGTTCGGCCGGATCGGAGCAGTCTCTGGAGTTGAAGTGACCGCAACAGACTTGGCTTCTGCCCTAGGTACGGCGACAGCTGCGGTGCAGCGTCTCGGCAATGCCCAGGTGGGTCACAAGACCATGGTCGACGCCATGGTCCCCGCAACCAGCGCATTGACCGAGGCGGCAGTCAGCGGGGCAACCTTGTCTGCTGCCTTGAGCTCTGCGGCCACGGCTGCGAGGCTCGGCGCCGAATCGACTCGCGCGATGCTCGCCCGCCGCGGACGCGCGACCTACGTGGGAGAACACGCCAGGGGCGTCGAGGACCCCGGGGCATCGGCGATTGCCATGTTCTTCGCCGCATCCAGCTACAAGAGCGTTCCGGCATGAGCGATCTGCGAGACAAGGTCATCGTCACAGTTGCCCCGACGGGTGGCTTCCTCACTGTTGCCGACAATCCGTTCATTCCGACTCAGCCTGAGCAGATTGCGGCGGATGTGGCACGCTGCCACAGCGCTGGAGCCAGCGTGGCAGCACTTCATGCTCGACGACCGGACGATCAAGCGACCTGTGATGCCGCAATCTATCGGCGGATGAATACGCTTGTCCGCCAAAGCTGCGACATCGTGATCAACAACTCGACCGGCGGCGGAGTCAACGGTGACATGGTGAGTGTTCGCAGTGACGGAACGCGCGTCGTGGACTGGGACGCGAGGCTGCAGGGCCTGCATGGCGGAGCAGACACATGCACGCTCGATGCCATCACGGCCTATGTGACATCACCGGTCGGTGAGGTACTGATGGACACGCCGCCCAGTCGTGCCGCCGAACTGGCAGCGTCAATGCGCGAACTAGGAATCAAACCTGAATGGGAGGCCTTCAGCCCGTCACATCTGCTCCAGGAGATACGTACGTTGACCGAAGAGCAGCCTGGCCCGCACCTCGTCAATCTTGTACTGGGACTTGATCGAACTTTTCAGAATGCGATGCCGTACTCCCCGCAGATCTTGCAGCAGATGGTGGAACACCTACCGGAGAAATCGGTCTTCTCCGTGAGCATCAGCGGGCCAGATCAACTGCGTGGTCTGACTCATGCACTCGTGCTCGGTGGGCACGTGCGTGTGGGAATCGAAGACTATCCGTTTCTCGCGAATGGGGAGCCGGCCGAGAACGTTCGTTTGGTGGAGAACATCGTCGACATCGTCCAGCGACTCGGAATGCAGCCTGCAACACCTGGGGAGGCAAGGGCAATCCTTGGTTTGGAGGGTTCGGATGAGTAGAACACCGACGAGTAGAACACTTCGCTCGCAGGATTGGTTCGGAGGCAATGATCTCAATGCATTCATCCACCGCTCGTGGATGAAGAACCAGGGTATCCCTGATCGGATGTTCGACGGCCGACCGGTTATCGGTATCTGCAACACGTATTCCGAGCTCACGCCGTGCAACGCTCACTTCAGAGATCTGGCCGAGCAGGTGCGACTGGGTGTCATCGAAGCGGGCGGATTTCCAGTTGAGTTTCCGGTGATGTCATTGGGTGAGACGATCATCCGCCCCACCACGATGCTCTATCGGAACCTCGTCAGCATGGACGTGGAGGAGTCGATTCGAGCCAATCCGATCGACGGCGTCGTACTGCTCTGCGGCTGCGACAAAACCACCCCGGCGCTGGTAATGGGCGCAGCCAGTTGTGACCTTCCCACCATTGTCGTATCCGGTGGGCCCATGTTGAACGGCCGCCATCAAGGTAAAACTGTCGGATCTGGAACCTCGGTGTTCGAGATGAGTGAAGCAGTGCGAGCGGGGTGCATGAGCGAATGTGAGTTCAGAGCAGCGGAATCGGCGATGTCTCGATCGCCTGGTCACTGCAACACTATGGGCACCGCGTCGACGATGGCTTCGATTGTCGAGACTTTGGGCCTCACGCTGCCCGGTAATGCTGCGATCCCGGCAGTGGATTCACGGCGGCGTGTACTTGCACGCGACAGCGGCGTGAGAATCGTGGAGATGGTTGTCGAGAACCTGACGATGTCTTCGGTCGTCGACCGAAATTCATTCGAGAATGCGATCAAGGTGAACACGGCGATCGGTGGGTCCACCAACGCTGTGGTGCATCTGCTTGCCATCGCCGGAAGACTGGAAATTCCTCTCGAGCTCAGCGATTTCGGCGAGCAGAGTCGTGACGTTCCTCTGCTGGTCAACCTCATGCCCTCGGGCACCTACTTGATGGAAGATTTCTTCTACGCCGGCGGGCTGCCTGCGGTGATCGCCGAGCTCGGAGACATCCTCCATCTGACCGCCGCCACAGTTACCGGAAAGACGCTCGGTGAAAACAACTCCGGTGAAGCAATCTGGGACCGCGACGTAATTCGTAGCACGACGGCACCATTGCTGGAGCAAGCCGGCATAGCGGTGCTGACTGGCAACCTCGCGCCGAACGGTGCAGTGATCAAGCCATCTGCGGCGTCGCCGGACTTGCTCAACCACGTGGGTCGTGCCGTCGTGTTTCACGGAATGGATGACTTCACGGCGCGCGTCGACTCGCCGGATCTAGACATCGAGGCCGGGGACGTCATCGTCCTCACCGGTGCGGGGCCGAAGGGGTTTCCGGGGATGCCAGAGGTAGGTAATCTACCGCTTCCGCGGAAGTTGCTCGAGCAGGGTGTGCGAGACATGGTGAGGATCTCCGATGCGCGAATGAGTGGAACCGCCTTCGGCACAGTCGTTTTGCACGTTGCACCCGAGGCGGAAGCAGGTGGACCGCTGGGTGCGGTCAAGGATGGTGATTTGATCGAATTGGATGTCGCTCGTGGGGTTTTGCGTGTACTCGTCGACGACGACGAGCTGGCCAGGCGTCTCGAGGCGTTGCCGCCGCGCTTACAAAAGTGCACGAGTGGGTATCAACGACTGTTCGTAGATCATGTGATGCAGGCTGACCGAGGGGTCGATTTCGATTTCCTGGTAGGCAAGCGTGGAACGGAGGTACACGGTGACAATCACTGAGCGCGTGAGCCGAGTCGTGGTCGTGACCGGTGCAGGGTCAGGACTCGGCCGCGCAATGGCCATCGGTCTACTCGACGCCGGACACCATGTTGTACTGGCCGGTCGAAACAGAGCGAGTTTGGATGCGACGGGGGCGAGTCACGAGCGCTCAGTGGTAATTCCCGCTGATGTGTCTTCGCCCGATTCGGTTCACCGGTTGTTCGCGTCTGTGTCTGAGCGTTTCGGCAGACTCGATGTGCTTGTCAACAACGCAGGGACATTCGGGCCATCGGGGAGTGTGGACGAGATCGATCCTGAAGCCTGGAACGCGACGGTCGCAGCCAATCTCACCGGTGTATTCCTTTGTGCGCGTGAAGCGATTCGGATCATGAAAACGCAGGATCCGAGAGGAGGCCGGATCATCAACAACGGTTCGCTCTCTGCTCACACACCACGGCCCGACAGCGCCGCCTACACGGCGAGCAAACACGGTGTGTCAGGCTTGACGAAGTCGATCTCTCTCGACGGCCGAGAGTTCGACATCTGCTGCAGCCAAATCGACATCGGTAATGCGGCAACTGATATGACAGCCGGAATCGGCCACTCCGCCAGACAATCCGACGGCACCACCAAGCCGGAGCCGACGTTCGATCCACGTCATGTGGCGGACACCGTTGTACAACTGATCGATCTACCACTCGACGTGAATGTCCCGACTCTGACGATCATGGCCAACCGTATGCCGTACGTCGGGCGTGGTTGACGGCGTCAACGTCGTTGTAGGACAGGGCGGACGACGGACTGGGCGCTCGAGAGATCGCGTGAGATGGCGATTGCCGTCGTCCGCACCGCCGCGTCGATACGGGTCAGATTGATTCGGCCGGCCATGCCGGAAATGGAGATAGCGCCGAGGACGTCTTCGTCGGGGCCGAATATTGGTGCTGCGGCGCCGACGATCCGGGGAAATGCTTCCTGGCGGTCGAAGGCGACACCACGCTTGCGAACACGGTCCAGCTCTCGGCGGAAGAGTTCGGGATCGGTGATGGTGTTCTCGGTGTGTGCCTCGAGTAGAGTGGGCATCGCGAAGTCCGAAGAGTCTGTGAAGGCCAATACTGCTTTGCCGGAACAACTTGCGTGTGCAGGCCATCGACCGCCGATCTGTTGAGGAAGGCGTGGTCCGTCGTCTCCGCGGAAGACATCCAGGTAAACCACGTCGAAACCGTCCAACACCGCGAGGCCCACATTGTGTCCGGTTGCTTCACGCAGTGCCGAGAGGTGTCGGCGCGCTGCTTCGCGGAGGTTTCGCTGCCGTGGAACGGATTCACCGATCTCAAACAAGAGCAGGCCGAGGCGGTAGTTGGTTCCTTGCCGTTCGAGCAACCCGACTCGGACGAGATCGTCGACCATTCGGTACACCGTTGTTTTCGCCATGCCGGTTCGGCGAACCAGCGCTGCTGCGCTGAGAACGCCTGAGCTGTCACGAAAAGTCTTCAGGATCTCGGTGGAACGACCAATTGCCGAAATCTCGCCGTCGGCCCGATGAATGGGACTCACCGAACTATTCTGTCTGCCTGATGCGCGATTGTCGAGGGGCAATCGCGCATCAGATCACGCAGGTCTTCCGGCGACGGGATCACCGGATACCGTCACGACTCGCACACCACGTCCTCTTCCGGCAGTGTGCCGTCGAGCAGGTACGAGTTGACGGCGGCGTTTGCGCAAGCATTCGCGTAACCGGGGAACACCGCATGAGTACGGCCTGGAACTGTCACGAGCCGTGAGCCTTTCATCGCTTCATGCATGCCGAGTCCTTCGTCGTACGTCGTGCGGGTGTCACCGGTTGCCTGAATCTGCAATGTCGGAACGTTGTTGTCGATGTCGATCCGCGTCGGGGCCTCACTGCGCCAGAATGCACACGGCATGATCGTGTTGTGAGTGCCGGCAAAGATCGGCTGATCAGTGCGGTGCTCCTCCAACTTGTCGCGGTACCACTGGGGATCGCTCGGCATCGACACGTCTCCGCAGACAATGGCGATTGTTCCGGCATAGTCAGGGCCGGTTCCCAACTCGGTCTGGAACCACGCCTGCATCAGTCCCGTCAGCTGGGGATGGATGTTCTCGACGGTCTTGCCGGCGGCGAGATCGCGCAACTGAACCAATACCTGTGCGAATGCCTCGCTCTCCATCTCGGTGTCGCCGGTTCCGTTGACGTACATCAGGAATGGAAGGACGTGATCATCGACGACGTAGTCACCGATACGAATCGGAGTGGTGGCAGCGTCCGAGATCAGCTTCTCGATGAGGGCTCGAACCTCGGCGGGCGTCGATCCGAGTGCATAGGTGGAGTTGTGTTCTGCTGCCCACCGCGAGAAACCGTCGATAGCCTTCTCGTTGGCCGGGCCCATGTCCTGGAACATTTCGTATCCGTATTTCTTCGGGTCCGGTGCACTGTCGAGAACCACACGGTCGATCCGGTCGGGGAACATTTGAGCATAGGTTGCACCCAGATATGTGCCGTACGACCACCCGAAGTACGACGCTTTCTCCTGGTCGAGGGCATCGCGAATCACGTCGAGATCGCGGGCGATGTTCTGAGTATTGATGTGCGGCAGATAGTCCGGGTACTTGTCCCAGCATTTGTCGGCGGCCTCGCGTGCGAGCGCAACACTTTCGTTCCATCCCTCATCCGTGGTACCGGGTGAACGCATCCATGTCATCTGCTCGACGCCGCAGTCGATCGGCGTGCTCTTGCCGAGTCCTCGGGTGTCCATACCGATGACGTCGTATGCCGCTGCGACTTCCGGTGTCATGCCCGCGTTCAGAATCTCGGGCAAGCCCAGACCTCGGCCGCCCGGGCCGCCGGGGTTGGTGAGCAGGATCCCGCGTCGCTGCGCGGGGTCGGTGGAGGCGACCCGCGAGATCGCCACTTCGATCGTCTTGCCGTCAGCGGCGGAATAGTCCAAAGGTACTGTGACCATGGCGCAGTCACTTGCCGTGGATGTCGCGGTATCGGCGGCGCACGGCCCCCATTCGACAGTCTGATCGTAGAACGCGCTGAGATCGGGTTGTGGAGCTGTCTGCGGGGCAGCAGGTTCCGAGCACGCCGCCAATGCGGGCACAGCGAGTGCGGCCGCAGCGACGGTGGAAGCCAGCCATTTTCGTGGTCGAGGCATGCGTGATCTGGGCATGATGGATCCAGTCATTGTCGTGTCCTTGCGTCGAGCCCTCTTCGGGCAGCATTGATCGCCCCACTTCTGATGTGGGGATTCGGTGTCGGGGTTCAGGGTCGGGATTGGCGGGCGGCGAACTCCGCAGCCACAGCCTTCGCGAATCTTTCCTGGGTGACGGTTCGTCGATCCGCTTGGTGTTCGCGCAGTACCGCTACCAGTCGAGTTGGGGAAGCGTTCTCCGGTGCAGCTTGTTCGGGTAGCACGCTCTCGGTGAAGTCGCAGAACTGAATGGCAAGGGCCGCAATTGTATCCGCGTCCGCCGGTGCGTCGGCGAGGGCATACATGCGGGCTATCAGTTCGATGGCCTGCTCGCGGTTCGGCTCAGCCAATACCCGGCGATGTGCGGACAGGAGTGAATCGCAGACCTCGGGATCACCCCCGGAGACCGTGAGTGCGAGGATCAGAAGTTCGCGCTCGTTGTCGATCCACGCTGTCGGCGCACCGGCAACGACATACTGTGCGAGCACTTCCGAAAACGCATCGGGTAGTTCAGGGTCGGCGTTGCGGCGCAGCGACTCGATGTGAGCACGCTGAACAGCGATCTGTTCGGCCTTTGTTGCCAAGTCCTTGTCGAGGGCATCGAGTGCGGACCGGGTGTCGTGAGCGTCGCCGTCGAGGAGCTCGGCGATCTTGGCGACAGGAATCCCCAGATCGCGCAGGCGGCGGATGCGGCTCAGTCGTGCCAGGTCCACCGCGCGGTACATGCGGTAGCCGTTCGGTTGGCGTTGTGGTTCTTCGAGAAGGCCGTTCGAGTGGTAGTAGCGCACGGATCTGACGGTGGTGCCGGCCAATTTGGCCAGCTCGCCGATGGTCATCATCGCCTTGCCCTCCCGTGATCGAATCGGATTCCGTCTGTGGAAACCATTCTCCAACCCTGACGCGGCGTCAGGGTCAAGGTGCGACCGGGGAACGTGACCGTTGACACATTAAGGATGAAACCTTAACGTGGGTACCGTCCGTTACGACATTGTCGATTCCGAGGAAGTGCCCTGATGGCTACCCTTTTTCCTGCGGCAACAATCTTTCCGATTCCCACCGATCCGCTTGCTGCCTACGGTCCACTCGTTGCTCGCCGGAATCCTGAGTCGGTAGTTACGGCGCCGTACGAACACTTTGCAGTCAAGGCGGTCGCGCCGACGATCGGAGCGGAAATCTCCGGTATACGACTCGGTGGGGGCCTGTCCGATGCCGTGATTGCGGAGCTCCGCCGAGCTCTCCTCGAATGGAAAGTCCTCTTCTTTCGGAATCAGGACCTCGACCGAGCGGAACATCGAGCATTTGCCGAGCGTTGGGGCGATCTGGAACAGCATCCGTTCTTCAAGTACACGCAGCCCGGGCAGACGGACGTCGATGTCACGACGCTGGCCAAGGATGGGATGGTCGGCGGCGTCGAGAACAACTGGCACAACGACGTGACGTGGCACGAGTTTCCATCGTTTGCTGCCGTGCTTCGTGCAGTCGAGGTGCCAGAGGTGGGTGGTGACACATTGTGGGCTGACACCGCTGCTGCCTACGATCTGCTTCCGGAAGACGTCAAGAGGCGAATCGATCCTCTTGTTGCTGAACATGATTGGATCAATTCTTTCGGGAGGTCGATGCCGGCCGATGCCGTCGAGATGCTGCGTCCGAAGTTCCCCGCGGTGCACCATCCGGTGGTTCGGGTCATTCCGGAAAGCGGCAGGCGGGTGTTGTTCGTCAACATGACCTTCACGCAGAAAATCTTGGGGGTATCCGAAGAGGAGTCGAACGAGCTTCTCGCGATGCTCTACCGGCACGTCAACCGTCCGGAGTTTCAGGTCCGTCTCAAGTGGGAGCCGAATACCGTTGCCTTCTGGGACAACCGAACGTGCCAGCACTATGCAGCCAGCGACTACTTCCCGGCGAGACGTGTGATGGACCGAATCTCGATTGTGGGAGATCGACCAGTGGGCATTGTGGGTTGATTCGGCACTCACTGCTTCGGTTGCCTACTACAAGTCGTAGTTATGTACCTCACATAGCTTTTCGACGCCTTGTCGATATGATTTCGACAAGGCGTCGATAAAAGTCGGCGTGACTCGCATCGACGACTTTGGAGCTTCCCGAATGTTCCTCGCCCTGCGTGAACTGTGGTTTGCGCGAAATCGATTCCTCTTGATGGGTGCCGTGGTTGCCCTCATCGCGATCCTGATGGTGATCCTGTCCGGGCTCTCGTCCGGCCTGGTCAACGATGGTGTGTCCGCGTTGCAGCGGACACCGATCCAGGCATTCGCCTTCGCTCCGGACACGAAGGCAGACTCTGCCTTTTCACGGTCGGTCGTCACCGAAGAGCAGGCGCAGGCATGGCGCGCGCAACCGGATGTCCAAGACGCCGAACTGTTCGGAAACATGATCGTCAATGCAAAAACTCGCAGTGGCACTCCCGTCGATCTCACTCTTTTCGGCATCGAACCGGGCTCGTTCCTCGAACCCGCCCCTGCCGAGGGGAGGGCTTTGCTCGCTGACACCGACATCATCGTCAGCTCCACCTTCCGTGACGACGGTGTCTCGATCGGTGACACCGTCGTACTCGACCGACTCGGCACCGAGCTGACAGTGGTCGGATTCACCGAAGACAAACGCACTTTCGGACACGTCGACGTCGCCTACCTGCCCTTGCATACCTGGCAGGAGGTACACGCCGGCGCCAAGATCGGCGAAACTGTCAACGCCAGTGCGTATTCCGAGGCAAGTGTTGTGGCAATCCGAGGCAAGGGCGATGCGTTGCCGGACCTCGCATCGGGAGATGCGGCGGCGGGAACGTCTGCCAAGACGCTCGAGGACTCTTTCGACTCGTCACCGGGTTTCTCCGCGGAAATGATGACGATGTCGATGATCAAGGCGTTTCTGTACGCGATCTCCGCGCTGGTTGTCGGCGCATTCTTCAGTATCTGGACTGTTCAGCGCGGTCGTGAACTCGCTGTGTTGCGTGCGATGGGTGCTTCCACCGGTTTCCTGCTCCGCGACGGACTGGCGCAGGCATTGGTGGTGCTGCTCGGCTCCATCGGTGTTGGCGTCGTACTCGGGTTGGGCCTCGGCTCTGGACTCGAAGGTGGAGGAATGCCGTTCGCTCTCGAGTCCGGTCCGATCGTCAACGGCGCGGCGCTCTTGGCGGTACTCGGGCTGATGGGCGCAGCCGTTGCCATCGTCCGCATCACCCGTGTCAACCCGCTCACCGCGTTGGGAGAAAACCGATGACCACAGTCGAAAAGACCACTACCGGATTGACATTGGACGCGGTCTGTCTTCGATTCGGTGACGGTGACTCCACGGTGCTCGCCCTCGACGACGTGAATCTCGACGTCCGGCGTGGGGAACTCGTCGCGATCGTCGGGCCGTCAGGCGCTGGTAAGTCGAGCTTGCTCGCTGTCGCAGGCGGCCTCGCGCGTACCTCGAGTGGGTCGGTCGTCATAGACGGCGCCGACGTCACGGCCATGCCGGCCCGTGCCCTGGCCGAACTCCGGCGAGACAAGATCGGATTCGTCTTTCAATCCGGAAACCTTGTTCCGGCGTTGACGGCGCGTGATCAGCTTCGGCTGGTTGCCAAGATTACGGGGCGGCCCGGACGCGACGCCGATGAACTGCTCGACTCGGTCGGTATGAGTCACCGTGCCGATCGCCGGCCCGGGCAGCTCTCCGGAGGCGAACGTCAACGTGTGGGTATCGCTCGGGCACTGATGAGTAATCCCTCGCTCCTGCTCGTAGACGAGCCGACGGCTGCTCTCGACCGCAAGCGCAGCCACGAAGTGGTTGAACTGCTCTCGCGCGAAACTCATGAAGCAGGCGTCGCTACGATCATGGTGACCCACGATCACGACGTGCTCGGGCACTGCGACCGCATCCTCGAAATGGTTGACGGTCGATTGCGTCAGAGCGAGTAAGCCCGCAAGGGGACTGGAGGAGATTCGGTGCCGAGGATCGATGCCCCCACTGTGGCCGAGCATCGCGCTGCTCAGCGCCGTTCTCTCCTCGACGCTGCACACGCTCTTCTGTCCGAGACCCCGGACCGGCCGCCGGGGCTCGGTGAGGTTGCAGCGAAGGCCGGGCTCGCCAGGTCGAGTGCCTACCACTATTTCCGGTCCCGAGAGGATCTCCTCAGCGCTGTCGTCGAAGACATGTTCCCGCGCTGGAACGACAAGATCGTCGAGGCGATGGCAGGCGCCGACGATCCGGTATGGGCGTACGTCGAAGCAAATCTGCAATTGGTTGCCGACGGGGAGCATGCGATAGTCGGAGCGCTGGCGACGCTGACCCCGCAAACGTTTCGAGATTCGCGGATCATGGAAATGCACGACAGTCTTGTGCTTCCACTGGTCGAGGCACTCCGTCTCCGCGGTGTGTCGGACCCCAAGCTCACCGCGAAGTTGATCAACTCGCTCGTGCATACGGGTACAGAACTGATCGAATCCGGTTGCAGCATGGACGAAGTCAGGTCCGCCGTGCGCGAGGTCCTCGCGTGACGAGCAGGTTCAAGCCGTGATCAGATCCATCCGGAGATACTCGGTGATGCGGAGCATCCTCGGGGGTTGGGACACGTCTGAGGAAAGTGCTTGAAATGCTTCGTCTTTCGCGACGAGGCGCGGGGCGCCGAGGCTCACCTCCGTCTCGTCGACCGACAGTCGAGCGCTCCCCGCTTTCAAGACGTTCTGCACCCAGTCCGAGCCTGATCCGTACACCAGGATGAAGACGTAGCCGCCGTCGACCGGATAGGCGTCGAGAGGCGTCTGATAGGTCGTCCCGGATGTGCGTCCGACGTGTGTCAGTACCGGCCACTTCCCGCTCGAGATCGCTCGCGGGTTGAACACTCGCTTGTTGACGTGTCCCCACCATCTCGGCATCGGCATCGTGATCTCCTTTCGCGAGCGCCTTACGAGCGTAAGGCTGACTTACACCTGTAAGGGTGACTTACATCTGTAAGGTTGTCAACGTATTCGTTCCTCGGAGGGAGTCTGTGTGGCACGGCAACCGCGACAGTCGCTGAACAGAACTCGCGTGATCGAGGGTGCAATCCGCGTTGCCGACGCAGGCGGTGTCGAGGCCGTCACGATGCGACGAGTGGCTCAGGAATTGGGCATCGAAGCAATGTCGCTCTACCACCACGTGCCCAACAAAGATGCGATTCTCGACGGCGTCGTCGATGCGGTCTTCGAGACGATCGATCTACCCGACAGCGAGTGTGCGGATTGGCGAGATGCAATCCGTGGACGCGCCTTCTCCGCTCGCGCAGTCCTGTCGCAGCACCGTTGGGCTCTCGGTCTGCTGGATTCGCGACGCAACCCTGGCTCGGCGACTTTGCGTCATCTCGACGCTGTGCTGGGAGTTCTCCGGAAGGCGGGGTTCACGCTGCCGATGGCCGCCCATGGAGCCTCGCTGATCGACAGCTACATCGGCGGATATGTTCTCCAGGAGGCAAATCTACCGATCAGCGCCCCCGGCGACGTCGAAGAAGTTGCGAGTGGCATCCTCGAGCACCTTCCGGCTGAAGAGTTGCCCTTCCTTCACGAGATGATCGTCGATCACGGTCTGAGTCCGGCTTACGACCACACGAGTGAGTTCGCCTACGGTCTCGATCTCATTCTCGATGCGCTGGAGGCGCGTCGGAGATCGGCGACACCCGTCCTCGAATAGCGATCATTCGTGTTCAGTTGCTCACTCGTACTGGGGTGACGCAAGGTGTGCGCACGCGGATGAGCTGCGGTGTCCCTATTGACAGGTGGCTGTATATACAGGAATATACATTCATCAAAAGTGACCCAGGGCACATTGCATGGATCATGTGATGCACACCGGTCGTGATGGCCGAGTCCTTCGATCGATGGAGTTCTGATGACTGAACGTCTTCCTGCGGAAGACCGGACGGAAGACGACAATGTCGTGCTCGACGGGAAAGGGTTGTCGGTTCACCGGGTGAACGAAATTGCGCGAGAGCCGGCCGTGATTCGACCTGCCGCCGCGGCGCTCGAGCTCACACGGCGGTCATGGGAGACCGCGGTTCGGGTTTCCTCCCGTCAAGCGGTGTACGGGCGCACGACGGGGGTAGGCGGGAATCGTGAAACGGCCGTCTCCGACGGTGTGCAGCAGGATCTGAGGCTTCTGAGAAGTCACGCGACGGGATCGGGCCCCAGGCTCCCGGACCGGGTGGTGCGCGCCGCGATCGTCATCCGCACCAATCAAATTCTCAACGGTGGCTCAGGCATGCATCCCGACATCATCGACGGTCTGGTCGCTGCTGTTGCATCGCAGAACCTGCCGACAGTGCACGCACGCGGTGCGATCGGAACGGGTGACCTGAGTGCGTTCTCCGAAATCGCCATGGGGCTGATCGGTGAGAGCCCGCTTCGCGACGGACGCACCGGAGTCAGTTGGATTCCGCACCACGGTGATGCACTTCCGTTCATTTCCACCAATGCGATGACGGTGGCGATCGCCGGCGACACCAGTATCGACGTCGCGCGGTGGCTTCAGCACTGCTTGGTCGTCAGTGTTCTTTCCGTGCTTGCGTCGCGGAGTTCGGTCGAACCGTTTGCTGCACAAGTACAGTCGGCAAGAATGCACTTCGGTCAAGCGGAGGTCGCCGAGCGGGTTCGCGATCTGCTGGCCCCACACGACATCACACCCGTGAGAGTTCAGGACTCGTTCGGGTTTCGCGCCCTACCGCAAATCTTGGGTGCCACCTGGCAAGCGGTGCATCGACTGCAGAACACGCTGAGTATCGAGATGAATTCGTCTTCCGAGAATCCGCTGGTGTCGGTCGAAGACGACATGGTGATCCACAACGGAAATTTCCATGCGATGCCAATCGCTCTTGCAGTTGACGAGGCGAAGTTGGCGGTCGCCAGTGCTGCCCTGCTCTCGCAATGCCGGCTCGCCAACCTCTCCGACCCTGCAGTCACCGGCCTCCGTGCGTTCCTCGCAGACGGTCCTGAGGGCAGCAGTGGAACCATGCTTCTCGAATACACGACTTCTGCTGCCATTGCCGAGATCCGCTCGTCGGCGGCACCGGGGTCGTTGGGCCACACGGTAATTTCGCGCGGAACCGAGGATCACGCAAGTTTTGCATCCCAAGCTGCAACCCAATTGGCGGACATTCTTGCCCAGTCTCGATTGGTGCTGGCGTGCGAACTGATCTCGGCAGTTCGCGCACTCTCACAACAACAGCGTGAGCTGGATCCGGCGACCGAGCTTGGTGCATACCTCGCGCGTGCGCGTTTGGTGCTGGATGCGAGGACCGAAGACCGGCCACTCAGTGCAGATCTGAGTGCTGCCGTGAACTTTCTTTCTCAACCGCTCGACCAGTAAGCAGGTGGACCGAATCACAAGTAGGTGTGTGCTCGAACGGAACTCGACCATTTCTCCTGGGTGCGTCCGGACTCAGGTCGACACGAAAGTAGTTCGTAGATGATCAAATTCGACAAGGTCACCAAGGCGTATCCAGACGGAACCATTGCCGTCGATGCTCTCGATCTGGAGTGCCCGACGGGAAAGATCACCGCCTTGGTGGGTCCTTCCGGCTGCGGCAAGACGACCTCACTCCGCATGATCAACAGGCTGATCGAACCGACGTCAGGCACGATTTCGCTCGACGGTGAGTCCGCAGCGGGAATGGATCCGGCTCTCCTGCGTCGACGCATCGGGTACGTGATCCAGCACGCGGGTCTCTTTCCCCATCGCACCATCGTCGACAACATTGCGACGATGCCTCGATTGCTCGGCGCGAGTAAAAAGGAATCTCGTGCTCGCGCTATGGAACTGCTCGAAACTGTTGGTCTGACGAGCAACTTCGCCGACCGCTATCCGTGGCAGCTCTCCGGAGGACAGCAGCAACGAGTCGGTGTCGCGCGAGCGTTGGCCGCGGATCCGTCATTCATGCTGATGGACGAACCGTTCAGCGCCGTTGATCCGGTCGTTCGCGGCCAGCTGCAAGACGAGTTTCTCCGCCTGCAGAAGGAAATCGGAAAGACGATCATCATCGTCACTCACGACATCGACGAAGCGCTGAAACTCGGGGATCAAGTGGTGGTACTGCGTACCGGCGGCATTCTTGCGCAGGCGGCGACGCCTCTCGAATTGCTGACTCAACCTGCTGACGAATTCGTTGCCGACTTCGTCGGGCGTGACCGTGGGTACCGATCGTTGGGGTTCACCACATTGGACGGCGAGTTACCGACAGTGTCAGAACCCGTTGCGCATCTGGGCGATTCCGCTGCGGCGGCCCGCGCACTCACCGGCGATACGTGGCTGTTGGTAGTGGATCCCGCGAACAAGCCGCTCGGATGGGTGAAGCCGGACGCGCTCACGGATTGTATCCGCCCGTACGACTTGAATCTCAGTGGAACACTTGCTGATTCCACAGGGACGATGCGCGCTCTGCTGGATGCGGCGCTGTCAGCGCCGAGCAAGCGTGGCGTCGTCGTGGACGACGCCGGACGCCTGGTGGGAACCGTCACCGCGCACGCTGCGGTGGAAGCCATCGAGGCCGCCGATCTGGCTGACGCGGGGAGGGCGCTCCGATGAACTTCGAATGGCTCGGACGTCAGTCCGACCGGATCATGGACCTGGTGGGATGGCATGTTCTGCTGTCGTTGATTCCCTTGGTGATCGGCTTGGTGGTCGCGTTGCCGATCGGCTGGGTCGCCTATCGCAGTCGTCGGTTGCATCCCTACGTGGTGGGCACGGCCGGATTGCTCTACACGATCCCTTCGCTCGCGCTGTTCGTGCTCCTGCCTCCGATTCTGGGTACCAAGATTCTGGACCCGATGAACATCATCGTGGCGCTCACCGTGTACACGGTTGCTCTGCTCGTGCGGGTAGTGGCCGATGCGCTCGATTCGGTTCCGCCGGAGACAGTTCTGGCAGCGACGGCGATGGGTTACCGGCCGTATCAGACGCTGTTGAAAGTGCAGTTGCCAGTGGGAGTTCCGGTGATCTGTGCGGGTTTGCGCGTCGCAGTCGTCTCGAATGTCAGTCTTGTCTCACTCGGCGCACTCCTGGGTATTCCGCAGATAGGTTCGTTGTTCACCCAGGGATTTCAGTTGCGTTTCTACACTCCCATCATCGCAGGTATCGCTCTGTGTCTGGTGCTGGCGTTGATTCTTGATCTCCTCATCATGTTGGCGAATCGGCTGTTGACGCCGTGGACCCCGAAAGTGACCACATCATGATCAACTACCTACTCGACGGATCCCACTGGACCGGGCCGGACGGTATCCCCACCCTTCTCGTTCAGCACTTGATGTACACCTTCGCCGCGCTGGCGGTGGCTGCGGTTATCGCGATCCCGCTCGGTCTCTACATCGGACACACGGGCCGAGGCTCCGTTGTTGTTGCTGGACTGGCCAACTCGCTACGAGCGCTGCCGACCATCGGTCTGCTGATCCTACTGGTTCTCATTATCGCGCCGTCATTCCCGAACAAACTCGCGTATCTGATCCCCAGCCTCATCGTCCTGGTGCTTCTCGCGATCCCTCCCATTCTCACCAACACGTATGCCGGAGTTCGAGCGGTCGATCAGGCTGCAGTCGACGCCGCGCGGGGGATGGGATTTCGGTCGATGCGGATCTTGACCGAGGTCGAGATTCCATGTGCCCTGCCACTCATGTTGTCCGGCATCAGAAGTGCCGTTCTTCAGATCGTCTCCACTGCGACTGTGGCCGCCTACATTTCGTTGGGCGGGCTCGGCCGGTTGCTGATCGACGGAAAAGCTCAGAGCGATTACGGCCAGATGGCGGCCGGAGCCGTACTGGTATCGCTGATTGCGCTGGTTTTCGATCTCGGAATCGGCGCACTGACTGCGCGGGTCGTTTCGCCTGGCATCACCAGGCGCGATCGGAAGAAGAAGTCAGAGAAGCCTGCCGCCACCGAACAACGCACTGCTGTGCCCGAGCCCGCACCGATCTGAGGACATTCGAAATGAAGAAGGTATTGATCGCCGCGTTGGTCGGTGTGACAGCGGTTGCATTGTCCGGCTGCGGAATCGGCAAGGACCCCTTGGCCACGGACGGCGGTGGTAGCGCTGAGGGCGCCATCGTGATCGGTTCCGCCGATTTTCCCGAGAGCCAACTGATTGCGACCATTTACGCCGAAGCGCTTCGTGCCAACGGTATCGACGTCACCGAGAAGTTGAACATCGGTAGCCGAGAACTCTATGTACCGGCATTGCGCGATGGTTCCATCGATCTGATCCCCGAGTATTCCGGCGCCTTGTTGCAATATCTGGACAGCAAGACAACGGCGACGGCTTCAGCTGAAGTATCCGCCGAAATCGATGCGAAATTGCCCAAGGGGCTGGTAGCTCTCGAGCCGTCGCCCGCTGAGGACAAGGATGTACTTGCCGTCAAACAGGAGACGGCAGAAAAGTATTCGCTCGAGACCGTCGAGGATCTGGTGCAGTACGCCGACGAGTTGACGCTCGGCGGACCGCCGGAATGGAAGACGCGCGAAAACGGTGTTGCCGGCTTGAAGACCAAGTACGGCCTCACGTTCCGGGAGTTCCTGGCACTCGATGCAGGTGGCCCCCTCACGCTCAATGCGCTCCTGAGCGGGCAGATACAGGTAGCCGATGTCTTCAGTACCGATCCCGCGATGCGCTCGGAGAACTTGGTTGCGCTCGAGGATACGAAGCATCTCTTCCTCGCCGAGAACATCACGCCGATCATCAACGAGTTGAAGGCTCGCGATGACGTCCGATCCGTGCTCGCGGGGGTTTCGGCGGCACTGACCACTGAAGACCTCATCGAGATGAACCAGCGCGTTGCCGATCTCGATGACATGAGCGACATCGCTCAGGACTGGTTGGAGAAGAATTCCCTGGTGCCATGACCGAAGGCCGGGTGGCGTTCTTGTCGTCGGTCGAACAGACGATATCGACACGCCGCCGCCCGGGGTAATGTCGCGAAGTCAGGCATGCCTCGACCTCGCGGGGAGCCGTTCCCACCAAGGATGCCGACATGCCGAGAAGCCGACCGCGCACACCAGTTGACCGAGTTCGGTACGGCGCAGCCACTACAACCACGGTTGTAGTGGCCGGCGTCTGTCTGTCGTTGTTTCTCGGTGGCTGTGCCTCTGACAGTCTCAACAGGACAGACGCAACGTCGTCAACGGAGTCTGCGTCGAGCACTGTTGTTTCGAGTAGTCCTGGGAAGGCATCGGCCGTGACAGAGGCAAGTTCAGAGAGATTCGGCTCGCTCGCGCTCGGTATGACACAGGCAGAAGCATTGTCGTCGTTGGGGAATCAGGCCGGAACGCCCACGCAGTTTCCGAGTTGCGCTGTCGTTCCGTTCACGACGTCTGGTGGCACTGGGCGGGCACTTCTCACCAGCGCCGGCGTCACCGTCATCGAATCATCGCCGGGAACGCTGACCGACCGCGGCGTCGGTGACGGCTCCACCGTGGCTCAGATCGAATCGGCCTACGGCAACGATCATTCGACAATGACGATTCAGACCGAGTCAGGCGAATCGATCTTCGTCACCACCGGAGATCCGCGGCAAGTCGGTAATGGCAACCCAGGAGGGTTGATCGGCTTTTCGATTCACGACGGCACGGTCGGGCCTCCCGTGATCGGTGGAGTCCCCGGCTTCGAGTACTGCTCGGGCAACTCGTCGACTTCGACTTCACAATTGCCGACGACATCCACATCCGAGGGGTGCGGAACGATCACCTACCCCGTGACAGGCGTTGTCGCCTCCATCGACAATCTGCAAGGTGGCGTCACTTGTGAGGTGGCAATGGGCATTGCCGAAAGGTACCTGAACGACACGTCGCTCAGTCATGCCGGAAATACCTGGTCAGCGGAGTTCGACGGCTGGCTGTGCAGCGTCTTGACTGCAACCGCCAGCGAGCTCGAAGGGCATAGTTTGGAGTGTGCTGACAGATCTCGCGGCATCAGCTTTCAGGCCGTTCCGTAGATCTGCTCAGTGTTGCTGAATGTACTCGGGGCTAGCGCCGAACCGGCACGTGCTTGGTGACAATCCGATGGATCAGGCGAGCAGCGGTCCGTGCAGTGCGATTGTCGACGTCGAGGCTCGGGTTCAGTTCGGCGACATCGAGAACCGCGAGCTTTCCGCTGGACGTGACTCGATCACATACGTATTGGATGGTTTCCAGGCTGACACCGTAGGCCGCGGGTGCGCTGACGCCCGGCGCCACGGCGGCAGGAAGTACGTCGAGGTCGATGGTCAGGTAGACCAGATCGACGTCGTCGAGGAAGTCTGCGAGGAACTGATCCACGACGCCTCGATCGATCACTCCGCATTCTTCGTCGAGCAGATAGCGAACGCCGAGACGGTGGGCCGTGTCGAACAGAGCAGTGGTGTTGCTGGGCTGGCTGATTCCGATCACGCTGTACTGATGCGAGGTACCGGCCGCGGCTTCGTCCTCGGCGATCTGACGAAAGGGCGTGCCGGAGCTGGGGATCGGATCGCCACGTAGATCGAAGTGCGCGTCCAAGTTGAGGATTCCGAGTTTGGCTCCGGCGGTCCGCAACTCTGAGCCCGCGACGCCGAGGTATGTACCGTAGGCGATTTCGTGTCCTCCCCCGAGAACCACGGGGAAGTGTCCCGAATCGAGCGCAGCGCTGACTGCGTTCCCGAGTGCGGCTTGACCGGCCTCGAGTTCTTCACCCGACACGGCAACGGTTCCCGCGTCCTGAATCTGCAGTGGTTCGGCCAGCGCCATGGAAGCCAACCCGGCTCGCAATGCGTCCGGGCCGTCCGCGGCACCGCGACGGCCCTTGTTGCGACGGACTCCTTCGTCGCTGGAGAATCCGATCAGAACACAGTCACCGGGTGCGGTCTCGGCTGAATACGGTTGCACGGCATGATGCCACCGCAGATGCTCGGCAGAGGTACCGTCGGAGCGTCCGGTCCACGGCTTGGGTTCGATGTCGACTGCGATCTGATGTGCCACGACGGCCTCCCGGTGAGTGTATTTCAGTAGCTTGTGGCGAGTGCGCCGTTTTTCCAGACCTCGCGCACCAGAGGCACGCCCGGGCGGTAGGCGAGGTGGAGGTACGACGGTGCATCGAGCGCGATGGCGTCGGCACGTGTTCCGAGAGAAAGGGTTCCGACGTCGGTACGTTGAAGCGCGCGGGCGCCACCGGCAGTGGCTGCCCAGACCGCCTCAGCGGGCGTCATGTGCATGTCTCGCACCGCAATTGCGATGCAGAACGGAAGGCTGGTGGTGTAGCAGGTGCCGGGGTTGCAGTCGGCGCCCAGAGCTACGGTGACTCCGGCGTCCAGAAGTGCGCGGGCGTCGGGGTACTTGTTGCGGGTGGAGAAGTCGGCGCCGGGCAACAGTGTTGCGACGGTGGAACTCTGAGCCAGAGCGTCGATGTCCTCGGCGGTGACGTAGGTGACGTGATCGACGGACGCGGCACCCATCTCGACGGCGAGCTGGACTCCTGGCCCTTCGCCGAGTTGGTTTCCGTGGACGCGGGGGATCAGTCCGGCGGCGACGCCTGCGCTCAGGACTGCATGTGCCTGTTCGCGGTTGAATGCTCCTCGCTCGCAGAAGACATCGATCCACTTCGCGTGTGGCGCACAGGCAGGGATCATCTCGTCGCACGCCATGGCGACGTAATCATCGGCGCGGCCAGCATATTCGGGTGGTGGAACGTGGGCAGCCAGCAGTGTGACCTCGTCGGTGAACTGCCCGGCGATCAGCGCGCTGCGTAATTCGCTCTCGGTGTTCTGCCCGTACCCGGTCTTGCATTCGACGGTTGTGCTGCCCGAACGCAGGGATTCGTCGAGTAGGCGCCGAACATTGGCCTGCAATTGCTCGTCGGTGGCCGAGCGCGTCGCTTCGATGGTGTTGCGAATGCCGCCGGCGGCGTACTTTTCGCCTGCCATCCGAGCTGCGAATTCCTCGGCCCGCTCGCCACCGAACACCAGGTGTGAGTGACTCTCCACGAAGCCGGGAAGCAGGGCCCGACCGCCGATATCCTGACCGATATCGGCAGCCGGGGCGTCGGCGGAATCGCCGACCCAAGCAACAACGCCGTCGTCGAAGACGATTGCCGCGTCGTGTCGTACGCCGAGCTTGCCCTCACCCAGAGTCGGGTCATTGGTGACGAGGGTTCCGATGTTGGTCAGAACTGTGGTTCGAGAACCATTCGTGGTCAATGTAATTCCTAACTCAGGGTGAGGTGGTGGAGCTGTTTCAGTTCTCGGTCATCGGGATACGGACGCCGCGCGTGGCTGCCGTGTCGATGGCGTGGTCGTATCCTGCATCCGCATGCCGGATGACGCCCATACCGGGGTCGTTGGTGAGAACTGCTTCGAGCTTCTTGGCTGCGAGTTCGGTGCCGTCGGCAATGCACACCTGACCCGCGTGGATGGAGCGTCCCATACCGACGCCGCCACCCTGGTGAAGTGAAACCCACGAAGCGCCGGATGCGGTGTTGACCAGGGCGTTGAGCAGCGGCCAGTCGGCAATGGCGTCGGACCCGTCGATCATCGATTCGGTTTCGCGGTACGGCGAGGCGACCGATCCCGAGTCGAGGTGATCGCGGCCGATGGCGATCGGTGCGGACAGTTCGCCCGAGGCGACCATCTCGTTGAACTTGAGGCCGGCGAGGTGACGCTCGCCGTATCCGAGCCAGCAGATGCGGGCCGGAAGGCCTTCGAAGGCAACCTTTTCGCCTGCCATGGTGATCCAGCGGCGCAGGTGCTCGTTCTCGGGGAAGAGTTCGAGGATGGCCTTGTCGGTGGCCTCGATGTCCTTGGGGTCACCGGAGAGCGCTGCCCAGCGGAAGGGGCCGAGTCCTTCTTCGAAGAGCGGGCGGATGTAGGCCGGAACGAATCCGGGGAAGTCGAAAGCGCGGTCGTAGCCGGCCTTGCGGGCTTCGTCACGGATGGAGTTGCCGTAGTCGAACACCTCGGCGCCGGCGTCCATGAATCCGACCATGGCCTTGACGTGCGCGGCCATCGCGTTGCGGGAATCTTCGGTGAACTTCTGCGGATCCTTCTCCGACATGATCTTCATGTCGGGGAAGTCGATACCGATCGGCAGGTAGGCGAGGGGATCGTGCGCCGAGGTCTGGTCGGTGACGATGTCGATGGGGGCCTTCATCTCCAGCAGCGCCGGGAAGATCTCTGCCGCATTGCCTTCGAGGCCGATGGAGAGCGGCTTCTTGGCGTCACGTGCCGCTGTCGCCAGTTCGAGCGCGTGCTCGATGCTGTCGGCCTTGGTGTCGAGGTACTTGTGGGCGATACGACGGTCGATGCGGGTGATGTCGCAGTCGACACAGATCGCGACACCGTCGTTCATCGTGACAGCGAGAGGCTGAGCGCCGCCCATGCCGCCGAGACCTGCAGTGAGGGTGATCGTTCCGGCGAGTGAGCCGTTGTAGCGCTTCTTCGCGATGGCGCCGAAGGTCTCATAGGTGCCCTGCAGGATTCCCTGGGTGCCGATGTAAATCCAGGAGCCTGCGGTCATCTGGCCGTACATGGTCAGACCGAGGTCTTCGAGACGGCGGAACTCCTCCCAGTTGGCCCAGTCACCGACGAGGTTGGAGTTGGCGATCAGGACTCGGGGTGCCCACTCGTTGGTGCGGAAGACACCGACCGGCTTGCCGGACTGGACCAGCATGGTCTCGTCGTTCTTCAGCGTCTTCAGCGTGGCGACCATGGCGTCGAATGCCGCCCAACTACGTGCTGCGCGACCGGTTCCGCCGTAGACGACGAGGCTGTCCGGGTGCTCGGCAACATCGGGGTCGAGGTTGTTCATGAGCATGCGCAGGGCGCCCTCCTGCTGCCAACCGAGCGTCGTGAGCTCGGGGCCGCGGGGAGCACGGACGGGGCGCGGCTCGTGGCCGGGGGTGCTGATTTCCATTGTGTTCTCCTAGCTTGCTGAAGTTCGAAAGATGTTGGGGGATCAGACGCGAGAGTCGGTCATCGCTGTGTGATCGGGGTAGATCATCGACGCAGGCGGATTACTGGTGCGCTTGGCGAGCGGGTAATAGATCAGGCCGGTGAAGACGATGCCGACGAGCCACGAGATGTCGGCGCCGCCGAGCATGTCCGTGACGGGGCCGGTGTACATCTTCTGGGCGAGGAACGGGATCTGGGCGAGAACACCGGCGGCGTAGCAGGCCAGGGCAGTGAAGTTCCAGGCTCCGTACCGACCGTTGACGTCGTAGAGCGCCGGAATGTCGATGCGCTCCTTGGAGATCAAGTAGTAGTCGATCAGATTGATCGCACTCCACGGCGTGAACACCATCAGCAATACCAGGACGAAGTTCTTGAAGTTGTCCAGGAAGTCGGCGCTGGCGGCGATCGCGATCAACACCGAGACGGCGGTGAAACCGAGGATGTAGAGGGTGCGCGCGGTGCTGGAGATTCGCGACTGGCCGTTGAAGGCTGTGACGGTGGTCAGGATCGACATGAATCCGCCGTACGCGTTGAGCACGTTCACCGTCAGCTTGCCGACCAGGATGACGAAGTAGATCAGGAAGGCGATGGCAGCGGGTCCGGCGAGATCTCCCATGAAGCCGACCTGGTTACCCAGGAACGCGTCGCCGGCGCAGGCCGCGACGAGAGCGCCGAAGGTCATGGACCACTGTGATCCGATGACGCTACCGAGGAACGTCGACCAGAACGTGGTGCTCTCGGAGGTGCTGCGCGGCAGGTAACGCGAGTAATCGGCGACGTACGGGCCGAAGGTGAGCTGCCAACCGGCACCCAGCGAGATCGCGAGCAGGAAGGTGACGATGTCGAAGCCCTTGATGCCGACGTATGAGGCGACGTCGTACTCGAGGAACAGTCGAACGGCCAGGTAGGAGAATCCGACGATGCCCACGACGGTGGCGATTCTGCCGACGATGTGGATCAGCTTGTAGCCGGTGACCGCGACGAATGCGGTGAGGAGACCGAAGACGACGATGCCGACGGTGGGGCTGTCGATGTGCAGGATCTTGTTGACGGCTTGGCCGGCCAACACAGTGCCCGTGGCAGCGAAGCCGAGGTACATCAGGATGACCAGAACAAGCGGGACGACGGCTCCCTTGACGCCGAACTGGGCGCGACTCGAGATCATCTGGGGGAGGCCCATGCGCGGACCCTGTGCGGAGTGAAGCGCCATGACAGCGCCACCGAAGATGTTGCCGATCAGAAGTCCGACGATCGCCCAGATGGCGTCCGCGCCGAATACGACGGCGAGAGCACCGTCGACGATTGCAGTGATCTGCATGTTGGCGCCGAACCAGAGAGTGAACTGGCTGCGCGGGGTGCCGTGTCGTTCTGCATCCGGGACGACGTCGATAGTGCGTCGCTCCGGAGTGAGGATGACCTCGGCCGGTCCATCGTGAGTCATAGGCCTGTCTTTCTGCTGCGAGCCCGTCGAGCGACGGAATCGACGTCGGGGTAATGCCCACCTTCTTCGTGCTTGGTGCTTTGCGCCTTGCGCTCTGTGCGCTGGGTCACTGTCACTGCGGATAAATGTATATGCCTGTATATACAGGCGTCAATACCCGGAACCAGTTTTCACGTAAATGCTGTGTAACACCCCTCGCGAATCAGAAACCCTTACCCGGGTTGAGGATTCCGAGCGGATCGAACGCGGCCTTGATCGATCGGTGCAGTTGCATGCTGTCCTCGCCGAGTTCGAGAGAGAGCCAGCGACGCTTCAGGACGCCGACGCCGTGCTCTCCGGTGAGAGTTCCGCCGAGTTCGAGGGCATGCCGGAAGACCTCGTCCGCGGCGGTCCACACGGCTTCGGGGACCGAGCCGTCTTCGGTGCGGTCGAATACGAACGTCGGGTGGACGTTGCCGTCACCCGCATGGGCGACCGTCATGATCTTCACCGAATGCTCGGCAGCGGCCCGGTCGATACTTTCGAGCATGTCGGGCAGTTTCGACCGTGGGACCCCGACGTCTTCCACGAGGCATTGCCCGAGACGTTCGGACGCCGGGTAGGCGAGCCTGCGGATCTCGAGTAGTTGTGCGGCTTCCGCTGCATCCTGCGAGACGGCGACAAAATCGGCGCCGGCCTGTTCGAAGTGTTTCTGCATCGCCGCCGCTGCTGCGTCGGCATCGACCCCGTCGGCCTGCGCGATCAGCATCGCGGCAGTATTGTCTTCCAACCCGATTCGTTTCCAGTCGTCGACTGCGCGAAGGGTTGCTCGATCGATCAGTTCGAGCAGGCTCGGCCCGATCCCGTCACGAACGACCGCGGCAACTGCGTCCGCCGCGGAGCGGAGAGAATCGAAACTGCCGACGACGGTGACCGGTGCTCTCTTGGGTTTGGGTTGGAGCTTGAGTGTGGCGCTCGTGACGACTCCGAGAGTTCCTTCCGAACCGACGAGAAGGCTCGTCAGGTCGTATCCCGCAACACCTTTGACGGTCCTTCGGCCCGTTCGCACGATCCGCCCGTCAGCGAGTACCACCTCGAGGCCCAAGACTGAATCGCGGGTGACGCCGTACTTCACGCATCGAAGTCCACCGGCGTTGGTGGCGATGTTCCCGCCGATCGTGGAGATCTCGAAACTGCTCGGATCCGGGGCGTACATCAGCCCGTACTCGTCTGCTGATCGACTGATGTCGGCGTTGATCACCCCGGCTTCCACGACAGCGAGCTGATCGTCCGGATTGACCTCGAGAATCGAGCGCATGCGAGTGGTCGAGATGACCAGGCAGCCCTCGACGGCTGTCCCGCCGCCCGCCAAACCGGTTCCCGCCCCGCGGGTTACCACCGGGACACGGTGAGCAGTAGCCCATTTCAGGGCCTCGGAAATGTCGGCCGCAGTTTCGGCGAGCATGACGGCTACCGGATGGCCGGGTTCGGCGAGATGGGCCTCGTCGCGACGGTACGAGTCCATTACCGCCGGGTCGGTGATCAGGCGACTCGAACCGATCGACCGAGCAAGTTCGTGGACGGACATTCTTTTCTCCAGTCGGTCAAAGGTTGTGTGCGAGAGCGTCCACAGCTGAGATCACGGCGTTTTCTGCGGCCCGCTCGCCGACGGTGACCCGCACCCCCTCGCGAGGGAACATCCGGACCGAGACACCCTGGGCGACGCAAGCCGCTTCGAGTGCAGAAGCTCTCTCGCCGAGAGGGATCCAGACGAAGTTGGCTCCGCTCGGGACGGACTCGACGCCGCGCAGAGCCAATTGCTCACGTAGGTGCGCGCGACCCTCGGTTACGGTTTCGACTATCGAATCGGTGTGCGCCGGATCGGTCAACGCTGCGCAGGCCGCGGCCTCGGCAACGGCGCTGAGCCCGAAGGGCGGTGCCGCGCTACGAAGATCCGCTGCGATCGCCGAGTCGGTGATGGCGTAGCCGGCCCGAAGGCCGGCCAATCCGTAAGCCTTGGAGAAGGTTCGGAATACGACGATGTTGGGAAAGGCTCGAAGCAGATCGACGCCGTCGACATCGCCGGTCGCGAACTCCCGGTAAGCCTCGTCCAGGAGGATGAGGACGTCACCCGGGATCGAGCGGGCGAACGAGACGAACTCCGCGGTCGAGAACTCGCTTCCGGTCGGATTGTTCGGGTTGCAGACGAGTACCGCGCGGGTCTGCGGAGTCACGGCTGCCGCCATTGCACTCAGATCGTGCCGATGTTCGGAATCGAGGGCGACAGGTACACCGCTCGCTCCGGCGATTCCGATCAGAATCGGGTACGCCTCGTAGCTGCGCCACGGGTAGACGACTTCGGTGCCCGGGCCCGTGTATGCGGTCAATACCTGCTGGAGCAGTGCCAGCGAACCGGCGCCGACCAATACCTGGTCGTCGCCCACGCCCAGACGGTCGCTCAACCGGGTGATCAGCGTGTCGCCGAACAGCGACGGATACAAGTGCGAGTGTGCGGCCGCGAGATTGACGGCCTCGAGAATTGCCGCCGAGGGTGCAACCGTCGACTCGTTGCTCGACGCCCGCCACCGAACCTGCTCCAGGCCGGCGGCTTTGGAGTATCGAGGGAGTGCTTCGATTTCAGGTCGAGGGCGCGGCCTCAGTGCTCCGGGTGCGGTCATGCCAGGGCACCGATCGCGTTCTCCGCGGCCGCAACGAGTGCGCCGGATGCCGCCAAGTCCACCGCCGCCTCGATCTCGGGGGACAGGAAGCGATCGGTACCAGGCCCCTGCACCTTCTCGCGTAGCGTCCGGAGAACCGCTCCGGTGGCGGGGGAGGGCTCGAGTGGGGACCGGAGATCGATTCCTCGTGCTGCAGTCAGTATCTCGATGGCGAGAACCCGGGTGAGACCGTCGATGGACCGGCGGAGCTTGCGGGCACCCGACCAGCCCATGGAGACGTGATCTTCCTGCATGGCCGAGGAAGGAATCGAATCGACGCTGGCGGGGCTCGCGAGTCGCTTGAGTTCGGACACGACGGCAGCTTGCGTGTACTGCGCGATCATCAGTCCGCTGTCGACTCCGGGGTCGTCGGCGAGGAAGGGAGTCAGGCCGTGATTGCGCGCAACGTCGAGGAAGCGGTCGGTGCGGCGTTCGCTGATACCCGCGACGTCCGCGGTCACGATGGCGAGGAAGTCCAAGACGTAGGCCACGGGAGCGCCGTGGAAGTTGCCGTTCGACCGAACCCGCCCGTCGAGGGTGACAACGGGATTGTCGACAGCACTGGCCAATTCGCGTCCGGCGACGAGGCGGGCATGATCGACGGTGTCACGTGCGCCGCCGGCGACCTGCGGAGCGCACCGCAGTGAGTACGCGTCCTGAACCCTGGTGCAGTCAGGGCCCGCATGGCTGGCGACGATCGGGGAGTCGGCCAGCAGACGCACCATGTTCGAGGCCGCCGCACCCTGTCCGGGGTGGGGGCGAAGTGCCTGAAGATCTGCGGCGAATACCTGATCGGTTCCGAGCAGGCCCTCCACGCTCATCGCGGCAGCAATGTCGGCCAGCTTGAGTAGATGATCGAGATCGGTGATCGCGAGGGCCAATTGGCCGAGCATCCCGTCGGTGCCGTTGATCAGTGCGAGGCCTTCCTTCTCGGCCAGAACCACCGGTTCGAGGCCATGGGCGGCCAATGCCGTTGCCGCATCGGTGAGTTCACCGTCGGCGGTGCGGACGGAACCTTCACCGATGATTGCCATCGCCACGTGCGCCAGTGGTGCCAGATCTCCCGAGCATCCGAGGCTGCCGTATTCGTGCACCACCGGAGTGATGCCTGCGGTAAGTAGGTCGGCGTACGCCTGCGCGACCACGGGGCGCACTCCGGTCCGTCCGGTGGCGAGCGTCGACAGGCGTAGCAGCATCAAGGCCCGGATCACTTCGCGTTCGACCTCCGGCCCCGAGCCCGCCGCATGCGAGCGGATCAGGCTGCGCTGCAACTGCGTCCGCAGATGCTCCGGGATGTGCCGGGTGGCAAGCGCGCCGAATCCCGTGGAAACTCCGTACACCGGCGTGGGGTCTGCGGCCAGGGCTTCGATGCGTGCACGACTTTCGGCGATCGCGGCGAGGGACTCGGCGGTCAATGCGACGCCGTAACCGTTTCGGGCGACGTCGACGACGTCGGCGATGGTGACAGCGCCGATTCCGACCTGGATGGTTCGGGTGGCTGTCTGGGTGGCAGGGGTGGCGTTCATGGGACTCCAATAGTGCGGCAGTGATTCAGTAAGTCTTGTATACGAGACTCTAGTCTTGAATATGAGACGAAAACAAGGCCCGGGAAGTACGCAGCGGAGAATTTTGTTACATGTCGGCGGTCGGGGTCTCCACCATTCGATCGCCGAGGTCGGCGGAGAACTCGGCGCTGACGGTGCGCACTCGGTCGGCGATCAGGGCGCTCTCCTCGGCCGATTTGGAGCCGGAGAGGAAGGTGACGCCGAGAGCTGCGACCGGACGACCGTCCCGTGTGATCACGGGGCTGGCGATGCAATTGATCCCGGATGTCGTCGCATTCTCTTCTACCGCATACCCGCTCTCGCGTGCTTCGGCGAGCAGGTTTCGCAGTTCGGCGAGCGTCGACGGTCCTGTTCCGGTCCGCGTCGGCCAGGTGTACCCCTCGTACAGCGCGCTGATCTGTTCCGCGTCCAGGCGGCTCAGAATTGCCCGCCCGACTGCGGTGAGGTGCGCCGGAAGGCGGGTCCCGATCTCGGTCACCAACCGCACGCCCGGCTTGAGCGGTTCACGTTTGTCGAGGTAGATGACGTCAGAACCTTGAAGTACCGCCAGGTGGGAGGTCTCGTCCGTCGACTGCGTGAGTGCCAGCATGAATCGTTGGCCCTCGCGGTGAAGTGGGCCGGATCGCATGTACGACGCACCGACTTCGAACGCCGAGACACCCAGAGTCCAGGCGCGTTGATCAGCCCAGTACGAGACGAACCGTCGATCCCGCATGACATTGAGCAGATGATGCGTCGTGCTCTTGGGTAGGTCGAGGGCGCTGGAGATGTCCGCGGTCGCCAGCGGCACACCCCGGCGAGCCAGCAGATCGAGCACGTCGAGCACACGCTCAGCGGATTTCACGCGGCTCGTGCTCATGGGTGTGTCCTTACAGGTAGGTCGGAGGAGGTAGCGGGGGACCCACATTGTCTCGGATACGAGACTGAATCGCCAAGCGCTCGGGGTGGCTCAGGGAGTCTGACTGCCGAGTTCCGCGGACAACCGGGCGCAGTGCGCCACCAAGACGCGACCGTGGCTGGCGCAGACCTCGTCCGTCAGACGGAATGTCGGGCCGACGACGCTGAGCGCCCCGGCTATCTGACCGACTGCGTTGTAGATCGGCGCGGCAACTCCGGTCGAGTGGTCCTCGATGGTGTCGTGCGCAATGGCGTATCCGCTCTCACCCACCTTGCCGCTCAACGCTGCGCCGACGGCGGTGCCGTTCAGGGGAACGCTCTGGCCGACCCACCCCATGTGGCGGATCGCGTGCGTGCCCTCGATCTGATCGAGATACAGCGCAGTGTCTTTCGGTCCTATCGTCGACAGGTAGGTCGACTCCCTCGTGGTTTCGGCGATGGCCTTCATCGCGGGCCGGGCTCTCGGCAACAGTTGATTGTCGCCGAGAGCGCGAGCTCCGATCTGCAGTAGCCGTGGGCCGACGCGATAGACGTTGTCCTCGCCGCGAACGACGAACTCGGTTTGTTCGAGGCTTCTGATCAGGCGAAGCGCGGTGCTGGTTGCCAGATCGGTTGCCTTGGCGGCGTCGCCGAGCGTCAACCCGCCGTGCTCGACGATCGCACCGAGAAGTTCGAACGTGCGATTCGCGCTGCGGGTCACGTCGCCGGGGGCCATGTCCTACTCCAAGTGCCGAGGGATGTCTGCGCTGAATCTATCGCGAGCCCGGCAGCACCTCACCGTGGTGCTCGTCCAGCAGGGGGCTGCGGCGAACTTCTGGACGTCGGCTCTCACCGAAGACGACAGGTTGTCGTACGTAGGAGATCTTTCCTGCTACCGGGTGCTCGAACGATTCGACGACTCCGCGGTACTCGGCCTGTGCGGAGGTGAGTGCCTGTTGGACGTCCCAGATCTCCGAGCCGGCGAGCCCTGCAGCGCCGAGAATGTCGACCACGTCCGCGACGGTCTTTCCGGCCGCCCAGTTTTCGATCTCCTTACGCAGTGCCGGCTCGTTCTCGGTCCGGACGGTATCGTCGGCAAATCGAGGATCTGCGATCAGGTCGACGCGATTCATCGTCTGCGCCAATTTCTCGAACCCGGATTGGCTCGCAACTGCGAGGACGAAGAGTCCGTCGTCGGCCCGGTAGGTGTCGAAAGGTGTGGACACCGGATGACGGTTACCGACGCGTGGGGGAGTGAGCCCGGTGGATTGCAGTTGGCTGTGTGCTGTCGGCAGCATGGCGAGCATGCTGTCGAACATCGCGACGTCCAGATGCTGTCCGAGCCCGGTCGCCCGTGCACTCAGCAGGGCAGTACTGATTCCCCAGGCGGCGAACAGCCCGGCGACCAGGTCTCCGAACGACTCACCCAACCGGGTCGGCCCGGATGCTTCCGAGCCGGTGATGCTCATGATCCCCGAAAGGGCTTGGACCACAAGATCGTAGGCTGCAGCTCCGGACATGGGTCCGTTCTGGCCGAAACCGGAGATCGACGCGTACACGATCCGCGGATTGCGAGCCCGCGCAGCCGCGTAGTCGATTCCCAGGCGCTTGGTGACGCCCGGGCGAAAGTTTTCGACGACGACGTCGGCGTTCTCGATGAGCGTCAGCAGCGCCTCACGGTCCTCGTCGTTCTTGAGGTTGAGTGCCACCGAACGCTTTCCGCGATTGAGCACGTTGAAGTAGATGCTCTCGCCGTCGCGGAACGGTCCGAGATGCCGAGAGTCTTCACCATGCTCGGATTCGATCTTGACGACGTCCGCGCCGGCGTCCGAAAGCAGTGCGGTGCAATAAGGTCCGGCGAGGACACGCGAGAGGTCGATGACCCGGATGCCGTCGAGTGGGGGAAGTGCAGTCATGTCCGCGCCTTTCAGAACTCGGTGGAACGCGGCGACGGAGCGTTGCCGGCAATGGTGAGCAATTGAATCTGCGAGGTGCCCTCGAAGATGCGGAGAATGCGGCAATCCCGGTACAGGCGTTCGATTTCCGATTCGCGCATGAATCCCGCGCCACCGTGGATCTGCACGGTTTGATCGACGATCGAGAAGCAGGCTTCAGTGGCGACGTACTTCGAAATCGATGCGGCGCGGCGGATGTCCTGGCCGGCGTCCTTGACGTCGGCGGCCCAGTCTGCGGTGACGCGTGATGCGACCAGTTGCGCGTCGCAGCCACCGAGGAGGAGCTGAATTGCCTGGAAGTCGAAGATTGGCGTGCCGAACTGCTTTCGCTCGGTGGCGTACTCACGTCCCAGTTCCCAAGCGCGCAAAGCGATGCCGTTCGCCATTGCCGCGACGTCGATGCGCGCTCGGTTCAGTGCGGTCAAGGCGATGTTGCCGCCGCGGCCTTCGGTGCCGATCACCGAGTCGAGCGGCAGGACGACGTCGTCGAGGTAGACGGTGTATGTCGGAGCCGAGCGAATTCCCATCTTGTCCTGCGGTTCCGAATAGCTGATTCCCGGTGTGCCTTTGGGGACGACGAAGGCGGTGATGCCGCGGAATCCTGCGCTCGGGTCAGTCTTGGCGAAGAGTACGACCAGGTCGGCTTCCTTCGCGTTGGAGATGTACGTCTTGGACCCGGAGAGATGCCAGCCGTCGTCCTCGCGTCGGGCGACGGTACGCATCGACGCGATGTCTGATCCGGCGTCGGGTTCGGTGAGTGCGAAGCCTGCCAGCAGTTCGCCTGAAGCCAACTGGGGCAACCAGCGATGCTTCTGCTCTTCGGAACCGCCGACGAGAATCGGCTCGAGGCCCAGGTAGTGCGCGGTGTAGATCGACGCCAGAGCGGCGTCGGTGCGTGCAACCTCCTCGATGGCGACCAGTTGGGTTCGTGTCGACAGACCCAGTCCGCCGAATTCCTCCGGCACGGAAATGCCCATGAGGTCCTGCTGTCCGAGGCGCTTGACCAGCTGCGCCGGGAACTCTTTGGACTCGTCGCGTGCGGCCGCACCGGGGTGAATCTCGGCGTTGGCGAAGGCTCGGACGGTGCTGCGGAACTCTGCGAGATCAACGTTGTCGATGTCGGGCGCGGTCTGGGTGGTCACGGGGGCTCCTTCGAAGCGAGGTGTTCACAAATTTCATCTAATGGAATCTAATTGCCACTAGTCGGCATGGACTGACTATGGCCGAGGGTGGCGAATTTGTCCAGGGCTGTAGCTGTTGTGTCGCGGCTCACGTTCTGCAATGATCAACTTGTCTAAGCCTGTATAGACAAGTTGATCGCGGATCGAATCCTCTACCAGTCGGAAGCAGCGTGGCTTTCGGCGGAAGGTGCTGACATGAGCCTCGTTTCAGTCGACACGACACCGGACTCCGAGAATGTGAGGAGGGTGTCCAGTACGTATTTCGAGGGCTTGTCTGCGGATCGATACGCTGCGCTTGCCGAAGACCGCAAGCTTGCGATCGTCGCCGCGCACATGGACCTTTCGCGTCGGCGAGGACATAATTCGTCGATCTCGCGACTCGCGCCGGCCGGGGAGTTGGGTGATGGCCCGGCGATTCAATACGTCGGCGACGACATGCCGCAGCTCGTCGAAGCGGTCCTGGCGACGCTCGCCCGTGCTCGCATGGAACCGGAATTCGTGGTGCACCCTGTGCTTGGCACAGTCGTGCAACCGGCGCACAGCATCGAAGGTGCCCGGTTTGGTGAGCGCACCGAATCATGGATCCACATCGGGCTACCTGCACATTGTTCGGACGAGCAGGCTCAGGTGATCGCGGAGGACGTCGACGGAATCCTCGACCGAATCGCGCATGCCTTCCGCGATTCCTTACCCCTGCGGGATCTCGTCGACGAGGCGCGCGAGCAACTGGACTCGGATGGCTACGCAGAAGAGGCTGACTTCCTCCGGTGGTGCAGCGCCGGAAACTTCAGCGTCGTCGGCGGTGCGAAGACAATCGACGGCGAGGAGACGAAGACTCTCGGCGTGCTCCCCGATCCAACCGGCTCCGCGGATTCGAAAGCGGCGCCCCTCTCGGTCGGGGTGGTGACTCTCGGGCGAGGGTTCGGTGGCTCCGCCTACGCCACCGAGATCGATGTGTCCGTCGGTGACCGTGCGTACCGGTTCATCGGGTCCTTGACCGCGACCGGCCTTGTCGCGGATGTTCGGCGAACCCCGCTCGTGCGCGGACGTGTCGCAGACATCTTCGATGCCTCCGGATCCACCGTCGATTCGTTTGTCGGACAATCGATGCTGGCAGTAATCCAGTCGATCCCGATCACAGTGCTGTTCGCAGTCGAGCCGGCCCGAATCGCGGACGCGCTGGACGAACTCACTTCCGTGGACGGCCGCACGTCGATCCATCTGTTCTTGCAACCGGTGGGGTGTTCTCCTGCGGCTGGGCGGGATCAAGAGTTGTCGGCGTTGCTCTTCGTTCCGCGCGAGAAGTTCAGTACGACGATCAGAACAACGGCCGAGTCGGTACTCGCCGACGCGCTCGGTGCCCGCAATATCGAATTCTCCAGTCGAGTCTCGGAATCTGCCCTGGCCGTCGTGCATTTCACGGCCACAGTCGGCAGCGGCGCGAATTTCGCATCGGCGCGACAAGCGCGGGAGATTCGGGACCTCGTCGTCGACGCGTGCTTGACGTGGGACGAGCGATTCGTTCTGGATGCTTCGCACTACGACGAGCGGCGCAGGCGTGCTCGGTTCGCCGAGCGAGTTCCGGTGGCATACAAGCAGGATTTCGACGCCGTCCGCGCTGCCGAGGACATGGCGGTCTTCGATGGCCTCGAACTCGGAGAGGTGAGCCCACGGTTGGCCCGATCTGTCGACGGACCCGGTACTCACCGACTCGGGCTGTACGTATCGGGTGACCCGCTCTCGCTGGGCGAGGTGCTGCCGGTATTGCAGAGCCTGGGTGTCGACGTGGTCGACGAGCGTCCGTACGAGCTCGTCCCGGTGGGGTCGGAACAGGCCTGGATCTACGAGTTCACGCTCGACTATCCGAATGCTCCTGTCGACGGCTTCGACGACTTTGCCGCGCGCTTCGCTGCGACATTTGCCGCGGTTCGACGCGGCGACGCCGAGCCGGACTCGTTCAACGAATTGGTCGCGATCGCGGGACTCGGTTGGAAACAGGTTGTGGTGCTGCGGGCATACGCGGAGTTCTTGCAGCAAGCAGGATTCCCGTACAGCAACAGTCGTGTCGCCGAGGTACTTGCCGATCATCCCGAGATCGCCGGCGGTCTGTGTGAATTGTTCGAGAGTCGTTTCGATCCTGACGCCGTCGACGGTGATCGGGGCGCACGCGCAGCAGTGGCGGTGGATACGGCCGTGGCACAAGTGCAAGGACTGGACGCCGATCGGATCTTGCGCGCGATGTCGGAACTGGTCTGTAACACGTTGCGTACCAACTACTTCGTCTACGGCACCGCATCGCTCGGCGCGCTCTCGCTGAAGTTCGATTCGGAGCAGCTGTCCGTATTGCCTTTCCCTCGTCCGAAGTTCGAGATATTCGTGTACTCACCCGATGTCGCAGGTGTGCACCTTCGCTTCGGTACGGTCGCTCGCGGCGGCCTGCGCTGGTCGGATCGGAAAGAGGACTTCCGCACCGAGGTACTGGGACTGGTGAAGGCGCAGGCAGTCAAGAACGCGGTCATCGTGCCTGTCGGCGCGAAGGGCGGATTTGTCGTCAAACGCCCGCCGGTTCCGGGTCTGGGTGCAGACGCAGACCGGGAAGCTGCATTGGCGGCCGGAATCGATTGCTACCGATCCTTCATTCGCGGGCTACTTGACCTGACCGACAACGTCGACAAGCAGAGCGGCGCCGTTGTCGCAGCGCGACGGGTCGTTCGCCACGACGGAGACGACACATATCTTGTTGTCGCCGCGGACAAGGGCACTGCAAAGTTCTCCGACATCGCGAACGAAGTTGCTGCGGAGTACGGATTCTGGCTCGGCGACGCCTTCGCCTCCGGCGGATCGGTCGGCTACGACCACAAAGCCATGGGTATCACGGCGAAGGGCGCCTGGGAAAGTGTCAAGCGGCACTTCCGGGAGCTCGGCGTCGATACCCAGCACGACGACTTCACCGCGGTGGGGATCGGAGACATGAGCGGTGACGTCTTCGGTAACGGAATGTTGTGCAGCAATCACATTCGCCTGATCGCGGCGTTCGATCATCGGCACGTGTTCGTCGACCCGAACCCGGCAGCGCAGAGCTCGTACGACGAGCGATCACGTCTCTTCACGCTCCCACGATCGTCGTGGGCCGACTACGACCCGACCTTGATCAGTGCCGGCGGCGGAGTGTGGGAGCGCTCGGCGAAGCGCGTTCCGATCAGTGACGAGATGCGACAGGCACTGGGCCTCGAGGACGACGTCACCGAACTGACGCCACCGCAACTGGTTCGGGCGATTCTGCGGTCCCCGGCAGATCTGTTGTGGAACGGCGGCATCGGAACGTACGTCAAGGCCTCCGCCGAGTCCGATCTCGAAGTCGGCGACAAGAGCAACGATGCCGTTCGGGTGAACGGCAACCAAGTGCGTGCGCGAGTGATCGGTGAAGGAGGCAACCTCGGCCTCACCCAGGCCGGACGGATCGAGTACGCACGCGGCGGCGGGCGGATCAACACCGACGCCCTCGACAATTCGGCCGGAGTCGATTGCTCAGATCACGAGGTGAACATCAAGATCCTTCTCGACTCCCTGATCAGTTCAGGCGTCGTCGCGGACTCACATCGCGTTGCGCTACTCGAATCGCTGACCGATCAGGTCGCAGAACTCGTTCTTGCAGACAACCGTTCACAGAACGAGCTGATGGGCACCACGCGCGCGGATGCGGGGGCGATGATCGGTGTGCACGGCAGAGTGATTTCGAGCCTCGAGGCTCGCGGAATCGTCGACCGCGTCATCGAAGGGTTTCCGACCAAGAAACAGTTCGCTGCGGCCGAGAAGACGGGAACGGGACTGACGTCGCCGGAACTCGCCACATTGATGGCCCACGTCAAACTCGATCTGAAATCCACTCTGTTGGCGGGAAGCTCGATCGACAACCAGATCTACCGCAAGGCGCTGCTGAACTACTTTCCGGAGGGCGTTCGAGATGCAGGGGGCGATGCCCTCGACCGGCACCCCCTGCGACGCGAGATCGTCGCGACGGTGCTGACGAACAACGTCATCGATCGGGGAGGCATCACCTATGTGTATCGCCTCGGTGAAGAGGTCGGTGCTGATCCGGAGGACGCAGTACGCGCCTTCACCGTGGTGTCCGAAGTGTTCGGTCTGTGGGAGTTGTGGCGCGACATCAGCGAAGCCTCGATCTCGACAGCCGTATCCGACGAGTTGATCCTGCTCACCAGACGACTGCTCGACCGCGCGTCACGGTGGATGCTGACGCGTCGGCCTCAACCGCTGGCCGTCGGGGCCGAGATCAGCCGGTTCGGTGATCGCATCGCCGAGGCATCGGCCGAACTCGATGGCTGGCTGGTAGGTGCAGATCAGCGGAACCTGGCTGCGCGAACTGTCGTCATCACGGACAAGGGCGCGCCGGAGAACCTGGTCAGGCGAGTGGAGATCCTGCTCGACCAGTTCGGGCTGCTGGACGTGGTGGAGATCGCGGACCTCGCCGATCGCACAATCGCGGAGACCGGCGAACTTTACTTCCGGCTGGGTGAACACGTTGGGCTCGTCCCGATGCTCAATCGAGTGTCGGCATTGAGCAAGGACGGAAAATGGAACGCGCTGGCCAGGTTGTCGTTGCGTGACGAGTTGTACTCGACGGTGCGGGCATTGACCCTCGACGTCCTGGCCGATGCGCAAGCAGGTGACTCGACAGCGGAAAAACTCTCCCGGTGGGAAGAGAGGAATGCGTCGAGAATCGAGAGGTCCACTCTCGCGCTCGCCGAGATCGAGGCATCCGGGCAGCACGATCTTGCTGCGCTTTCGGTTGCGACGAGCCAATTGCGGCGCATGGTGGGTTAGGTCCGGCGCGGACGCTCGCGGATGGATCGGAAAGGTGCACGAGGCGGATAGACTTCGGAGGCCGAACGGGAGAACCGACTCGGTGGTTTTCGAGGAACGGGTGGTGGCGATGGCGATTGCCGAAGTGGACGCAGAACTCGCCGTGCTGTTCAACGAGGCAGGCGGCGAGTCCGCCCCTGCCTACGAACGGGTCAAGAACCTCGTGGTCTCGCAGATCAACTCGGGTCGGTGGACCGAAGGCGATCAGCTGCCTTCGGAAAACCAACTGGTGAGTGCGCTGGGATTGTCACGTATGACGATCAATCGAGCGCTTCGTGAACTCACCAGCGACGGTCTGATCGTGCGGATGATGGGGGTCGGTACTTTTGTCGCCGCCACCAAGACCGCGTCCCCGCTGTTCGAGGTGAAGAACATCGCCGACGAGATTCAGCGCCGCGGCCACCGTCATCGAACCGAGGTCGTCTTCGTTCGTGAGGAAGAAACCGACCACGGGCAGACGTTTCTTCGTGAATCGGTGGGCAAACGGGTGTTCCATTCGCTGATGGTGCACTTCGAGGACGAAACTCCGATTCAGGTGGAAGACCGATTCGTGAATCCGAACGAGGCGCCCGACTATCTGCGCCAGGACTTCACCGCGATCACCCCCAACAACTACTTGAGTGACGTTGCGCCTCTGGTTCGCGGCGAGCATGTCGTGGAAGCGGTGTTGGGGAGCCCGGACGAATGCGAGCTGCTCCGCATCGATCGAGGGGAACCGTGCCTACTGATTCGCCGCCGCACCTGGTCTGCCAACGGGTTGGTCAGCGCGGCGCGCTTGATTCATCCGGGTTCACGCAATCGCTTGGAAGGAACCTTCGAGCGCTGATCGTTTCGAATGGCGAATCCTGAACACAGGCTCGTCCGATCGCACCATTTTCGGGTGCAACTTCGGTGCAATCGACCAGGACGTGACTGCGAGCACACTGAGATCATGGGTGGACGGCTATTGCTTCCGCAACCTCACTTCCCGACGAGTGAGACCTGAGCGGATCGCAGTAACGCCATCTACGCCACTGGCTTCCACGATCGAAGGAGTTCGACCTGTGACCGACTTGCCCAAGGACCTACTTGTCGCCCCGAAGTGGCAGGAACGCCTCGACGAACTGGCAGCCAAGCATTCGGTACCGGGCGCGCAGGTCGGTGTGATCGCGCTGGGCGAAGACGGCGCAGCGGATATCCGTGTCATCACCACCGGAGTGACGAGCCTGAACACACGAGTCGACGTCGATGCCGACACCCTGTTCCAGTTCGGATCCGCGAGCAAGATCTGGACGACGACGCTGATCATGCAGCTCGTCGACGAGGGCAAGCTGACGCTGGACACCTTGGTGGTGGAGGTGCTTCCGGAGTTCACGATCGCGGATCCTTCCAACACGAAGGAAATCACGATTCGCCAGTTGCTCACGCACACAAGCGGTATCGACGGAGACCTGTTCAACGACACTGGTGACGGCGACGACTGCGTCGAGAAGTACGTCGACGAACTCGCGACCGCGATCAGCGTCACCGAGCCCGGCGGACATCTGAGTTACAGCAACGCGGGTTTCGCCGTGGCCGGCCGTATCGTCGAGGTTCTTCGTGAGATGACGTGGGACGAGGCGTTGGTCGAATACCTCTGGAAGCCACTCGGATTGACGCACATCATCACCAAGGCCAAGGACGCCCCTCTGTTCCGCACCGCCGTCGGCCATGTGGCCAACCCGGATCGGACGTCGCCGGACAAGGTGGTTCCGACCAAGCAGTGGCTGCTTCCGCGCGGTATCGGTCCGGCCGGCATCATCACCGGATCCGTCAGCTCTCTGCTGACATTCGGTGCTGCACACATGCGAGACGGCCTGGCTCTGACGGGTGAGCGCATTCTGTCCGAAGAGTCCGCGCGCCTGATGCGCACTCCGCAATTCGACCTGACCGCGGTCTCGAGCGTCGATCAGGCCTGGGGTCTCGGCTGGATCCTGTCCGACTGGGGCGGTGTGACGTCCGCGCAGCATGGCGGTGCGACGATCGGTCAGATCACTCGTTTTCACACCTTCCCCGAGCTCGGTCTCGCCATGGCCGTAGTCACCAACTCGCGTGGCGGCGGTGCCCTGGCCCACGACATCGAGAAGGAGATCGCGCAGGAGCTCGATCTCGTTCTGCCGGAGCCGAAGTCCGAGCCGAATGCAGAAGACATCGACCTGTCGCACATTCTCGGAACCTATGAATCGACAACCGTTCGCATCGAACTCACGCGTGGCGACGACGGCGGATTCCAGGTGCAGAACTTCGCCAAGATCGAGATCGACGGCGAGCCGCCCGCCCCGCCCACCAAGGTCGTGCCTCTGTCCGCTTCCCGGTTCTCGATCAGTAACGAGAGCGCTTCGGGTGAGATGGCTCATCTCACGATCGATGGCGAGGAATATCTGTACATGACAAGGCTTTTCAAGAAGATTTCCGACTAGTCGCGGCGAGATGATTCTCTCCGCTGAATGAAATCTCGGGCAGGTCGAGGGCGATGAGGGCCCTCGACCTGCCCGCACTACTTTCCCGAGGAAAACTCATGTTGAAACCTCTCGCTCCTTTCCCGGACGTGAATCACCCAGCGGCACTGGATGCTTACGGCCTTGCACCGGTCATCGACGGCCACAACGATCTCGCATGGACAGCTCGCGAGACTGCCGACTACTCGGTGGAGAATCTCGAGAAGGATTCCATCTTCCAAACCGACATCGACAAACTCGGTCGCGGTGGCGTCGGTGCGCAGTTCTGGTCGGTTTACACCCCGTGTGACCGGACGGAGGCCGAGGCTGTTCAGTACACACTCGAACAGATCGACTTCGTGTACCGGTTGATCGAGCGGTACCCGGATACTTTCGAATTCGCGCGTACAGGTGACGACGTGCGTCGCATCTGGAGCGAGGGCAAGGTTGCGTCATTGTTAGGCGCAGAGGGCGGTCACAGCATCGGCAGTTCGCTCGGCGTCCTGAGAATGATGGCGCGCCTTGGTCTTCGGTACATGACTCTGACGCACAACGACAACACCGGGTGGGCGGACTCCGCGACGGACACCCGAGTGCACGGCGGGCTGACCGACTTCGGTCGCGAGATCGTGCGCGAAATGAACCGGCTCGGCGTGCTCGTCGACCTGTCGCACGTCTCGGTGGAAACGATGAGAGATGCCGTCGAGACGTCGTCGGCACCGGTGATCTTCAGCCATTCGTCCTGCTCTCAGCTGTGCGGTCACCCCCGCAATGTTCCCGACGACGTCATGCGGCTGCTCGCGGCAAACGGCGGGGTCATCATGATCGCCTTTGTGCCTATGTTCCTTTCTGCCGAGTACAACGAGTGGTTCAAAGGCGGGCGGGTCGGCCCACGGCCGGCGATGACGGTGGACCATCTGGCCGATCATGTCGAGCATGCCCGAGACGTCGCGGGCATCGACCACATCGGTTTGGGTAGTGACTACGATGGATTCGACGACTTTCCGGACGGTATGCAGGACGTATCCGGTTTCGCGGTGTTGATAGACCGTCTGGCGGAACGCGGTTGGCCTGCGGAGGACTTGGCAAAGCTGATGGGCAACAACGTGTTGCGTGTGCTCGACGAGACCAGTGTGGCCTCGATGTCGAGCCTTTCCTAGCCGTATCGACGCCCGAAAAGATGAGGATGAGAATGAAGAAGATTCGTACCGTTGCACTGAAGGTTCTTGCTTCGGTGTCCGTAGTTCTGGTTGTGCTGGTATCGATAGCGCTCGTATTCGATGTCGGCTCCGCCAAGGCGAGCGTTCCGACCGGGGAAACCGGCAACCAGTTCGTGTCCGTAGACGGAAAGAACATGAGCTACTCGATCCGCGGCAACGGCGATCAGACCATCGTTCTGCTGCCCGGATTCGGAACGTCTGCACCGATTCTCGACTTCACGCCGCTCGTCAACGAGCTGGCACCTGACTACCGCGTAGTCACGATCGAGCCCTTCGGATACGGGCACAGCGACGGAACGGACAAGAATCGCACGACGGCGAACATCGTCGAGGAGGTACACGAGGCTGTGCAGTCTCTGGGGATCGACCAATACATCCTCATGGGTCACTCGATCACCGGTGTCTATGCACTGGACTACACGGCGAAGTACCGCGACGAGGTCACCGCTTTCGTGGGAATCGACAGTAGTGTTCCGGGTCAGCCGAATATGGATACCAAATTCCCGATCGAAGCACTCCGAGTTGGAAGGCAATTGGGCTTGGCGGAATTGCTCTCCAAGTTCGTCGGCGGTGAAACCTCGGACGAGTACCTCGACGCCGCAGCAAAGGACGAGATGCGACAGTTGACTGCGAAGAACAACTTCAGCGACACCTATCTCAACGAGATGGATCATCTTTCCAGCAACTTCGCAGAAGCAATCGGCAGGACATTCCCGGCTGATCTTCCGATTCTGTTGTTCGCCGTGCAGAACTCAGAAGTCGAGGGCTGGACTGCGCTGCACGAAGGACAGGCAGCATCGGTCGATCATGGTGAATTGGTCTTGCTGGACGGAGATCACTACCTGCACCACACCAAGTCGAAGGAGATCGCCGAGAACGTCAACAGGTTCATGGGAGAACTGAACTAGCTTCGGTAGACGTTAGGTTGAACGCGGGGTCATCGGATTCGATGGCTCCGCTTCTTCCATTTTTGACGAAAGTTCGGAGGCATTGTGGCGCAGACCTTGTCACGCGAGGAACTGGCGAGTGAGCTGGACACGGCGTATTCGAAACTCGACGCGTTACTCGAGAGCGCCGCCGAGGCCGATGTTTTCGACGTCGTTGCCGTCGATGCGTGGACGGTGCACGACGTACTCGCTGTGCGTGTCTGGTGGGCAGAGGCCGTCGTAGAGTGGATAGGTGCCGGACTGCGAGACGAGACCCCGCAGACGCCGGCGGCGGGTTACAAGTGGACGCAAACACCCGCGCTGAATCAGTCGGTGGTCGAGGCGAGTGCAGGTACCTCGGTTCGAGAGCTTCGGGATCGTTTGCGCGCGGCTGTCGCAGCGCTGCGTCGATACGTGGAAACTCTCGACGAGGATCAACTGCTGTCGGTCGGGGTTTTCTCGTGGACCAGGACCTGGCCGGTGTCGAGGTGGATCGCAGTCAACACGATCACCCAATACGCGTCCTTGTCGAAAATGATTCGGCGAGTGCTGAAGTCGAACAATCAGCCCTGAAGTCGATGCATCCGCCATACGTCTGGTCCGTCGGGGAGCGAGGCCTGGCCGACGATCGTGAAACCGAACCGTTGGTACAGCGGTAGATTTCGTTCGGTTGACGTATCGAGCCAGCAATCCTGTTCAGTTCGATCCAACTCCGCCAAAGCATGTTTCAGTAGCGCAGAACCCAATCCGGTTCCGCGTGAGCGCGGCGTCGTACCGATCGTTGCCAACGACCATGCGTTGTCGGGGACGGGAAGCGCAGACAGTTGTTCGTCAGCCTGAAGAACGCGCTCGAACCGATCTCCGTGCAGTTCGACGATCTTCTCGACGGTCGCTTCATCTGGCTCTGGAGTGTCCGGCGGCAGGACTGCGATGACGCCGTTGCCGGAATCGTCGATGTAGGAACGCCCGAACGGTAGTGCCAGGTGTTCGAGGTAGATCCGTTGCAGAGCCGCGACGCGTTCCACGTGGGAGTCTTCGGCGACGCACCAGTTCGTCCAGGGGTAGTCGGCAAACGCCTCGCCGAGAACCTCGGCGGCACGGTCGAGGTCGTTGATGGACAGCGGTCGAACAGAATTCTGCATAGTGCCACTTCAGCACAGTCGATCCTGCCGTCGCCACTCGATTTCGGCGGTGTAGCAGGTGCGCGGGCCATGGTCACGTACTTGTGAGTTCATTCAAGAAAGTTGGACGCGGCTGTCGATCCTGCGTTCACTGGTAGTGATCGGGTAATCGCCCAGCTGTCAATTCCGGGCACGTGAGATCCGGGTATGGCGATTGTCCGCGAAGGGAACAGATATGAACAGGCTCGAAGGCAAGAAGGTAGTGATCACCGGCGCCGCCAGTGGAATCGGGCGTGCCGCAGCACAACTCATGGCGGCAGAAGGTGCCGCGGTGCTGGTTGCCGACCTCGATCCGGCGCGAGCAGAGGAAGCGGCGGTGGCGATTCGCGAGACCGGTGGCACTGCACTGGGTTTCGGCGTCGACGTCATGAACGAGGACTCCCTGGCCGCGATGATCGAAAAAGCGGTCGCCGAATTCGGCGGCATCAACGTCTTGTGCAATCACGTGGGCGGTAGCAATCCGCGCAAAGATCTCGACCTGCTCCGGATGGACCTGGACGAGTGGGATCGCGTGATGTCCCTCAACGTGCGCAGCACTGTCGTCGCTTCACGCCTTGCCATTCCGCACATGAACAGCGGCGGCGGAGGATCGATCGTCAACACGGCGTCGGTCGGTGGATTGATCGGAGACTCCCTGCAGTCGGCCTACGGGTCTGCCAAGGCGGCGGTCATCCGGTTGACTCAATACATTGCAGTTCAGTACGGAGCAAACGGTGTTCGATGCAACGCCGTAGCGCCGGGTGCGATCATGACACCCGCACTCGTGGACAACATCCCTGCTGACGTCATCGAAGGCATGAAGCAGGCCAACGCCCTGCCTTACCTCGGCGAACCCGAAGACATCGCACACGCCATGGTCTACCTGGCGTCGGACGAATCTCGCTACATGACGGGGCAGACCTTGGTGGTCGACGGCGGACTCACCAGCAAGAGTCCGCTCGCGACCGGCCGTTCGTCGATGCTGAGCTGAATCAGCTCCGCCAACCGCTGGGGCCGGCGCCCAGAACCTCGATGGATCCCTGACTGGCGTGTGAATGCTTGGTGCGGTGCGTCATTCGCCACCTTCCGTCGATCCGCGCCCATGAGTCGTGGTAGTCGCCGAGGGTGAAGAAGTTCAGGTGAGCCTTGCTCCCGGTGCCCACATGCATGTCGCTGACATAGGAGCGGCTGGTGGCAATATCACCGACCACCTCGACCAGCACGTTACCGATCAGATGTTGGGTGGGACCGCACTCGTCGAGGAACGAGCGGATGGACGCCACTACCTCGGCGGGTCCGCGCAGAGTTCCGGTGCCCAATTCTGCCGTAGCGTCCGGCGTCATGATCCGGTGGAGTTCATCCCACTCTCGCGCATCCATGGCTCGGGCGAACTCGAAGATGGAGCGGGTGATCTCGCGTTCGTCGAGAAGGGTGGTGATGTCGACGCTCATGCTGTGCGCCTTTCTTAACGTCGGGGGGTTAATAAAGGCGCACAGCAGATGTCAGCGGTTCAGCAGCTTGCGCATCGCTTCGGCAGCGCCCTTGACCATCTTGTCTCGGGGGAAGCCACTGCGCTTCTTGGCGCCTTCGTAGTTTCCTGCAGCAACCCAGATCGGGCCGTCGGCAAGGTGTTCGAGACCTTCGCGTGCAACATCTTCGGGCTCGGCGACGTTCATGCCCGGGATGTCGAAGTTCAATCCCGCGCGAATCATGGCCGGCGTGCGAGTGACACCGAGAATGAACTCGACGACGTGAACGCCGTACGGCTGGAGTTCGAGCCACAGGCTTTCGGCGAAGATGCGACCGAAAGCTTTCGAGGCCGCGTAGATGCTCTGGTGCTCGGAGCCCATGAATCCGGCCAGCGAACCGAGCAGCATGATGCCGCCTCGTCCGCGATCCTTCATCAAACCGCCGAAGTGGTGCGAGAGTTCGAGTTGCTTGTTGATGTTCAGCTCGATGACTCCGGCAAATCCGGTCAGATCACCGGTCACGAACTCGTGGCCGTAGCTGTTGGCGCCGGCGTTGAAGATGAGCAGGCCGACCTCGACGTCGTCGGTGACCGCCTTGATCTGATCGAGCGCGTCGGGAACCAATAGATCCAGTGCGAGAGTGCGTACTTCGACGCCGTTGGCGCGTGCCTTGGCCGCGGTCTCCTCGAGCGGGCCCGGCTTGCGGGCGATGAGAACGAGGTTGATGCCGATCTTGCTGAGCTCGTCGGCGAACCCTGCGCCGACACCTTCGGAACCGCCGGCGATGACTGCCCACGGGCCGTAGTACTGGGGATCGATCATTACTACCTTCTTCGAAAGATGTTGGCTCGGCTAGTGAAACGGAGCGGGTACTGGTTCGCTGTCGTCGACGATCGGCTGAGGCACCGGCTCGTCGTTGAGAATCTCGAGCTCGCCCGCTGTTGCAGCGTTCACGATCGACGCGATCAAGGCGCCGCACTCCTTGCGGGGAGCACCGGGTCGTCCCTCACGTTGCCCGAATTCACGGTCGTCGGCGATTGCGAGGCACTGGGCGCGGGCCTGGTCACTCCACTGAACGGTGGTGTGTTCCCAACTGTTCTTCTGGACCAGGACCTGCGCCTTGCACTCAGCGCACTGAAGAGGCTGCATCTTCGTCTGCCTTCTTCGCAGCGAGGTTGTCTTCGACTTCCTTCTGCCAGGCGGCGACGGGTCGCGCGGTGTCGAGTTCGAATTCGAAGCGCTCGGTCATCTCGGGAGCGATGTCCGCGACGTCGACGTAGAACTGTTCGTACCAGCGACGGAGCTGGTAGACCGGGCCGTCTTCTTCGCACAGGAGCGGATTCTCGATGCGAGTCTTGTTCTTCCAGATCTCGACGTCCTGCTCGAAACCCTTGGCGATGAACGTGCCGAAGTTCGCGGCCATCGCGTCGGCGGCTTCGCCCTGGAAACGATCCGACTTCTTGACGATGATGCCGTACTGGAGCACGAACTTGTCCGCGCTGACCGGGTAGTGGCAGTTGATGAGCACGGACTCGACGTTGTAGTCCTCGTACTCGTAGGTCAGGTCGTCGACCATGAAGGAAGGACCGAAGTACGTCGCAACCGAGTTGCTTCCCACCATCTTCGGGGTGCCTGCCGCGTGGGGACGCATGTCCGAGCGAGCGACGCCGCGCATGTACTGCGTTGCGGCGTGGCCTTCGAAGACGTTCTTGAAGTACGTCGGGAACGAGTAGTGGACGTAGAAGAAGTGGGCCATGTCGACGATGTTGTCGACGATTTCACGGCAGTTCGTGTCGACGGTCGTGGTGTACCAGACCCAGTCGCTCCACTCGTCGCTGAGCGCGCCTTCGATGCGGGGGATGGCTACGTCGTCGGTCGGCGGGTTGCCCTCGGGGTCGTGCCAGACGAAGAGCATGCCGTCCTGGTCGAGCGTCTGCCATGCGCGCGTCTTGGCCAGCGGGGGAACGCGGCGTGCGTACGGAATCTTCTGGCACTTGCCGTTGCCGCCCCAGCGCCAATCGTGGAACGGACAGGCAATGGCGTCGCCCTTGATGGTGCCCTGGCTCAGGTCGCCACCCATGTGACGGCAGTACGCGTCGAGGATCTTGACGTTGCCTTCACTGTCGGCGAAGACGACGAGCTTGGTACCGAACGCCTCGATGGAGTGCGGCTGGCCGTCCTTGAAGGACTCCGTGAGCCCAATGCAGTGCCATCCACGTGCAAAGCGAGTAGGCGCGGTTCCAGCTTGGATCTCGCGAACTTCGTCGTTGTCGGACTGATTGATCGTCACGATGAGTCCCGTCCTTTCCAGGGTCAGTGTCGACGCCCGACGCTAGGGGAGCGTGAATTGCCTCTGGGGCCTCGTCTCACTGGCCGGGACCAGCGGAGAGCGCGAGGATCCGGCGGCTCGTCCCGGCCTTCGGGACTTCCGATCACCGGAACGCGCGACCGACATATCGTGGCGAGGCAGCCGTTATGTCTATCTGCCGATCCGCTCCCTCACGGTTCGGTGCGAGGAGTGTCTCCCATGGTCAACAAGGTTCTGAGTACCGTCCGTGATCTGCTTCCGAAGATCGCGGCCCGTGCTCAGAAGGTCGACGATTCGCGCAAGATCTCCGAACGGACCATCCGGGAACTGTCCGAAGCCGGTGTCTTCTCCATGCTTGCGCCGAAGAGATACGGAGGCGCCGAGAGCGACCCGGTCCACTTCTACGAAGTCATCAGGGCCATCTCCGCTGCCTGTGGCTCGACCGGTTGGGTCGCCTCGGTGGTGGGAGTGCACCCGTGGCACCTGGCGCTTTTCGACGACCGAGCGCAGGACGACGTGTGGGGAGAGGATCAGACGACGCTCATCTCGTCCGCCTACGCACCGGTCGGACGACTGACGGCGGTGGACGGTGGCTACGAACTGTCGGGCCAGTGGGGTTTCTCCTCCGGCTGTGACCACGCAAGTTGGGCATTGCTGGGAGCGATGGTGGTCGGCGTGGACGGCCGTCCCGTCGACTTCATGACGGTGCTGGTGCCGCGCACCGATTACGAGATCCGCGACGTCTGGGACGTCGTGGGAATGAGAGGCACCGCGAGCAACGAGATCGTGGTCAAGAACGCGTTCGTTCCCGAACACCGCCTGAAGCGCAATTACGAAACCGCGCAACTGAGTGGGCCTGGCCAAGCGGTCAATCCTGGTCCGCTGTACAAACTTCCGTTCGGGAGCATCTTCACCTCGACGGTCGCTGCTCCGTGTGTGGGCATCGTCGCCGGTTGTTACGAGGGGTACCTGGACGTGATGCGTGAGCGCGTCCGTCTGAGCCTGGGCGGCGGACGGTTCAGTGAGGACCAGTTCGCTCAGGTCGCCGTCGCACGTGCGTCGTCGGAGATCGACGCTGCGATTCTGCAGATGGATCGCAACATCCGGGAGATGTACGAACTTGCGGTCGCCGGTCAGGAGCTCCCACTCTCGATGAGGCTGCGTGCGCGTCGTGACCAGGTTCGCGCGACGGAACGCTCGGTGGAAGCGATCGACATGCTGTTCAAGACGGCAGGCGGCAACTCCCTCTCCCGCGGAAACCCGATCGAGCGTGCGTGGCGTGACGTTCATGCGGGCAGCGTTCACGTTGCCAACGAACCCGAGCGCGCGTTGGCGCTGTACGGCCGGGCGGCGTTCGGGCTGCCGGTGGAGGACAACCTGATCTGACGGGTTGGCGCGCCACCGGGTGGGGTATTTGCCTTTGGATGAGGGAAGTTCCGGCTCTGACCATCGGCTCGATCGTCGACATGGCAGGTGTCGCTCGCGCGAAAGTGATGCCCGCGGCTCGAACCGGTGTCTTCGAGGAAGTCGGTGCGGGAGTCTCACCGAGCTGGAACGTCTTCTGTAGCGACGATCGGATTGCCTTCACCGATTCCTTCTCGGTCGTCGGTGATCTCCGATTGCGTATCGACCGATCCGACCTCCGCGATCTCGGCGGGGGTGTGTCGTGGGCACCGGCGACGTTGCACGAGCAAGACGGTTCGACGGCCGCCGTGTGCACTCGTTCCGCGCTTGCCGCGGTCGTGGCGCGGCTTGCTGCCGACGGACTGGACGCTCGGGTGGGCCACGAGATCGAGTTCACTCTTTTCGGTGATGCGTGCGGCGGTGAGTGGTCGGCCTACGGTCTGGGCGCAGTCCTCGGTCGCGAAGACTTCCTCAAGGACCTCCTGCGCAATGCCGAACGCGCACAACTGCATATCGAGCAAGTCCATGCCGAGTACGGAGTAGATCAATTCGAGATGTCGATCGCTCCGAGTGCTCCTGTTCAGGCCGCTGATCTGGTGGTCTTGGCTCGGATACTGATCAGCCGTACGGCCAGAGCTCACGGCTGGACGGCCTCGTTCTCGCCGATCCCTGCTATTGGTGGTGCGGGGAACGGTGCGCACCAACATTTTTCGTTGACCGCAGATGGTAGGCCAATTTTCTCCGGTGGCAATCGGGAGCACGGAATGACGGATGCGGGAGCTTCCGCCTTGGGTGGAGTCCTCGCTCATCTGGCGGAATTCACCGTTGTCTTTGCGTCCTCTCCACTTTCGGGTATCAGGCTGCGGCCGGACAATTGGTCGGGCGCCTACGTCTGTTGGGGGCTCGAGAACCGGGAAGCAGCACTGAGGTTCTGCGCAGAGTCGCCGTCGAATCCACACGGCGCCAACGCCGAACTGAAACTCGTCGATCCGTCGGCCAATCCGTACCTGGCCACCGCTGCGATACTGGGTCTTTCGCATATCGGTATCGACAATTCCGCGCAATTGCCTCCGGAAATGGTGGTGAACCCGTCGACTCTCACAGAGGCGGAACGTGATGAGCGCGGGGTGACCCGAGTCCCCACCGACCTCGGCGCGCTCGTGCAGAATTTCAGCTGTTCCTCGTCGGCGAAGAAAATCTTCGGGGAATCGATCGTCGAAGCATTGGTGTCAGTGAAGGGAGCCGAGCGGGAGACGTTCTCCCAGATGGACGAGGCGACAATCGTCGAGCGGCTTCGGTACACCTGGAGTTGAAAGGGTTGACGGCCACGATCTCGAGTTCTATGTTTAAGTTGTTCCTTAATTAAGGAGTTGCTTACATGGATGGGCGAAGTGGCCGGCTCGATGCAGTGTTCAGCGCACTGGCCGACCCGACGAGGCGTGAAATGCTCTCTCGCCTGACGGATGGTTCGATGACCGTCGGTGAGCTGGCCGAGCCGTTCGAAATGAGTAGACCCGCCATCTCGCAGCATCTGAAGGTGCTCGAGCGAGCCGGTCTCATCGAACGAACCGCCACCGCGCAATGGCGCACATGCACCCTTCGCGCAGAGGGTCTCGACGACGCGAGCGCCTGGGTCGACGAGCACCGGCGCGGTTGGAACGAACGCTTCGATCTTCTCGACGAGCGTCTACGTGAGCTGAAACAACGTCGACCGAAGAAGGAGAAGGACAATGAGTGACCAGAATGCCGATGCCACTGCAGAATTCACCATCACCCGGATCTTCGATGCGCCGCGCGATCTCGTCTGGCAAGCGTGGACCGATCCCGACGAGGCGGCGCGTTGGTGGCACCCTGAGGGTGTCAGCAGCCCTCGGGAGCACGTCACGATCGATCCCAGAGTTGGCGGAACGTACCGCTACCTGATGATCAACGACGAGAATGGTGCCGAGTTCCCCACCGGCGGAACCTATCTCGAGGTCGACGAGCCGAAGAAACTAGTCTTCACCTGGGGAGATCCAGGAGATTCGGTGGATACTGCGCCGCGAATCACGGTCACGCTCGCAGATCGGGGCGACAAGACCGAGATGACATTCCATCTGGTCGGGGTCCCGGGTTTCAAGGGCGACGGCAACGTCTACGACGGGTGGGAATCCGCGTTCGACGTGCTGGACCAGGTGTACCGCGGCGAGTAGTCGGGAATCGGACACCGCCACCGGGGCACCGATGATTGAATGGAGTGAATACACCATTCAATCACCGACGTGGGAGAGCCTGATGGCACCAGAGGTTGCGGTAGTTCTCGAGGGTTATACCTACTTCGAATGCCCACGCTGGCACGAATACCGGGTTTGGGTGTCGGACTTCTATACCTACCAGGTGATTTCGGCCCGCGAGGACGGGACCGACATACGCGTGGAGGCGGAGGTTCCAGGGCAACCGTCGGGGCTGGGGTGGCTTCCGGACGGCAGATTGCTGGTGGTCTCCATGCGGGACCAGAAGATTCTGCGGCGAGAATCCGACGGCGAGTTGGTGGTGCACGCAGACTTGTCCGAGTACGTCAGTGCCAACGTCAACGACATGCTGGTCGATGCGCAGGGACGAGCGTACGTGGGCAACTTCGGGTTCGATCTGATGAACCTGGCTCCCGTCGAAACGGCAGATCTCCTCCGCGTCGACCCGGACGGATCGGTACACGTCGTGGCGCGAGATCTCCACTTCCCCAACGGTATGGCTCTGACGTCGACCGGAGATCTGCTCGTGGACGAAACGCTGGGAAATCGAATCAGTGCGTTTGCGGTCCAGGCCGACGGCTCCCTGAGCGAACGCCGTGATTGGGCGTCGTTCGGGCCGGTACCTGGTGGACCCGAGATGGAGACCACTCTCGCTCAGATCGTCGTTGCGCCCGACGGATGCTGCATCGACGGAGACGATTCGATGTGGGTGGCCGACGCCCTCGGAAGTCGTGTTCTTCATGTGAGCGCCGGCAAGATAATCGATGAAATTGCCTTCGGCAGCGGTGTCTTCGCGTGCGGGCTCGGCGGCTCCGACGGACGTACGCTGTTCGTCTGCGCCGCACCGGACTTCAACGAGCACGCTCGTAAGGTCGCCAACGAAGGAAGGCTGTTGTCGATTCGCCTGGAGCCGTTGGGCTGACATGGAATTGGTGACCTCGCTACCTGCCGACACTCCGCTGCGGCAGGTAGCTCAGCACGTCGAACGCATCGAGAAACTCGGTTTCGACACGGTGCACATCTCCGAGACCGTCCGCGATCCTTTTGCGGTGGCAGCACTCGCCGTCGAACACAGCACCACCCTCACCGTCCGGACGTCGATGGTTGTCGCATTTGCGCGCAGTCCCATGGTGACGGCTTTGGCTGCGTGGGATCTGGCGGACTTCTCCGGTGGACGATTCCAATTGGGGCTTGCGACGCAGGTGCGGGGGAACATCGTCGGACGGTATTCGATGCCGTGGACGGATCCTGTTGCGCAACTGCGTGATTACGTCGGCGCTGTGCGTGAGATATTTCGAGTGTTCCAAACGGGCGGCAAACTCGACTATGCCGGTTCGCACTACACTTTCAACAGGCTGCAACCCTATTTCAGCCCGGGGCAGATCGGTGTTCCTGCTCCGGAGATCTGGACCGGGGGAGTGAACTCTCGGATGTGCTCCCTCGCGGGCGACGTCGCCGATGGATTTGTGGCTCACCCCACCAGCTCGCATCCGAAGGTGCTCGCGGAGAGGATCATTCCATCATTGACGGGCGGTGGGAGGAAGCCGAGACTGATTGCCGTTCCGAAGACGATCACCGGCAAAGATCGGGCCGCGATCATCGCGCAGCGAGAAGCGGCGCGCAGCGAACTCGCCTTTCTCTACTCCACTCCGGCGTACCGAGTCGCGCTGGAGGTCCTCGGATTGTCCGAGGTCGGGGAGGAGCTGACAGTGATGGCGCGGGCAGGTGACTGGGCCCAGTTACCTGCCGTCCTCACCGACGATGTTCTCGACATCTTGGTCACACAATGCACTTATGCGGAACTCCCCGACGTGCTGAGTTCGAAGTACGCGGGCCTCTGCGACGGGATTGCACTGGCGGTGCCGACGGATCCTGCAGACGACGGTGCCTTCACGGCGATGTGTGAGGAGCTTCGAGCTGCAGCGTCTGCCGAATGACCTCCGTCGAGTGAGGTCTGCTCGATGTGATCTGCCTGGTCTCCGGGGGTTCAGTTGACATCTCACCTGTGACGGGTGATGCGCGAATTCCGTGTGGCAACCAGATTGGCTGCAGAGGGTTCCGCGTGAGGTCACGTCCGATGGCGTCGCGTGCTTGCGTGGGCGAGAAGACGAGAATCGGAGGAAAGTGCTCATGGGTGCTGAGACCAAGCCTGCAACGCCGTTCACGGTCGAGGTCAACCGCGCGGCAGTAGACGACTATCCGATGTCGGACCGAGCAGATTTCGGCGATGCCGACCGCGGATTCATCGCCGGGTGGGACAACGACCAGGTCTTCAACGACAACGGCGATTTGATCCACGACGGTCAACCGCTCGAATACATCGGCGATGACAAACAGGCTCCGGAGACGGTAAACCCGAGTCTGTGGAGGCAGTCGCAGTTGGTGAGGCGCTGTGGGCTCTACAAGGTGGTCGACGGTCTGTACCAGGTCAGGTTCGCAGTAAACCTCACCATCGTCGACGCTCCCGACGGACTCGTCATCATCGACACCACCACCAGTGCCGATCTCGCCAAGGCGGGCCTGGAGTTATTCCGTCGTGAACTGGGCAACAACAAGCCTGTCGTCGCGATCATCTACACCCACACGCATTTCGACCACTACGCCGGAGTCAAGGGTCTCGTCGACGAGGCAGACGTGGTTTCGGGCAAGATTCCGATCGTCGCGCCCGGAACCATCGAGTCGTTCAACAAGTTCGCGATCGGTGAAAACGTCATCACCGGCAATGCGATGTCGCGGCGCATGGGGTATACCTTCGGTTTGATTCTGCCGCAATGTGATTGCGGTCTGGTGACAGTTGGTCTGGGTTCGGGTGCCGACAACATGAACATTCACATGACCTACATCCCGCCCACCGACGGCATCACCAAGACCGGTGAGGTGCGCAACCTCGGTGGGTGGGACTTCGAGTTCCTGTACGCCCCGGACACCGAGGCGCCGGAGGAGATGCACATCTGGATTCCCGCCATCAAGGCACTCACCTGTGCCGAGAACGCCAATCACTCGATGCACAACATCCAGACGATCCGTGGTGCGCGCACGCGAGATGCACGAAATTTCGCGCGGTACCTGGATGAGACATTGGTGCGGTGGGGCGACGACGTGGAAGTGCACCACGGCCCGCACACGTGGCCGGTGTGGGGGAACGCCACGGTAGTGGAATTCCTTGAATCGCAACGAGACATGTACAAGTTCATCCACGACCAGGCGCTCCGATTCGCGAACCAGGGTTACACGCCGCTCGAAGCTGCAGAGGTCGTGCGACTTCCGGAAGCCATCGGCCAGAAGTGGTACAACCGTTACTACCACGGCGGACTACACCACAACGTGCGCGCGGTTTTCCACAAGGAACTCGGTTTCTGGGACGGCGATCCTGCGACGATCTTGCCGTTGTTGCCCGAGGATCACGCCAAGCGGCACGTCGACTTGATCGGGCGGGACAAGATACTTGCCGAGGGCCGCAACGTCTTCGACGCGGGTGACTATCGTTGGGCTGTACAACTTCTGCATCATCTGGTCTTCGCCGACCCGGCTGACGACGAGGCGAAGAATCTACAAGCCGATGCCTACGAACAACTCGGGTATCAGCAGGAAGTACCGCAGTATCGGTCGATCTTCCTCGCCACTGCGATGGAACTGCGGAACGGGGTGACCGGCGCCGGTCAGGTCAATACCGACAGCACCGACACGATTCTGGCGATGCCGATCGATCTGCTCTTCGACTACGCGGGAGTACATCTCGTTGCGGAAAAGGCCGATGACGTCGACATTTCCGTCAATTTCAGTTTTGCCGACACCAAGCAGGACTGGAACATGTGGGTGCGTCGAGCGGTGCTGAACGCCCGCTCCGGACGTGCTCCCGACGCACAACTGACTCTCACCGGCCCGAAGGCGCTACTTGCCGGAATTCTGCTCCAACCAGGCAAAGCGTCCGCCATTCTCGACAGCGGGAAGGTCACGCACGACGGCGATGTCTCGACTCTGTCGCGTTTCGCCGACATCATGGAAGTGTTCGACCCGAATTTCAACATCGCGACACCGTGAGAAGGAGAATGGGGCAACCGATTTCCATTCGGCTGCCCCATCATCTGCTGCTCTACGATCTAGTGCGTCACTTCGCCATGTCCTGGGCTGCTCGGTAGGAGAAGACCATGGCAGTACCGAGCGGAACTCCGGGGCCGGGGTAGAAACGCCCGCTCAATGAAGCACTCGTGTTGCCGGCGGCGTACAGACCGTCGATGGCGCTGCCGTCGGCGCGCAGGACACGGCCGTCGATGTCAGTGACCAATCCGCCCTTGGTGCCGAGGTCACTGAGGACGATGCGGGCTGCGTAGAACGGACCGTTCTCGACGGCCGTCAGTGCCGCATTCGCGCCGCCGTTGGGTGGGCAGAAGAACGCGTCGTACGGGTCTTCGCCGCGGTGGAACTCTTCGTCGACGCCCAGTTTTGCTGCATCGTTGAACTTTTCGACGGTGCTGCGCAGCGCGTCGGCCGGCAGTCCGGTCTTGGCGGCGAGTTCTTCGAGCGTATCGGCGGCGACCCACGTCCCGGCTTCGAGATGCTTGGCGGGTGCGGTATTCGGGATACAAATGGCGGGCAGCCCGCCACCCTCGCGTGAGTCGAAGATCATGAACGACGGTACGGCCGAGCCGTTGTCGTCGTGCGCATCCATCGCTCGCCCGAACTGGTCGTACGGAAGCGACTCGTTGAGGTAGCGCTCACCGGCGTTGTCGACGACAAGTCCGCCGCGAACGCCGACCATGAAGGCGGCGCTGCCGTCCGGCTGCTCGACGCCGGGGCAGAACCACGCCTGATCGAGCAAAGCGGTTGCGCCACCGACAGCGATACCGGCAGAGATCGCATCGCCGGTGTTGGCGCCGAAGGGACCCATACTCCAGATCGCCTTGCCGGGGGTGCCGGCCTGCTCACGCATCTCGGCGTTGCCCTCGATGCCGCCCGCTGCCATCAGGACACCGCGGTTCGCCTTGATTCGCTGGGTTTCGCCGCCGGTTTCGACCTCGGCCCCGACGACTCGTCCGTCCTCGACGATCAGGGACGTGAGAGTGGATTCGGTTCGAAGTTCTGCCTTGCCCGTGCTCTGGACTGCGGCCAGTAGTCGGCCGATCAGTGCGCGCCCACCGATCATCGGGCCGGGCGCATGGCCTTGACCGGCGCGGTCTTGGTCGAGTTCGGGACGCACCTTGCCGGCGAGTTCACCGATGTCCGTGGGATCGAGATCCAGTGGGTTGATGGAGCGTCCCGTGTCCATCCTGCCTTCGGCTTTGTAGTAGTCGGGGAACGCGCGGAACTCGAATTCGATGTGCGGGTTCTGCTCGAGTAGGGCGACGACATCGGGAGCGGTCTCGACATAGGCGTTCTGGCGCTCGGACTCGGAATCGCCGAGCAATGCGCGTAGATAGGTGCGTGCGTTCTCCGTCGAGTCGGGGAGTCCCGCACGTTCCTGTACCTGGGTTCCCGGCAGCCAGATGGATGCGCCCGAGTACGCGGAAGTTCCGCCGAAGCGATCGGTTTTCTCGAGGACGATCGTCGTCAATCCTCGAGCTGCCGCGGTGTATGCGCCGGTCAGCGCGCCGCCGCCGGAGCCGACTACCAACACGTCGCACTCGGTGGTCCAGTCCTGCATCATTGCGTCCTTACTCCAAGAGGGTGGGGTGTCCACGGAATACCGCACGGAGAGAGAAGGCCATGCCAGGTCCCACTGAGCGGGCAATATGCCGAGATGGGTGGTCGAGATGAGAGAATTGGCGAGGTCGTTCGCGACCGGGACACAGAATCGATGATGGGGGCGACGTTGCCGAGAATTGCCGAGGTCAGGGACGCTGCAGAGCCCAGTTCGGACGAGCAGCGGGCGCGCCATGTGCGGATGCTGGAAGCGGCCGCCGAATTGGGGACCGAGAAGGAACTCTCACGGGTACAGATGCACGAGGTCGCCAAGCGGGCGGGCGTGGCCATCGGCACTCTTTATCGCTATTTCCCCTCGAAGACGCACCTCTTCGTCGCTGTGATGGTCGAGCAGATCGATCAGATCGGTGCCAGCTTTGCCAGGCATCAGATTCAGTCGGACAATCCACAGGATGCGGTGTACGAGGTATTGGTTCGCGCCACTCGCGGGTTACTGCGTCGGCCGGCTCTCTCGACTGCGATGCTGCAGTCGTCCAGTACCGCCAACGTCGCGACGGTGCCGGACGTGGGCAAGATCGATCGCGGATTCCGGCAGATCATCCTCGATGCGGCTGGGATCGAGAACCCCACCGAAGAAGACAACACCGGGCTGCGTCTGCTGATGCAGCTGTGGTTCGGGGTCATCCAATCGTGCCTCAACGGTCGAATCTCCATCCCCGATGCGGAGTATGACATCCGCAAGGGATGCGACCTGCTCCTGGTGAATCTCTCACGACACTGACGTGACCTCGCCCCTCCTCGGGGTGGGTTCGTCATGTCTTCAAAATTGAAATCAATTCTATTTTTGGATCGGCGCTGGTTCAGAGTTGATGCCAATCCGGACATTGCCCTGACATCATTAATAGAATAAATTACAGAAAATTAGACGGTGAGCCAGCTCACCGACCGAAAACTCCACGAAGGAGCGAACATCATGGGTCATGCAGTCATCGTCGAGGCCGCTCGGACACCGATCGGCCGTCGTCGCGGCGCCCTGGCGGGACTGCACCCCGCCGAAATTCTGGGAGCAGCGCAGCTCGGCGTTCTCGAACGGGCAGGCGTCGCACCGGAAGACATCGGACAGATCATCGGTGGCTGCGTCACCCAGGCGGGTGAGCAGTCCAACAACGTCACGCGGCAGGCGTGGTTGCACGCCGGATTGCCGTACAGCACAGCGGCAACCACTATCGACTGCGCCTGTGGATCTGCCCAGCAGGCAGTGCATTTGATCTCCGGCCTGATTTCCTCCAATCAGATCTCGGCCGGTATCGGCTGCGGCGTCGAGGCCATGAGCCGTGTGTTCCTGGGCCAGGCAAATGCGCCCGGAACGGGGAACCCGTACCCGGACGACTGGACCATCGACATGGGCGACCAGTTCACCTCCGCGCAGCGTATCGCCGAGAAGCGTGGCATCACGCGCGCCGACGTCGACGCCTTCGGTCTCGAGTCGCAGCGCCGCGCAGCCCAGGCCTGGGCGGAAGGCCGCTTCGACCGCGAGATCGTTCCTGTCAAGGCTCCGGTGGTGGACAAGGAAGGCGTGCCCACTGGTGAGATTGCCACTGTCACTCGCGACGGGGGACTGCGTGAGACGACGGCAGAAGCGCTCGCCGGGCTCGAGCCGGTTATCGAGGGCCACATCCATACCGCCGGAAACTCGTCGCAGATCAGTGATGGCGCCGCTGCGGTACTGCTGATGAGCGAAGAGCGCGCACAGGAACTGGGATTGAAGCCCCGCGCGCGGATCATCGCGTCCGGCATGATCGGATCCGACCCGTTCTACCACCTCGACGGTCCCATCGAATCCACCCAGATGGTGCTCGACAAGGCCAAAATGACCTTGGACGACATCGATCTCGTCGAAATCAACGAAGCATTTGCATCCGTCGTTCTCTCCTGGGCGCAGGTTCACGGCGCCGACCTGTCCAAGGTCAACGTCAACGGTGGTGCGATCGCGCTCGGGCATCCCGTCGGCTCGACGGGTGCTCGTCTGATCACCACTGCGCTGCACGAACTCGAGCGCTCGAACAAGTCGACGGCTCTGGTCACGATGTGCGCCGGTGGCGCTCTCTCGACCGCCACCATCATCGAACGCATCTGACCCGTACTGACACTGTCGAATTGACGAGGTAGACATGACTATTGGATTGAGTGAAGAAGATCGTGACCTCCGCGACTCCGTACGGGGCTGGGCGGCGCGTCACGCAACACCCACCGTCATCCGTGAAGCGGTCGAGGCGAAGGTCGAAACCCGCCCCCAACTCTGGAACGGGCTTGCCGAGCAGGGACTTCTCGGACTGCACGTAGCCGAGGAATTCGGCGGTGCCGGATACGGATTGGTCGAACTCGCTATCGTCGTCGAGGAACTGGGACGCTCGATGGTTCCCGGACCGTTCCTGCCGACGGTAGTGGTCAGCGCCGTACTCAGCGATGCCGGGGTGACCGGCAGGCTACCGGCGCTCGTGGACGGCAGTACTCTCGGAGCTGTTGCACTGCAGCCGGGTTCACTGAAGATCACACGCGACGGTGGTGTCGCCACTCTGAGTGGTACGTCCAGCCACATTCTCGGCGGTCATGTCGGCGACGTGTTCCTGCTCGCGACCGACAGCGGATTCGTGTTGCTCGAACGCGATCGTCTCGAGGTCACGGACTTGGCCAGCTACGACGTCGTGCGTCGTAACTCCGAGGTCACCGTCGACGGCTTGGTCCTCACCGATTCCGAGATCCTCACCATCGATGCCCAGCGTGTACTCGACATTGCCGCAACACTGTTCGCGGCCGAGGCATCAGGCTTGGCCGACTGGGCAGTCACGACCTCGGCCGACTACGCGAAGGTGCGTCAGCAGTTCGGTCGCGCGATCGGCCAGTTCCAGGGAGTCAAGCACAAGGCCGCCCGCATGCTCGCTCTTGCCGAGCAGGCGCGCGTCTGCGCTTGGGACGCTGCGCGTGCGCTGACCCCCGCCAATGGCGTCGGCGCGGAAGAGGCCTCTCTCGCAGCAGCAGTCGCCGGAGCCACGGCCCTGGAGGCAGGCTTTTCCGTCACGCGTGACTGCATCCAGGTGCTCGGCGGAATCGGTTACACGTGGGAGCATGACGCGCACCTGTACCTGCGCCGCGCGCAGTCCTTGCGAATTCTGCTGGGTTCCACGGCATCTTGGCGTCGTCGTGTTGCGGAGCTGACCATTGCCGGCACCCGTCGCGTGCTCAGCATCGAGTTGCCGCCCGAGGCCGAGGCGATCCGCGCCGACGTTCGCGCCGAGCTCGCTCCTGCACTCGAACTCGAAGGTGCCGCGCAGAAGACGTATCTCGCGGAAAAGGGCTACACCGCGCCGCACTTCACGGCTCCGTGGGGCAAGTCCGCCGACGCCGTCAGCCAGCTGGTCATCGCCGAAGAACTGCGCGCGGCGAAGATCAAGCCGCACGACATGATCATCGGCAACTGGGTCATCCCGACGCTCATCGCGCACGGCAACGAAGAGCAGCTTGCCAAGTTCGTCCCGCCGTCACTGCGCGGCGAGATCGTCTGGTGCCAGCTCTTCTCCGAGCCCGGCGCAGGTTCCGACCTCGCGGCTCTGAGCACCAAGGCCACCAAGGTCGACGGTGGCTGGAAGTTGCAGGGCCAGAAGGTATGGACGTCGATGGCACGCGACGCGCACTGGGGTATCTGCCTCGCGCGCACCGACGCTGACGCACCCAAGCACAAGGGCCTGTCCTACTTCCTCATCGACATCAAGAACAGTGGCCTCGACATTCGTCCGCTGCGCGAGATCACCGGTGAAGCACTGTTCAACGAAGTCTTCTTCGACGACGTGTTCGTTCCTGACGAGTGCCTGGTCGGCGGGCCGGGCGACGGCTGGAAGCTCGCTCGCACCACGCTGGCCAACGAGCGTGTCTCGTTGTCCAACGACTCGTCTCTCGGATCGGGTGGCGAGGCTCTTCTGAGCCTGGTCGACGGACTGCCCGGTGGCATCGACGACGAGCAGTTGACCGTTCTCGGAAAGGTGCTGTGCGACGCGCAATCCGGCGGTCTGCTCGGTCTGCGCACCACGCTGCGCTCGCTCACCGGCGCGCAGCCGGGCGCCGAGTCCTCGGTGGCAAAGTTGATCGGTGTCGAGCACATCCAGCAGGTCTGGGATGTGGCAATGGAGTGGGCCGGGCCGAGTTCACTTCTGGGCGAACAGCATCGGATGTCTGCAACCCAGATGTTCTTGAACTCGCAGTGCATGTCCATCGCGGGTGGTACAACCAATGTTCAGCTCAACATCATCGGTGAGCGAATCCTGGGTCTGCCTCGCGACCCCGAACCGGGAAAGTGACCTGCACATGAGCAATCGCACCTTCGTCATCGGCGTGGGCATGACCAAGTTCGAGAAGATCGAGACCCGCGACTGGGAATACCCGGACATGGTGACCGAAGCCGTCTCGAATGCCCTGACCGATGCCGGGATCGGCTACGACCAGATCCAGCGCGCTGCAGTCGGTTACGTGTTCAATGCGTCGACAGCAGGACAGCGAGCTCTCTACGAGACCGGTCTGACCGGCATTCCGATCTTCAACGTCAACAACAACTGCGCCACCGGCTCGACGGCACTGATGACGGCGCGCGAATGGGTCCAGGTCGGGCAAGCCGAGTGTGCTTTGGCCGTCGGCTTCGAGAAGATGACCAAAACTGCACTGACCGGCACCGGTGAGATGCCCAAGGTCACGACTTTGGACTCGCAGCTGAAGATCATGGTCGAGGACTACGGCTTCGCGCGCTCACCCATGACTGCGCAGCTGTTCGGCAATGCTGCCGTCGAACACATGAAGAAGTACGGCACGACGGTCGAACAGATTGCAGCCGTGGCGGTCAAGAACCACAAGCACTCGGTCAACAACCCGTATGCGCAGTTCCGTGACGAGTACACCCTCGAACAGGTACTCGGTGACAAGATGATTCACGATCCACTGACACGTTCGCAGTGCTCGCCGACTTCGGACGGCGCCGGAGCCGCGATCGTCGTGAGTGAGAAGTTCGTCCGTGAGCACGGACTCGAGGGCCGAGCGATCGAGATCGTCGCTCAGGCCATGACCACCGACACCGAGGCAGCATTTGCCGAGAGGTCGATGATCGACGTTGTCGGCGCGCCGATGACGGCGGCGGCCGCCGAGCAGGTCTTTGCCGAAGCCGGCATCAGCATCGAAGACGTCGACGTCATCGAACTGCACGACTGCTTCGCGATCAACGAGATCATCACCTACGAGGGCCTGGGGATGTGCGCTGTCGGAGAGGGCGGAAAGCTCGTCGAATCCGGCGCGACCACGTACGGCGGCCAGTGGGTCGTCAACCCGTCGGGTGGTTTGATCTCGAAGGGACACCCGCTGGGCGCGACGGGGCTGGCCCAGTGCGCCGAACTCACGTGGCAGCTTCGCGGGACCGCGGACGCTCGCCAGGTCGAGGGCGCACGAATCGGATTGCAGCACAACCTCGGACTGGGCGGCGCGTGCGTCGTGACCGTCTACCGAGCCGGAACTTTGGAGAACTGATGGCTATCGATCTCGATGTGGCGTTGTCCGCCGAACCGACAGTGCGCGAAGCGTCGTGGACCGACCGCGACGTCATGCTCTACCAGTTGGGACTCGGAGCAGGAGCGAATGCTCTGGATCCCGCAGAACTCACCTGGGTGTACGAAAAGGGTCTGAAGGTACTCCCGACGTTTGCAATGGTTGCAGGCCAGGGAGTTTCGGCGGGTGTATTGCCCGCACCGTCGATGAGTATGCCGGGAATCGACATCGACCTGCGCAAGATTCTGCACGGTGGGCAGTCGCTGACACTTCACGCGCCGATCCCGTCGACGGGTGCTGCTCGTATTTCCTCTCGGGTCGCCGACGTCTGGGACAAGGGAAAGGCAGCTGTGATCGTTCTCGAGACCGCGGCGCACGACCTTGACGGGAACCCGTTGTGGACCACCGGAATGCAGATCTGGGCGCGCGGCGAAGGTGGCTTCGGCGGGAGTGCCGGTCCCGAAGTTGTTGCCGGGGTGCCCGATCAGGCGCCCGACAAGGTGCTGACGTCGAGTACGAGTCCCTCGCAGGCGCTGGTGTACCGACTCAGTGGAGACATGAACCCGCTGCACGCCGATCCCGCCTTCGCGAAGATGGCGGGCTTCGACGCTCCGATTCTGCACGGCCTGGCGTCGTACGGCATCGTCTGCAAGGCAGTGGTGGACGGAATCCTCGACGGAGATCCGACGAGGGTGAAGAACTACTCGGTGCGGTTTGCCGGTTCGCTGTTCCCAGGCGAATCCATCACCACCTCGGTATGGCAGGACGGCAACACGTTGACGTTGGCGGCGACCTGCCCCGAGCGCGAGAACTCCCCGGTTCTCACACACGCAACAATGGAGATCAACTGATGGACCTCGGTACACACCCCACGGCAGCCACACACCCGGGCGGCACGATTCTGACTTCGCCGCCGCAAGACGCCCCGGTCGACCGGGCCACGGCAGCAGCCCGACGCGTTGTCGACGCGATGCTGCGGACCGACCGCGAAAACGCCAACCTGGACCGGGTTGCGGAGGAGCTCAACAGCATTGCCGAGCACCTCGAGCAGCACTCACCCGAGGTGGCTGAGCGTTTGATCGACATGTGGAACGGTGAGGGCGTGACTCGTCACGATCCGGTGACCGGCCCCGAGAATGCCATTGCGCCGCCGCTCGTTCTGGAAGGGCTCGCTGACGGGTCGGTGCAGGGAGTGGTCACGTTGACGCTGCCGTACCAGGGCCCTCCCGGCCATGTACACGGCGGTGTTTCGGCGCTGCTGCTCGATCACGTTCTCGGCGTCGCGAACGCCTGGGGCGGAACTTCCGGCATGACAGCACAATTGAGCACTCGGTACCATCGCCCGACTCCGCTGTTCGAGCCCCTCACGATCAGCGGCAAATTCCTTTCCAAGGACGGCCGCAAGATTCACACCGTCGGTGAGATCAAGACTGCGGACGGCGAATTGTGTGTGTCGGTAGAGGGCCTGTTCATCGACAAGACCGTGCCGCGCCCCAGGTAGGGGTTCTGACGAAGGAGGGCCCAGTGGGCAAGCTCGACGGACGTGTAGCAGTGGTCACCGGTGCCGGTATGGGCATCGGGCGCGGAGTGGCGGGCGCGTTCGCGCGTGAAGGCGCGTCGGTGTTGGTTGCCGAGATCGACGAGGCAGCGGGCCTCGAAACCACCCAGTGGTTGCGGGACGAATGGGGCGCGGAGGCTGAGTTCATCCGTACCGATGTCACCGACAAAGCTCAGGTTGTCGCCATGGTTGACCGGGCCGTCGAGCGGTTCGGGCGCCTCGACATCCTGGTCAACAATGCTTGGCGAACTTTCGGTTTCGCTCGGCTCGAGAAGATGACCGACGAGCAATTGCGCGGCGGTTTCGACATGGCGGTGATGGCCGCTTTCTGGGCCATGCAGGCCGCGTTGCCGGAACTCGAGCGTCACGGCACCGGCCGCGTGATCAACATGTGCAGCCTCAACGGGGTGAATGCTCACATGTACTCGGTGCAGTACAACGCGGCCAAGGAAGCATTGCGAACGCTGACTCGCACTGCTGCCCGCGAGTGGGCCCCCAAGCATGTGAATTGCAACGTCATCTGTCCCGGTGCGCAGAGTGCGGCGTACAAGCGTGTCGCCGAAGCCAATCCGGAGAACGTGGCAGTGATGGCCGCACAGAACCCGATGGGGCGGATCGGCGATCCCCTCGACGACATCGGCCCCGTTGCGGCCTTCCTGGCGAGTGACGACAGCCGCTACGTCACCGGCAACACCCTCTTCGTCGACGGCGGCGGGCACATCAACGGTGTGCAGTGGGCGCCGACCGTCGACTGATCGGCAGTTGTTCGGCTCGAGATTCCGGTGTCTATTTGGCCGTGAAGCCGGCGTCGACCGGCAACGCGATACCTGTGACGTATCGAGCCTGATCCGAAACCAACCAGGCTATCGCGTTGCTGACGTCGGCAGCCTCGATCAGCCCGACGTTCAAGAGGTTGCCCACGTCGGCTCCGCTCGATGTGGGGGAGTCCGCAAACAGTTTCGCGACGGCGTCGTTGACGACCATCGGTGTATTCGCGCCCGTCGGGTGCACGGAGTTGACACGAATATTGTGGGGAGCAAGCCAGTGCGACCACGTGCGACCAAGCCCCACGATGGCATGTTTACTCGCGCAGTAGCCGTCGGACCCGCCGGTGCCGTCACCTCCGCGACCGACAAGTCCCAGTGTCGATCCGGTCAGGACTATTGCGCCGCCTGTCCCTTGCTCGATCATCGGGGGCGCTGCGGCCTGGACGGTATTCCAGACACCGAAGAGATTGACCTCCATCTGGTCGCGGAAGGCGCGAGCATCGTCGACGTCCGGAGACATCATGCCGATACCGGCGTTGGCCAGGACGATGTCGAGGCTGCCCAACTCCGCAATTCCTTCGGATACTGCAGCTTCTAGCGCAGGTAAATCGCGAACGTCGACTTCTCGCGCGACGACATGTCTCCCGAGGGCCTCGACCATTGCCGTTGTCTGCCTCAAATCGTCGTCGGTTCCCATCGGGTAGGCCACCGATTCGATCTGACGGCAGATGTCGAGCGCAATGATGTTCGCGCCCTCCTGCGCCAGTCGCACGGCGTGGCTTCGGCCCTGACCTCGGGCGGCTCCGGTGATCAGTGCGGTTTTGCCTTCCAACTGTCCGGGCATGGGTGCTCCGTCCGTCGAGATACATGATTACTCGGTCATGAGTAATGACTCGAGCGGAAGGCGAAACTCGTCGCCGGCGACGTAGTCTGAGTTCAGATACAGCGGGAACTCGCTTCGGAAGAGAAGGGGCTCGGTATGTCCGATTGGGAGAAGAAGTTCGAAGCTGAAGCCAAGGGCCTCCTGGCCGAGGCTGAAGAAGAGCTGACCGTCCTCGAAGGTGTCGACACCATCGATCCGTTTGCCGAAGACGATCCGTCAGCGGGAGATGACGACACCACGTCGACGTCAGATTGACCCCGGCGACACGTCGACGCACCTCGGCACCTCAGAACGGTGGCGGGTCGTCTCCGTAATCGATGGGTTCTCGATGGGCTCGCGGTGATTTCCGCCGCTCACATTGAATGTGCTCCTGTGCTCTTTTCTGAATCTGTCGGCGCCGGCGATTCCGTTCACTCTGGATACGCGCAGCCTTGTTCTCCGCCTGGGTCCGTCGATTTCGACCGCCCTGCGGCGTTACCGGTTCGGCCGACCCCGCCGCCAACCCTGCGGGTCGCGTTCGGTAGCGATGCCCGGTCGGTGACGTCAGCGACAAGGTCCGATCCCCGTTCGACGCGAACCGCCACCGGTCGGAATGCTTGAGGCGATGATGATTGCGGCAGAACGCACTCATATTCGATTCGACTGTTTTACCGCCGCGTTCGGGATCGCCATGATGGAACGGTTCATTGTGGTCCAGATCGGAATTCCAGGCCGGTACATCACAATGCAGCCACTGGCAGCTGCCCGCGATGACCCGCAACCAGGTATCGAGAACTGAACCAGGCCGGTAGACGTACGCCGAACCGGGCACCGATTCGGTGGCGGTATCAGCGGGTACTCGGACGTTTCGAATTACGGCGTCTTGGGCGATGTCGCGAGCATGCTCAGCGCTGATCACCCCGTACCCGTCGAGGTGAGCGGGCTCGCCGCCTCCGCGCAGAGTGGAATCAGTCATCACGACGTGAACCATGGGCCGACGAACGACAACACCACCGCTACGATCCTGCGGGCAATCAGCTCGGCCACAGTTGCACGGCAAGAACGGTGATCCGTTGGTCAACTCGAAGAGCGCGTCGGCTCGTCGCTGCTCGTATGTTCGAGAGTCGTTTCGGCATACCGACATTGCCAACTCGCGTAGTCGGCCGTCGAATGCCCGAGCCTGCTCTGCCGGAACGCTTCCCAAGATCTTTGCCATCCCGTCCTCGGCAGCGCTGACCCCGACAAACCGATCGGTGAGCGCACGACGTCGGCGTTCTCGCATACCTTCTGGGTCCACCATCGCCACGATCCGATCGATCGCCGCTGTAAGTCGTCTGCCCGTCAGGCCCGTTCCGCCGGCTACCGGTGGGGCGAGAACTTGTTCGAGCAGTTGTCGTTCCACCTCGTCGATCAGCTCGTCTTTCACGTTCGCGGTCGCGGAATCGATCAAACCGACTCGGTACAGATCCAACTCGCCACGCGCCATCGCTGCTCGAGTGCGGTGCAGCCGAGTCTTCAACGAGAACCCCAACCCGATCAGCTTGCCTGCAGCCGCGCGGCCCATCGTCAGTGACGCACCGACTTCCGATTCAGCCAACTCGTGTGCGGTCGACGACCACGCACCACTGGCGGCATGCTCTGAGCTTCGCCGCGAAAAGACCTCGGCAATCACAGCGAGCTTGCGTTCGACCAGCATCGCCTCACATGCGTGCAGATCTGTCATGAGATCAACCAGCGCACAATCAGTTTCGGTACCGGTCAGCTGTGCCGAGATACCGAAAAGCTCTGTCGCGGGGTTGAACATGCATTCATCATATTCGAATGCATGTTCGAATGCAGCTGAATCTTCAAATCAGTCGGAATAGTCCGAATCGTGAACCTCAACGCATTTCAAGGGTTTGGCGTAGTGCTGTCAGCGGATCCGAGGCATCTCGACGCCCACGCGGGCCAGGCCCTTCGGGGTTGACGAAGCGGCCCTCGTCCGAGCGGGTCCACTCTCGTACGGCCCATCGCTCCTTGATCGCCCAACGACCGTCGCGTCGCTCCATGTGGTCGATGAATCGCGCACCGCTGGTGAAGTTGACCATCCCGATGCCTTCGGGACCGCCCCAATGTGTGGACATCGAATACGCCTCGCTGATCGCCTGGTCGCCGTGTAGTTCGACCAGGTGGTTGCCGATGTGATGCATCGTGCCGCCGATCGCCGAGAGTTTCGGTGTGACCCAGGCGATGTACTCGTCTATGTTGCCGTCGAAACCGGTGTGGTGGTCGATCGCGTCCGGATGGTAGGCGCTGCGGACGAGATCGAAGTCGAGGCGGTCGATGCCGCGACAGTACGTCAGAACTACCTCACGGATTGCCTGCTTGTCGATGAGATCTTGCAGTGCCCGGTCCATGTCACGCCTCCTTGATGCTGCTAATCCAGTCGAGTAGTTCTGGTAGTTCTTCGGCTGCGCAGTCGAATACGGCAGGTCGAAAGACGACGACGGACGCGCCGCGGTCGAACCAGTCCCGGGCTTTGTCTGCCGTTGCCGAGAGGTCGACGGACCCGTTGTCGCGTCGAATCGGTGCTGCAGATACTTGCACACGTGCGGTATCCAGGTCACGGTCGTGGGCCTCGAAAGTGTTGCGCAGCAATGTGACACTGTCGGAGAACGTTCCCAGATCGGTCGGGTTCACGGTCCAACCGTCGGCGACGCGTGCGATGCGGTCGAAGTTCCGCTGACTTGGTCCGAACCCGAAGAGCACTGGTACTCGGGGCTGGATCGGCAGTGGGAGGCTGTGGTAGTTCTCGAAGGCGAAGTCGCGTCCCTTGAAGTTGGCCGGGGCATTGGTCCACAGTTCGCGACACGCTGCGACAGTCTCCTCCATGCGCCCGAATCGCGCATCGAAAGGCATGTTGGTGGCAGTGTATTCGGCTTCTTGCCAACCGACGCCGAAGCCCATCACAGTTCGACCTTCGGACAGTGAGTCGAGTGTGGCAACCTGTTTGGCGAGCAGAGCCGCCGGACGAACAGTGGCGATCAGAACCGACACCCCGAGGCGAGCACGTTCCGTCACTGCCGCGATCGAGGACAGCAATGAAATCTGTTCGTACCAAGGGTGATCCAAGGGGAACAAGAAGTTGTGTTCGACTACCCGCCGAGCGTGTGCGTCGGCATTGAACCCGAGGTGATCGCCGGTGCAGATCAGATCGACTCCGGCACGGTCAGCGCGCGCGGCGAAGTCCAGAACCGGGCGAATCTTGCCGTCGAACAGCGCTTCGAGGCCCAGAACGTTGACGCCGATTTCCACAGTCGTTCCTCTACAGCGCACGCTTGGCATGAGCGGACATGTCGCCCATGTTGTCCATACAGAAGAGTCTCGAGCTGAACTGCCACGATCCGTCGACGCAGCTGAAACGATCGAAGTAACGCCCCGACAGGATGGGTTGCAGGGCAAGTGTTTCAGTGCCTTGTATGACCGTGATGTACGAGAGCGCCGACGCCGATTCGCCGTCGACTGCGATCCGCGTGTTTGTCAGCAGGTGCTTGGTTCGTGGAATCGGAGGATCGCCGTACATGCGAATGAAGCCACTGCAGGCTGCGAACACGGCATCGGCGTCGGATGAAATGAGCGTGGTGGCAATCCCGTCCGGCCCGCACTGCCCGTAGTCGGACCGGGCGAACAATGCGGCGACTTCACGCAATCTGCCCTGATCGATCAGATGCGTGTACTCGCAGAGCAGGTCACGGATCGCCGACTCGGCGACGATCCGTGACAGCTCCGCGGTCATACGGTGATCTCGCGCCGAACCATCTTGCCGGTTGCGTTGCGAGGCAACAGATCATTGGTGATGCGCCACTTCGACGGCACCTTGAAGTAGGACAGGCGCTCGGCGGCGTAGTCGCGCAACTCGGCCTCCGTGGTGTCCGCTCCGGGACGCAGGACAACCACGGCAGAGACTTCCTGGCCGAGGTCGGGGTGCGGCATGCCGATGACAGCACACTCGATCACGTCGGGGTGTTCGTCGAGCGTCTGCTCGATCTCGGTGGGGTAGACGTTCTCGCCGCCACGCAGGATCAGGTCGGAACGACGGCCCGTGAGACGGAGACGACCGTTCTCGATGACGCCGAAATCGCCGGTGCGGAGCCAGCGTCCAGGTGCAATTGCAGACTCGGTCGCCTCGTCGTTCTCCCAGTATCCGAGCATGACGAACGGGCTGCGCACGCACACTTCACCTTCGATGCCGTCCGGCAGCCACTCGCCGAACGGATCGCGAATCTCCATCGAGACGGTGATGATCGGACGTCCGAGAGTGCCTGGGAACTCTTCGAGTTCGGCGCCGACGGCGACTGCGATGGCGGTGCTGCATTCGGTGAGACCGTAGCTGTCGACCAGAGCATTGCGTGCGAACGGCACCTGCTCCTTGAGTCGTTCCTTGAAAGCGGGTGACGACGGCGCCGACGCCAGCGAGAATGCAGTCAGCGAGGAGACGTCGTACTTGGCGATGTTGCCGTGTTCGAGCAGACGCGACGCCATCGTCGGCACCGCACCCCAGTTGGTGACGCGCTCGCGTTCGACCAATCCGAGAACCTTGTCGACGTCGAAGCCGCCCTCGGTCAGGATGACGGCACTGCCCGTCGCGAGACGGGGGACCACCAGATTGTGCAGGCTGGCGATGTGGAAGAGCGGGGAGGTGAGTAGATAACGCAGTGGGCTCGGCTTGGAAGCGTCGTACTCACGGCCGGTGAATGCTGCGCCGATCGCGTCGCTGTACTTGTGGTAGTCGACGACGGCCATCACGTTGCGGTGCGAGTGGAGTGCGCCCTTGGGGCGGCCGCTGGTACCACTGGTGAACAGGATGACGGCGGGATCGTCCTCGTCGATGTCGGTGCTCGGCACCTCGGAGCCTGCATATTCCGCGATGAGCGCGGGCAGATCCTCCTCCATGGTGAGGACCGTGATGTCTGCCGGCAGTTCGGGGAGGGCGGCGCCGCGCTTGGCGTCCACGACCAGAACCTTCGGACGTGAGAGCTCGATCCCGTGGGTGACCTCGCGCGGAACCCACCAACCGTTGAGACCGACAGCGATCGCGCCGAGCGCCTGCGTCGCGAAGAACGTCATGACCCATTCGGGAGTGTTGGCAGCGAGGATGCCCACACGGTCGCCCTTGCGGACGCCGTACTTGTCCCGCAGAGCAGTTGCCAGCGCGGCGACGGAATCGGCGTGCTCGGTGAACGAGATTCGACGATCGCTGGTGACGAGATAGTCGCCGTCGCCCCAGGCGCGAGACGCCGAGATGAGTTCACCGATGGCGTGACCACGGTTCTTCATCACGGGCATGACGGTGCCGAGAACCTCTTCTTCGACGATCTCGAATGGCCCACCTGGACCGGTGAGGCGTGAGACCGCCTGGTCCAGAAGCAACTGCGGATCTGCGGGGGCAGTCATGGAATGGCCTTTCGTATTGTGGCGCTTTTCACGTCACAAAATCTCACGAGAAAATCATATCTGTGGCGGCGGTTACCACTGAGCGAGACTGAGACGGTTCCGGCTTTGAGGCGTCGATACGTTCGAGTCGTATCGCAGTTGGAGTAATCGACATTCCGATATCGACTAGGACACAGGACACGATGACGAACACCGCCACCGAAGCATCTTCGAATGCAGCTCTTGCAGCTCCTCAGCGCGAGGACGTCGCGCAGATGTTGATCGACCGTCTCGGTGATCAGCACCTGGGTCTGCGGACGCGGACGCAGGACTGGAGCTGGGACGAAGTGGTGCGCGAGAGCGCAGCGCGTGGCTCGCTTGCGAAATCGCTTCGCGCGCCTGGACCGTTTCACATCGGAGTCCTTCTCGAGAACGATCCCGAGTTCCTGTTCTGGCTCGGCGGCGCGGCCCTGACCGGAGCCACGATCGTCGGCATCAATCCGACCAGGCGTGGAGCCGAGCTCGAGGCCGAGGTCCGGTACGTCGACTGCCAGCTGATCGTCACCGACAAAGCGGGCTACGAGAAGTTGTCCGGCCTTGACCTCGGACTGACCGAAGACCGTTTCGTGCTCGTCGACGACGCGTCCTACCCGGACAAGATTGCAACGCATCACGTCGAATCGCCTCAGATCGACCTCGGCGTCGACGCGTCGACCCTGTTCCTGCTTCTCTTCACCTCGGGTACCACCGGAATGTCCAAGGCAGTGCGGTGCAGCCAGGGGCGTCTGACACGGTTGGCCTACGCGAACTGCGCCAAGTACGACATCGACCGCGACGATGTCTGCTATTGCTGCATGCCGCTCTTCCACGGCAACGCGCTGATGGCCCTGTGGGCGCCAGCCCTTTCACAAGGAGCCACCGTCTGCCTCGTCCGCAAGTTCACCGCTTCGGGCTTCATGCCGGACGTTCGGTTCTACGGCGCAACCTATTTCACCTACGTCGGTAAGGCCTTGGGGTATCTCATGGCGACGGCAGAACAACCGGACGACATCGAGAACACCCTCACACACGGATTCGGGACCGAGGCCTCACCGGGGGACAAGGCAGAATTCATCCGCCGTTTCGGTGCACAACTTTTCGAGGGATACGGCTCGAGTGAAGGTGCCGGTTCGGTGGTGCTCGATCCGAACCAACCGGCCGGAGCGCTGGGCCGACCCGCGAACGAGAACATCGTCATCGTCGATCCCGACACCCGCGAAGAGCGCCCCCGCGCGATCCTCGACGAGCACGGTCACGTGCTCAACCCCGACGAATCGATCGGCGAGATGGTCGACAAGGCCGGATCGAAGAAGTTCGAGGGGTACTACAAGAACGAAGACGCCATCGCGGAGAAGATTCGCCACGGTTGGTATTGGACAGGCGATCTCGGCTACGTCGACGAGGCCGGCTTCATCTACTTCGCCGGACGCAAGGGTGACTGGATCCGGGTCGACGGTGAGAACACCTCGGCGCTGATGATCGAGCACATCCTGCGTCGTCATCCCAAGGTGATTGCCACGGGTGTCTTCGCGGTGCCGGATCCGCGTTCGGGTGATCAGGTGATGGCTGCGATCGAGGTTGCCGATCTCGCCGATTTCGATCCGGTCGAGTTCGCTGACTACCTTGCCGCGCAGGCGGATTTGGGTACCAAGGCGGCGCCACGATTTGTTCGCGTTTCGACCGACCTGCCCGTCACGGGCTCCAACAAGGTTCTCAAACGTGAGCTTCAGGCCGATCGCTGGCGTACCGACGAGCCGGTGTTCCACTGGGTGGGCCGCGGCACTCCCGAATACACGTTGATGACCGAAACTGACGTGGTGAATCTGGAGAAGGAGTTCGAGACACACGGCCGTTCGCGGTTCCTGTGAGTGGAGTTGCGCTGGTCACCGGCGCTTCCCGGGGGATCGGCCGAGAGTGCGCGCTTGCATTCGCGCGCGCCGGATTCGACGTAGCAATCACTGCTCGCACCGTTCGTGAAGGAGAGGGGCGGGCAGCCCCGCGAACCAGGCAAGGCGAGCAAGTGATTCCGGTGCCCGGCAGCCTGGAGACGACGGTTGCCGAGATCGAGTCCTTCGGTGTGCGCGCATTGGCCGTTCCGATGAACCTGCTCGATCTGACATCCGTCCGCGGCGCCGGTGAACGGGTGCTGGCAGAGTGGGGACATGTCGACGTGCTGGTGAACAACGCCTACGCGCAGACGGTCGGGAACATGGACCGGGTGCTCGACATCGAGATCGACGACGCTCAGGCGATGGTGATCGGAAATTATCTGCACCAACTCGCTCTGGTTCAGGTGATACTCCCGTCGATGATCAAGCGGGGCAACGGCGTAGTGGTCAACCTGGCATCGGGTTCGGCGACCATGGATCCGCCTGCGCCGCCCGGCGAGGGTGGTTGGGGTTTGTCGTACGCCGCGTCGAAGGCGTCGTTCGGACGTATCGCCGGAGCGATCAACTCCGAGTATCGAAACGCCGGAATCAAAGCGTTCAACCTGAGTCCGGGATTTGTCATCACGGAATCAGGTAAAGCCCGCGGTGGCGCGGAAGCAATAGTGGAAGCCGGATTTGCGGCCACACCGGCATCCGTACCCGCTGCAGCGGCGGTGTGGCTTGCAACAGATCCCGATGCGGACCGGTTTGTCGGTCGCGTCGTGGACGGTCCGAAATTGATGGCGACACTGGAGGAAACGGTATGAAGCTCGGCGTGGTCGTTCCGGTCGAACTGGGTCGAAGCGGAGACCCTGATTGGATTCTGCAATTCGCCCGTGCGGCTGAATCGCTGGGTTTCGACGAGATCTCGGCAGTGGAGCACTCGGTGGTCATCGCCGACACCGAGAGTGAATACCCCTATTCTCCGACCGGCAAATCGCATCTTCCCGATGACTGCGACATCCCGGATCCGCTTGAACTGCTCTCGTTCGTGGCGGGTGCGACAACCACGTTGGGCTTGTCCACTGGAGTTCTGGTGCTGCCAAATCACAATCCGGTAGTGCTCGCCAAGCGATTGGCGACGCTCGATCGCCTTTCGGGTGGGCGATTGCGCATCTGCCTCGGTCTGGGGTGGATGAAGGAAGAGATCGAAGCGTGCGGCGGTGACTTCGAGCGCCGCGGCAAGGTAGCCGATGAGGCCATCGCGGTGATGCGTGCACTCTGGGTGGGCAAGGAAGCAGTCGATTTCGACGGCGATTACTTCTCGTTCAAGGGTGCGTACAGCTGGCCGAAACCTCATCGCGAGTCCGGAGTTCCGCTCTACATCGGTGGACACAGTCTTGCTGCTGCTCGGCGTGCCGGCCGGTTGGGTGATGGTTTCCAGCCGCTGGGACTCGCCGGTGAAGATCTCGACAAGGCCATTGCAGCGATGAAAGCTGCTGCGGTGAAGGCAGATCGAGATTCTGCCGACGTCTCTCTGGTACTCGGTGCGAGCCTGCCCAGGCTCGACGAAGCGAAACTCGAGTGGGCACGCGGGTTGGGAGCCGATCGAATCGTGTTGTCCGCGAGCCGTCGTGGCACGTCGCTGGAACTGATCATCGACGAAATGGCCGAATGCTCGAAGCGGCTGGGGCTCGTAGCGTAATTCGCCCCGTCTGATCAGGGATGGGCCAGCCCGTTCAGGAGCATCGCGCCGACGCAGGCTGCGTTGTCGGCCGGGCTGTCGGCTCGGCGGGTGAAGCACCGCAATAGGAGGGTGTTGGTTATTCCCGCGGCGATGTCCATCGGAGCACTGATGGTCGACAAGACTCCGTTGTCCTGGCCCCGCTGCACAATCGGCGCGATGATCGAGGGAATGTTGAGTTTCTCTTTGAGTGACAGCAGGCTCTCGGGCTCGCCGTAGGTGTCGTGGGCAACGGCAACCAACAGTGCATCCATGAACTCTGTTTCGTCAGAGGCTAGTTGAGCGCAGCGGAGTAGAAAGTTCTCGATGATCGCGACGTCGCCGAGACCGATCAGGATGTCGTCGGCAACGGTTTCTCGCAGTGAGTCCACTCGGCTCTGAAGGGCTGCCACCAGGATGTGGGGCTTGGTGGGAAACAGTTTGTTCGCAGCGGCGCGGGGGACTGCCGCAGTGTCGGCGATGTCGTTGATCTGCGTCATGAAGTATCCGCGTTTGCCGAATTCGCTACGGGCGGCGGCGAGAAACGCCGCTCGCGGATCACGCGGCAGCGGACGCGTCTCAGCGGGCTGGTCGATGGGACTGACAACGTCATCGAGGTGTTGGTGAAGGCCAGACGTGTCGACGACGGCACCCAATATCGCGAGCAGCGCGTCGGACATGATGTCGGGTGAGACGGAGCGGGAATCGATGCGGCTACGAATGCGGAAGCCGTCGATCACCGCATTGACCGTGACAGCGAAGGTCTTGGTGGTGAACGGCCTTCGGAGTGTTGCGTCGGTTTTCTCGAAGAGGGCCTCGTAGGCCGCGGACACGAGCTCGTCGCGTCGACGATATTCGTTTCCCAGAGCGGTGGAGGTTCGCCGGTGTGAGCCCGCAAAAATGTGTGAGAGAAGACTTCTTGCAGTCGACGCGTCGTTGACGATTGCGTCGAATGCCTCTTTGACGAGAGTGGTGACCGTCGGACGAAGCGCGTCGTCGTTTGCTACCAACTGTGCGCGCACGGTCTGCTTCACTTTGTCGGCGCTGTGCAAGGTCGATTCGGTGAGGCTGGTGATCACGGCCTCGATGAATTCGGATTTGGTTCGGAACTTGCGAAAGAACGTGGCCTGCGATGCACCGGCTTGGTTGACGACCTGTTCGCTCCGAAGTCCGCGTTCGAGAATGTCTCGAGGGGGCTCGACGAGCGTCGTCACGCCTGCATCGACGAATTGCATGGTGGACGCGTCGCGGTCAGTCATCGTCGGTCCTTCGCTCGTTCGACAGGCTCTCCCCGCGCATTACGGGCAAACAAGACTCTACCGAGGTCAAGGCCTGCTCGAGTGGTGTTCTGAGAGTGTTCACTCTCGCTCGAGAGTTATCCCAGTCAACAAACGGAGTGACCCCGCGACCACGCTCCGTTTCCATGGGAGTTCGACCGCGCTGAAAGCCTGGAAGTAAGGGACACCACCGATGAAGACTGCCGACTCACCCAGCCTCAGTAGGCGTGAAGTACAGGTGCTGTTGACCTGGATTCGCTGCGACTCGAAAGCCGAAGTCTCCCGTGAGTTGTACATCGCGGAGGGAACGGTGAATACGCACCTCGCCCGTATTCGAGGGAAGTACGACGGAGTTGGCCGGACAGCCCCGACGAAGATGGCACTGCTTGCACGCGCCCTTCAGGACGGGCTGATCGGTATCGACGAACTCTGATCGAAGCGCGAGCGATCGGGTGCGTCGATCCTGAAAGTCAGTCGAGGGCGGTGGCGTCGGTTGTCGGTGTCTTGGTGCCGGGAGTCGCTTCGATGTCGAGAACGACCTGGCTGTCGGTGGCTTCTTCGGGGAAGACGTACCGACGCATGGCCCACCAGCGGAAGGCCGTGGCCAGCAGGGTTCCGATGATCGATCCGCTGATGAAGTCCGCGAAGTTCTCCATGAAGAGGGAGACGTTGGGCTGGCGCAGGTGGAACACGTAGCTGGAGATCCACAGCGGAACCTGGTTGATGGCCAAACCGATACCCGCGACGATGAAGAACAGCGCGGCCTCGTGATGGCGCTGTCTACCACCACGCTGAGCAAACGACCATTCGCGGTTGAGCACGTAGGACAGAACCGTCGCGATGAGGACTGCGAGGATGTTGGCCGTCACCGGGTGCTGAGGCAGGACCGTCCACTTGATACCGAAGAACAGAACCGTGGTGACGATGAAGGCGATGCCGCCGACCACCAGGAACTTGAGCATTTCTGCGTGCGGCAGGACGCGCACGAGGACCCGCTCAGGAAGCCTATTGACCATCTTTCCGACAAACGCCATTGTTCGAGGCTAACCCTGAATACGGCCGACGGCACAAATCGTCCACCCACGTGTCGGCAAGATCATCAGAATCCGTACCCGAGAATTGCGGGCTTCTGCGCGTTGAAAGCGAAGTCGAAATTCCGGATCTCCTGCGGATCGGACGCGTGGAGCCGGTGCGCCGCCGCGAAGGACTTGGCCTGGTGCTCGCCCAGGTACAAGCTGCTCAGAACATCAGAGGGCATCGTGATCGCAGGCTCCGCGTCAGTGACCGTACAGGTGGCCTTGCCGCCCTTGACCTGAAGCGCGAAAGTTCCGCCGGCCTTCAGGAACGGATCGTCGACCTTGATGACTGTGTCCAGGTCAGCAGCATATTCACGAGCCTCGAGAGCCGCGGGCACGTTCATGATGCGCAGCCACAGTCGATCGGAGCGCGTCGTCGTCCGGGCAAGGCGGTAGTCCGTGAGCATCAGCCGGAGTGGATCGGCAGGATGCTGGCGTGTCTCGATCCGGGTAACGAGGTCGAGGCCGCAGATCGTTCGCCACAGCGCCGCGTGCGCATCTTCGGTGATCGTCACGAACTCGTCGATCCGGGCGATGCTGTCGCGGCCCTCGCTCGTGTGCCGGTAAGCGATGTATCCGTCCGCGTGTGTCAGAAAGAACAGTCCGGAGGCGCCGTCACGATCCTCGGACGGGTCGGCGAACATATGGTCCCAGAGCGGTTGCGGACGCACTTGAGCGCCGGGTGTCTGCAGCCGCCAGCGGTCGTAGATCTCGGGTAGAAGCGTCGAGGCAGCTTTGATGTCGACGATGGACACGCCACCGTTGTCGGGCACCTCGGGGCGAAATCGCGCGAAGCGGCGATCGAGGGTGATGCCCTCGCTGAAGGTGGCGGGGCCGTATCCGAAGCGGTTGTAGATGCCGGCTTCGCTGGCCGTCAGGGCGGCAAGTGGTGCTCCGGTCGACTCGATGTGGGCGTGAAGTGCAGTGAACATCGAGCGTAGGACGCCACGACGACGGTGAGTCGGGGCGACGGATACCCAGGTGATTCCGCGCGTGGGGAGTTGGCGGCCGCCGGGCACGGTGAATTCCATGTCGATTTCGATGGCCACGCCGACGGGTAAGTCACCGTCGACGGCGAGGATGATGTCCTCGGGCTTGTAGAGCGCCTTCGTCAGTTCGCTGACCGCGGGAGACGGGTGAAAACCGAACCCCACCGAGTCGAGTAGTTGGAGAGCCGGCCAGTCACTCTCGGTAGCGGTGCGGATGGTGATCTTGTTTTCGGGGCTCACGTATATCGACTCTGGCATAGATTGCGTGAAGACGCACATGAATATCGGGGCTGACGTTTCCTCACCGGCTCCCAGGGGTACCGCCCGACGGACCAGTCCTGCGGCACGGAGAAAACCGATACGGAGAAACACTGTGGCGATCACCGACATCAAGGAATATGCCCATCTGACCGAGGAAGACGTCGAGGCGCTCGGGCGCGAGCTGGATGCCATTCGGCTCGACATCGAGGAGAAGCGCGGCGCGCACGATGCTCGATACATCCAGCGAACGATCGCGTTTCAACGCTCTCTGATGGTGGCCGGCCGCATCGTCTTGTTCGCCAGCAAGAAGAAGCCTGCCTGGATTCTGGGGACTGCGCTCCTGGGTGCCGGCAAGATCATCGAGAACATGGAACTCGGCCACAACATCATCCACGGCCAGTGGGACTGGATGAACGATCCCGAGATTCACTCGAGCAACTGGGAGTGGGACAACACCTGCCCGTCCTCGGGATGGAAGCACTCGCACAACTTCACTCATCACAAGTTCACCAACATCGTCGGCCTCGACAACGACGTGGGTTACGGAATCATGCGCGTCACCCGTGATCAGAAGTGGCACGCCGACTATCTTTTTCAACCGATCACGAATTTCGTTCTCGCGACACTGTTCGAGTGGGGCGTGGCACTGCATCACCTGGAAACGGACAAACTCCGCAAGGGTGAGGTGAAGTGGTCCGAGAAATCGGAGATGGCCAAAGACGTCGGAAAGAAGATCGCGCGGCAGGTGACGAAGGATTACATCCTGTTCCCCGCTCTGACCGGTCCGGCGTGGAAGACCACGTTGACGGCCAACGTCGTTGCAAATCTCATCCGCAACTATTGGAGTTACGCCGTCATCTTCTGCGGGCACTTCCCAGACGGTGCCGAGAAGTTCACGCTCGAGGAATTCGAGAACGAATCGCGCGCTCAGTGGTATCTGCGACAGATGCTGGGGTCAGCCAACTTTCACGCCGGTCCGGTGATGGCATTCATGAGCGGCAACCTCTGCTACCAGATCGAGCACCACTGCTTCCCCGACTTGCCGAGCAACCGGTACTCGGAAATCGCTGTGCCGCTGCGCGACCTGTGCGACAAGTACGATCTCCCGTACACCACCGGCCCGTTGTGGAAGCAGTACGGATTGACGCTGCGGACAATCTGGAAGTTGTCTCTGCCCAACAGGTTTCTCTCCGCGTCTCAGGACGATGCTCCGGAGACGCATTCGGAGTTGAAGTTCCGCATCCGCGGCGGAATCAAGGAAGTCTTCGGTGTCGATCCGCAGACCGGTAAGCGGCGCGGCCTGCGAACTGCGATCGCGATGGTCTCGAGCTGAACGGTTACCGCTTGTGCGCCATTGAACGAACTACGAGATCGCCGGTCGACTGGATCGCCTGGACCAGCACGATCAAGATCACGACTGCGACGAACAGCACCGGGGTGTTGAATCGTTGGTAGCCGTACTTGATCGCGAAGTCGCCGAGACCACCGGCGCCGATGGCGCCTGCCATGGCCGAGAAACCGATCAGCATCACCGCCGTCAGGGTTGCTCCGGCTACCAAGCCCGGAACCGATTCGGGCAGTAGTACTTTGACGACGATGTCCTTGTCGGTAGCGCCCATGGACCGTGCGGCCTCGACGCGTCCGGAATCGACTTCACGCAGAGCGTTCTCGACGACGCGCGCGAAGAATGGCACCGAGCCGATGGTCAGCGGCACGATAGCTGCCGTGGCACCGAGCGCTGTCCCGACGATCGCCCTCGTCGCCGGGATGAGCAGAACCAACAAGATGACGAACGGCAGCGAACGGCCGATGTTCACCACGGTGCCCAGTACCGAATTGAGGACGCGGTTGGGACGGATTCCGTCGGGCGCGCTCGCGTGCAAGAGAACGCCGAGGGCGATACCGATGATCACAGTGAGCACGAACGAGACGCCGACCATGTAGAGCGTGTCGAGTAGGGCGTCCCACGCTTCGCCGAGGGAATCCTGCCAGGACGTCTTGTTCATGAGAACGTCACCTTCACTCCGCGCTGCGAAAGATGTTCTTCGACAGCCTTTCTTGTCTCTTCGTCGCTGACGAGTCCCGTGTGCGAGGCGAACTCCACGCGAAGACGGCCGACCTGATGGGCTCCGATGTCCTCGATCCCGCCCGAGATCACGGTGACGTCGACGTCGAGATCCCGTGAGAGTTGGGAAATCACTGGCGAGGTCGACAGTGAATCGACAAAGGTGAGGAGCGCCGGAATTCCGGTCCGGGATGTTCGCACCGTTCCGGTCGGCAGCAGTGCTTCACCGAGAGGCGAGTCCGGGTCCGCGACCAGTTCGGTGAGAGTTCCCTCGTCGACGATGCGGCCCTGATCGATCAGAGCAGCGCGATGGCAGATCCGTCGAACCACGTTGAGCTCGTGGGTGATCAGAACAATGGTGACACCGAGTCGTCGATTGAGGTCGGCGAGCAGGTCGAGGATCGAGTCGGTCGTGTCCGAGTCGAGGGCGCTCGTGGCCTCGTCGCACAGGAGGACATCGGGTGAAGCCGCCAAGGCTCTCGCGATGCCGACGCGTTGTTTCTGGCCACCGGACAGTTGCGAAGGGAACGCGTCGCGTCGGTCTTCCAGACCGACCAGCTCGATCAGTTCGTCGACGCGGGCACGTCGATCTGCCCGCGAATACCCCGCCACTTCGAGAGGAAACGCGATGTTGGCGGCGACGGAGCGGGAATGCAGCAGATTGAAATGCTGGAACACGACACCGATCCGCTTGCGTGCATCGCGCAACTGCGCCGGGCTCAGCGCAGTCAGATCGGTGTCGCCCAGCAGAATCCGGCCGCTGGTGGGGCGTTCGAGCAGGTTGAGGCATCGGAGCAGAGTGGACTTGCCGGCGCCGCTCTTGCCGATGATGCCGAAGATTTCGCCGTCTTCGATTTTCAGGGACACGGAATCGAGTGCATGCAGAACTTTCGTGCCGCTGCGGTATTCCTTGGAGACCGATTCGATCGAGAAGACCATGACGGGTCTCGATCAGGTGGCGCTGGCCGGAATGACCGAGCCCTGGTAGGTCTGCTCGATGAATGTCGCGACGTCGGTGGACGTCAATGCCTCAGCCAACTTCTGCACTCGCGCATCGTTTTCGAGGGAGGTACGAACCGTCAGGACGTTGGCGTACGGGTTGCCTTCGGCCTTCTCGAGCACCAGTGCGTCCTTGGCCGGATTGAGGCCGCCTTCGATTGCGTAGTTGCCGTTGATGATTGCGAGATCGACGTTTCCGTCATCGAGCGTGCGCGGAAGCTGCGGAGGATCGACCTGGGTGAACGTGAGCCCCTTGGGGTTGTCGATGATGTTCTTCTCGCTGATCTGGGTGATGTCGGTGCCGGGGGCACCCAACTGCTGATCGAGCTTGATCAATCCGGCCTGCTGCAACAGGTACAGCCCACGGGCGAAGTTCGTCACGTTGTTGGACAAAGCGACCGTTGCGCCCTGGCGTAGGTCGGCCACGTTGGTGACCTTCTTGGAATATGCACCGAGGGGCTCGACGTGGACCTTCGCCACGGCGACCAGGTCGTCGACACCCTTCTCCTTCGACCACGATTCCTGGTACGGCACGTGCTGGAAGAAGTTGGCGTCGGTGTCTCCGGCTTCGAGCACCTCGTTGGCGTCGAGATCGCCGGTGATCTCGCTGACCTCGATCTTGGTGTCGCCGAGCAGGCCCTTTTCTTCGACGAACTTCAGGATCTCGGCATGCGGAACAGAAGAAGCGACGATGCGAAGGGGTGCGTTCTCGTCGGAGGAGTTGTCGCTCGAGCACGCTGCGACGGTTCCGACTGCGACGGCGGCCACTGCGAAGGCAGCGAGGAATCTTCTGGTGCGCGAGCGTGACATGTGAATCTCCAAGACATAGCCGAACGCCACGCCGAGATGGCGTGACAGTTCGTGAACGCTAGCCCGGTAATCCTCCTGTGAGGAGATACAGAATCACCGCGATTTTTTCGTCTACCTATTGTCCGAGGAGGATGACCGGAACGTCCTCCGCGAAATCGACCACCAATTCGCGACGCGAGAACAGCCAGGTGCCGTCGACCTTTTCGAAGCTGTCCTGATAACGGATCTCGATCCGGTTGTCCCGGTGGCCCTCGCCCCGCGGATAGATGTGGTGGGCGGAGCAGTAGGTCTCACCGTGCGCGGTGGTGGGGCTGTCGAGGTCGAGGATCTGCTGCTCGACGATGTGCCGGGTCGAGTGCAGATGTGAGACGGCATCGACCACTGAACTGCTGACAACGGAGTTCCCACGTATCTCCGTCGGTGCATCCGTTCCGTTCAATGCCGGCGGCAAGACGAATGCCACGTCGTCAGTGAAGAGAGCCGCAAGTGCGGTGGTGTTTCGGCGGTCGACGGCCTGTGCGTACCTGGCGGCCAAGTCGGTGAGAGCGACGCGATCCGATGAGTCCATGCGCATATCTCACCTTATGTGACGCCGCTCATGTTTCGGCTTCCCGCTCAACGAGACATTCACAGCGCCCACCTGGGCATCTGGTTAGCGTCCAGGCCAAGAGTTGCCAGCCATGAATGCCATAGGAGAAACAGCGATGGATCTGAGGGAATCGCCCGAGCAGCAGGAGCTCCGCAAGGAGTTGCGCGCGTATTTCGCGGCGCTGCTGCCGGAAGAGAAGCGTCGCGCGGCCGGCGAGCAAGGTGTGGGCGGCGAGTACTTCCGCGAGATCGTGAAGTTGCTGGGTAAGGACGGCTGGCTCGGCATCGGCTGGCCCAAGGAATTCGGTGGCCAGGGACGCTCCATCGAAGAGCAGTTCGTGTTCTTCGACGAGGTTCAGCGCGCGGGTCTGCCGTTCCCCTTCGTGACGGTCAATACCGTCGGACCGACGTTGATGAAGTACGGCACCGAAGAGCAGAAGGAACGATTCCTGCCCGGCATTCTGGCCGGCGACATCGTTTTCGCCATCGGATACACCGAGCCCGAGGCCGGAACGGACTTGGCTTCGCTCAAGACCCGTGCGGTCCTCGACGATGACGAGTGGATCGTCGACGGCAACAAGATCTTCACCAGTGGCGCCAACACCGCCGACTACGTGTGGCTGGCGTGCCGCACCGACGCGGATGCCCCCAAGCACAAGGGCATCTCGATCCTGATCGTCCCCACCGAGGACGCAGGCTTCGAGTGGTCACCGATCAACACCGTCGGCGGCTTGATGGTGACGTCCACGTACTACTCCGGCATTCGTGTTCCGTCGAAGGACGTCGTCGGCGAGGTCAACGGCGGCTGGCAGCTCATCACGGCTCAGCTCAATCACGAGCGAATCGGCTTGGCAGCGATCGGTGGGCGTACTTACGGTCTGTGGAACCTGGTCCTGGACTGGGCCAAGGAAAACGGCGCCATCGACATCCCATGGGTGCAGCAGGACTTCGCTCGTACACACGCCAAGCTCGAGGCCATGCGACTGCTGAACTGGAAGATGACGGCAGCCGTCGCGCAGGACACGCTCTCCGGAGCCGACGCCGGTGCCACCAAGACGTACGGCACCGAAACTCACGTCGACGTCTATCGCACCCTCCTCGGAATTCTCGGCTCCGCCGGACGCATTCGCCCGGAGTCCCCAGGTGCGCTGCTTGCCGGTCAGATCGAACAGATCTCGCGTCAGGGTGTCGTGAACACCTTCGGTGGCGGCGTCAACGAAGTTCTGCGTGACATGGTCGGCACCATCGGCTTGGGACTCGTTCGCGAAAAGAGGGTCAAGTGAGCGACATTTCGGCGCAACTAGACGCCTTTGTCGGCCAGACTCTGGTCCCCACCACCTGGGGGCCCGACGAGGTCAACATCCCCATGATCAGGCATTGGGCCGAGACCATGGGCGATACCAACCCCGTCTACCTCGACGACGAAGCTGCCCGCGCCACCGGACGTGACGGCGTCGTCGCTCCCGCTCAGATGCTCCAGGTCTGGATCATGCGGACGTTCACCGACAAGATGGCGGGCAACGACCCGTCGCAGGTGTGGACCGATCTGATCGCCACTCTCGACGCAGCCGGTTACAGCTCCGTTGTGGCAACCGATTCCGATCAGGAGTTCTTCGCCGAACTGCGGCCAGGAGATCGCGTGAACTACACCGAGGTCATCGAGTCGATTTCGCCGGAGAAGAAGACCGGACTCGGTGTCGGACACTTTGTCACGACGCTCAAGACCTACCGCAACGGTGACGGCGAGGTGGTCGGCACCCAGCGGTGGCGGACGCTGCGGTTCAAGCCTCAGGAAGCTGCTGCACCGGAGGCGCCGCGCGCTCTGCGTCCGCGTCCGGCTCTCAACGCGGACAACGCTTTCTGGTTCGAAGCCGCCAAGGAGCACCGTCTGGTGATCCAGCGCTGCACGTCCTGCAAGACGCTGCGTCATCCCACCGGCCCGATGTGCGGGGAGTGCCAGTCACTCGAGTGGGACACGATCGACGCGTCGGGGCGCGGCACGGTGTACAGCTTCGTGGTCAATCATCATCCCAAGATCGACGCGTTCGACTACCCGCTCGTCGTTGCGGTAATCGAACTCGAAGAGGGAACACGATTGATCGCCAACATGGTGGGTATCGCGCCCGAAGATGTCGTGGTCGACATGCCCGTGGAACTTGACTGGATCGACGCCGACCCGGATCTGACGCTTCCCGCGTTCCGGCCGGCCGTACGCGAGGAGCACTGATGGACTTCAATTTCAGCGAAGAGCAGGAAGCAATTCGCGCACTGGCCGACGAGGTCTTCACCAGCAAGGCAACGATCGAGCGCACCAAGGAGATCGAACTCTCGGCCGAGCGCGTCGACCGTGAACTGTGGCGTGAACTCGCGAGCACCGGGCTGCTCGGCATCGCACTGCCGGAGGAGTTCGGCGGCGGCGGCCTCGGATTGTCGGAGCTGTACGCACTGCTCGAACAGCAGGGACGTCACGTTGCGGCCGTGCCGATCTGGGAGACGACCCTTGCAGCATCGGCTGTCAATGAATTCGGCTCCGATTCCCTTCGCGCCGAGATCCTTCCGAGTGTTGCCGACGGCAGTCGATTCCTGACCATCGGTCTCGAAGAGTTCGGTCCGTACACGGGCGGCGACCCACTGACCACGGCTGAGCAGGACGCCGACGGCAACTGGACCGTGACGGGTGAGAAGGCCGTAGTGCCGATGACTCACGTCGCGAACCTTGCTCTCGTTTCGGCAACCGCTTCCACCGGTACGGCACTGCTGCTGGTGGATCTGAATGCCGAAGGAGTGACGCTCGAACAGACGCAGTCCACCAACTGGGAGATCTGTGCCAACGTCACCTTCGCCGGTGCGCCGGCGCAGCTCATCGGCGCGGCCGACGGTACGACGGTTCCGTGGCTGATCGACCGAGTTCAGCTGGCGTTGGCAGCAATCCAATGGGGTGTCGGATCGGGCGCAGTCGCGCAGGCCGTCACGTACCTGAACGGCCGAAAGCAGTTCGGCCGTCCGCTCGCGACCTTCCAGGCCGTCAATCATCAACTCGCTGACTGCTACATCGATCTCGAAGCGATGCGCGTGACTTTGTGGCAGGCGGCCTGGCGCATCTCCGAGGGCCTGGATCTCGGCACCTCGGTACTGGTCGCCAAGTGGTGGGCAACCGACGGCGGACAGCGCGTCGTGCATCGCACCACGCATGTCCACGGCGGCATGGGGGTCGACACCGACTATCCGGTTCACCGTCATCTGCTGTGGGGCAAGCAGATTGCTGCCACCCTCGGCGGTTCCAGCTCCGACCTCGCGCGTCTGGGTGCGCAGCTCGCATCCGGTGTGGAGGTGCTCGCATGACCGTTCTTGCCGGTCGCAGTTACGCGGACATCATGGTCGGAGAGGCACTGCCCGAGTTGGCGATCCCGCTGACCCGTACGTTGATCGTCGCCACCGCGATCGCCACCCGCGATTTCCAGGACGTGCACCACGATCCGAGCCTGGCTCAGGAGCGCGGCTCCAAGGATGTCTTCATGAACATCCTCACGAGTAACGGTCTCGTCGGCCGGTACGTCACCGACTGGGCCGGATCTGCATCGACCTTGCGCCGCATCGCCATTCGTCTCGGGGCGCCCAACTACCCGGGCGACACCATGACGATGACCGGTGAAGTCGTCTCCAAGGAAGACGGAGTGGTCGTGGTCAAGGTGCAGGGCGCGAACAGCCTGGGGAATCACGCATCCGGCACCGTCGCAGTCGCTTTCAAGGAAGAGGGGAGGCCTTGATGGCGATCAGCCCGCTCTCGGGTGCCGCTGCCATCGTCGGCATCGGATCCACCGAGTTCTCGAAGAACTCCGGCCGCACCGAACTGCAGTTGGCGTGTGAGGCCATCATCGCGGCGCTCGCTGACGCCGGTATCGATCCCTCCGAGGTCGACGGTCTGTCCACCTACACGTCGGAGACGAACGGCGAAGCGATCGTGGCTCGCAACTGCGGCCTCGGTGAGCTGAAGTTCTTCTCGCGTATTCACTACGGTGGCGGCGCTGCGTGTGCCACGGTGCAACAGGCTGCTATGGCAGTTGCGACGGGTGTTGCCGACGTCGTGGTCTGCTACCGAGCCTTCAACGAGCGTTCCGGTGTGCGATACGGCCTGGGGCAGCACGATCGACCCATGGACAGCACGGCGGACCGAGCGGCATATGCGTGGATGACTCCTCAGGGATTGTCGACTCCCGCTCAGTGGGTCGCCATGTTCGCCCGTCGATACATGCACCAGTACGGTGCGACGAGTGAGGACTTCGGACGAGTTGCAGTGGTGGCGCGCAAGCACGCCGCCAACAACCCGGCTGCGTGGTTCTACCAGCGCCCGATCACGCTCGAAGATCATCAGAACTCACGCTGGATCGCCGAGCCGCTGCACCTGCTCGACTGCTGCCAGGAAACCGACGGCGGCCAGGCGCTGGTCATCGTCTCTGCCGAGCGCGCAAAGGATCTGGCCAACAAGCCCGTCGTCATCAAGGGCGCCGCTCAGGGCAGTAGCAAGGATCAGCACATGATGACCAGCTACTACCGCCCCGACATCTCCGGTATCCCCGAGATGGGCCTGGTTGCTCGTCAGCTGTACGGCCAGAGCGGCCTGAGCCCCGATGACATCAACGCAGCGATCCTGTACGACCACTTCACCCCGTTGGTGCTTCCGCAGCTCGAAGAACTGGGCTTCTGCAAGCCCGGTGAGGCCAAGGACTTCATCCGTGAAGGCAACCTGGAGATCGGCGGACGCCTGCCGTCCAACACGCACGGTGGTCAGGTGGGCGAGGCATACCTGCACGGCGTCAACGGAATTGCCGAAGGTGTGCGTCTGGTCCGAGGCACATCGACCAATCAACCGGCGGGCGTCGAAAACGTGCTGGTCACAGCCGGAACGGCAGTACCCACCAGCGGTCTCGTTCTCGGCGCTGTTTGAGAGAGGAAATGACAGTGACAACTTCGGAAGCTGCGAAGACCGCCGGCGATTGGCGCGGAGCCGATCTCGGTACCCGTACCGTGTCGTACACCGAGCGCGATGCGATCTTGTACGCACTTGCCGTGGGCGCCAAGGCAACCGAACTGGACCTCGTCTTCGAGGATCAGCTTCGGGTACTGCCGACTTTTGCGCTGACGCTGGCGCAGTGGGCTCCCGACGCTCTGGGCTCGGCGGGCGCCTTCGACACCTCGACGGCACTGCACGGCTCGCAGGAACTGAAAGTGCTTGCCCCGCTGCCGCGTAGCGGTGACGTGACCTTGAAGGCTTCGGTCGGCGAGGTGTGGGACAAGGGTGCAGCAGCGGTGTTCGAGGTGAAGGTCGAGTGCGAATACTTCGTCGCAACCTGGTCACTGTTCGCTCCCGGTGCCGGTGGATTCGGCGGAGAACGTGGACCCTCACGTCCGGCGGAGCCGACTGGCGAGCCCTCGCTCACCGGTGTGCTGACCACCGCGGAGAACCAGACGGCGATGTACCGGCTGCTGGGCGACAAACACCACATCCACATCGATCCCGAGGCTGCGGCGCGGATCAACCAGCCGCGTCCGATCATGCACGGGTTGTGCACGCTGGCCGCCAGCACACTCGAGCTTGCTCGGGTCGCCGGAGTGCATCCGGCTGATCTCGTCAGCCTCGAGGGCCGATTCGCTGCGGCAATCCATCCGGGTGAAGCGCCGTCCATCGTTGCGTGGGGAACTCCCGACGACCTTGCGTTCCAGGTCGTCAAGGGTGATCAGGTGGCGATTTCCGGTGCACGAGTGAGCTTCTCCACTCACTAGGCCCTCCATACTCAACTGCGGGGTGCTTGACCCCCTCGTCGCGCCCCGCAGTTGTTCGCACGAAAAAGCAGCCCCTGAGCACATTCGCTCAGGGGCTGCTTTGCGAGTGATTCAGTCCTGATGGGTCGCCATGTAGCGAGCCGGGTATTCGCCGCCGCCGTGAACGGCGATGTCGGCGCCGTTCACGTACGAGGAGAGTGGGCTCGCCAGGAACAGGCAGGAGTTGGCTATATCGGCCGGTACGGCCATACGCTCCATCGGAATGGTCTTGGTGACCGCAGCGCCGCCGTCGGCACCGTAGACCTCGGCGGCAGCCTCCGTACGGATCAGGCCGGTGGTGATGTGGTTGATCCGGACCTTGGGCGCCCATTCGAGGGCCAACGCCTTGGTCAGAACGAGGAGGCCCGCCTTGGCCGCGCTGTACGCCGCGGTTCCGGGCTGCGGGTCGATTGCCGAGACGCTGCCGATGTTGATGATGGCGCCGCCGTCGTCCTGCGTCTGCATGACTGAGTTGGCAGCCTGGGCAACGTTGAAGGGAGCCAACAAGTTCAGTGCCACGATCTTCTCGACGAAGCGGGGCGACACCGTCGCAGCATCGGCGTCAGGGGAGCCACCGGCGTTGTTGACCAGGACGTCCAGACGGCCGAAGCGCTCGACGGCATCCTGGACGAGGGCTGCGGCGTCGGCGGGATCGCGGACGTCCGTGGCGCGAAAGGCGGCGCTACGACCGTCGGCGGTGGGTAGAGACTCGGGCTCGTTACGGCCACAGACCAGCACGTTCGCGCCCGCGGCGAGGAAGGTTTCGGCGATCACGTAGCCGATGCCTTTGGTGCCACCGGTGACGATCACCGAGCGTCCGCTGAAATCGACAGGGTTGGGCAGTGTCACGGTGGAGCCTTCCTGGTGCGGTGCCGAGCTGAATTGCCGCCCAAGGTGATTGACGCGACATGGTCGCACACCTTAGGGTCAAGCAAGTGCTTGGTTGTTTTGTAGGTCGAGTGTAGACGACAAACGGCGGCAGTCACCAGAATCGGCCGGTCCCTCTCGCAAAAGGGCACCGTACGTCGAAGGACATTGGAGTAGTCAGATGGGCAAACTCGAAGGCAAAGTCGCACTCATCACGGGTGCGGGGCAGGGAATCGGGCAGGGGATTGCCCTGGCGTTGGCCAAAGAGGGCGCAGTGATCGCCGTTGCCGGCCGTACCGAATCCAAGTTGCACACTACGTGCGGACTACTCGCTGACATCGGCGCGCGCGGTGAGGCGGTGGTCTGCGACGTCAGCAAGAAGGACGACATCACCGCGGCCGTGGACCGTACCGTCGAACTGTTCGGCGGAATCGACATCCTGGTCAACAACGCCAACGACTGCAAGCCAGGCCCGCTCTTGAGCGTGCTCGACGAAGACTTCGAGCGTTCCTTCGCGACGGGCCCACTCGCCACCCTGCGCATGATGCAGGCGTCGTACCCGCACATGAACAGTCGTGGTGGTGGCGTCATCATCAACATGGTCACCTCGGCGGCCGTGCGCTGGGATGCCAGCAACTACGGCGCTTACGGTTCCATCAAGGAAGGCATGCGCTCGTTGACCCGCGCCGCGGCCTGCGAGTGGGGCAAGGACAACATTCGAGTTCTCAACGTCGCCCCGCACGCCAAGACTCCCGCGTTGCAGTGGTGGATGGACAAGAATCCGGAAGAGGCGGCGGCATTTGTCGCGGGTATTCCGCTGGGACGAGTCGGGGATCCCGAGACCGACATCGGGCGTGCCGTCGTCTTCCTCGTCAGTGAAGACGCCGGTTACCTCACGGGTGCCACGATCCCACTCGACGGCGGCCAGTCACGCTGGGGCTGACCGCCATCTACCCGATCAGGTCATCACGGCGCCGCCGTCGACGGCAATCGTCTGCCCGGTGACGTTGCGAGCCTTGTTGCTGAGCAAGAACGCGACCATCTCGGCGATGTCTCCGGGTGTCTGAGCTCGACCCATCGGAACCATCTGGGCGACAAAAGAATCGAAGACGTCGGAATCGGAGACATCTGCGAGCGAGGGATCGCGTCGACGCAGTTCCTTGATGGTCCGCAACCACATGTCGGTGAGGATCAGTCCGGGCATGACGGTGTTCGAACGGAGTCCTCGGGTCGCGCCGATCCGGGCGACACTGTGACTCATCTCGATCACCGCGGCCTTCGACGGTCCGTAGTGCGCGAGCATGTCACCGCCCAAGCGGGCGCCGATCGACGCGATGTTGACGATCGCTGCGGGACCCTCGGTTCTACTCACGAATTCTCGGCACATCAGGAAGCTGCCCTTGGTGTTCACCGCAAAGGTGTTGTCCCACTGGTCTTCGGTGATTTCGAGAAACGGAGTGAAGACGCCGATGCCGGCACAGTTGACGAGTGCTGCCGGACTGCCGATCGACGCAGCCACGTCGAACGCGTTCTTCACGTCGCCTTCACGTCGAACGTCGCATCGTGCCGTGTGAACCTCTACGCCAAGGCTTTCCAGGCGTGCTGCGGTGTCGGCGAGCGCCGCCTCTTCGATGTCGAGGAGAAGCAGGGTGCCGAAGTCCTCGGCAAGGCGCTCGGCAATGGCGGCACCCAACCCGGCTGCTGCGCCGGTGACGATCGCTACCGGCGCGCTCACGGCCGATGCGTTTCGAGCAGTGGTGCAAGCAGTTCGGCCGCGCGCGCTGCCGTGATGACTTCGCTCGGGTCCACCTTGGTCACCACTTTCGAGGCAGAATCTTCGTAGACGTGCTCACCGATGAGTCGACCCTGCTCGTCATATGGCCAGACGAATGCCAAGGTCCGACGTACGAGGTACCAACCGTCGGGGTCGATGTCCGACGACTGTTCGAGGACGGTGGGCGTGGATCCACCCGATTCGTGCACAGCGCCGAACACCCCGTCTCCGAGGATCGAACCGGGGACGAACTGACTGAAGAGGGTCTCGCCGGAGAACCCACTGTCGGATACGGCGAAGTCGGACTTGCCGGTCCACATGACAAGGGTGTCCGTCTCGGCGAGCGACTGGTAGAAGGTGGTGACGGCGTCCATGCCGTCCAGAACAATCGACTGCCCGTCTTCGAACAACCGATAAACGGGTTCTTCGACGGTCATGTCGGGTGAGAGGATTTCCTTGTAACGACCGGAGACCTCGAGCAACGCGTGGCGTCGGTAGTTGCGGAGGATCTTCTGGTGCCGTGGATTGTCGATGGTTTCCAATTGCTTTTCGACGCCATCCATCATGTGGACGAATTCGTGCTCGTACTTGCTCATCACATCTCCTGGTTGTCGCAGATTCGGCGGGCTGTCCGGATCTGCGACAACTGTGACCCGGCGAGGCATTCGCTGTACATGTAGAACTTCGTTCGAAAATTGCCAGTTTGCTTAACGCCGCTGTTCAGATACCGTGATGGTCATCACTTCGTGGGTCTACAGCGGCCGTAAACAACCGAATGGACGGTAATGAAAAAGGCGCGAAGAGGTGAGGATCTGAACCTGCGGTTGGTGTCCTCGTTGCTCGTCGTCGTGGCGGAAGGGCACTTCGGACGAGCGGCAGACCGGTTGTTCGTCACGGCGCCTGCTCTCAGTCAGCAGATTCGTCGACTCGAGGAGCAGGTGGGAGTCGAGTTGGTCGATCGCAGTTCGCACCCGGTGGTGCTCACCGCCGCGGGTGAGGTGTTCGTCGCGGATGCGCGGCCCGCGCTCGAGTTCGCCGTTCGCGCGATGAACGGGCTCGATGCACTCGAGCGTCGGCGGGCCAGGCGGTTGCGGATCGGATTCATCAACGGGGCTGCCGGAAGTTTGGGGCGTGCGGTGATCGATTCGTTGCATGCGGAGGTGGAGCTGGTCCAATTGGATTGGTCCCAACAGGTTTCCGCGGTGGCGAGCGCGACCGTCGATGCCGCCTTCGTGCGGCCGCCACTGCCGGTGCTCGACGGTGTGGTGCTCGAACGGATAGGCGTCGAACCGCGGGTGGCGGCGTTGCCTCGAGGACACCGACTGGCGGGTCGTACGAGCATCGAGATTTCTGAAATAGATGGGATGGTGCAGGTTTCGAGTGACGGTGCACCACTCGAATGGGTGAAATGGTGGTCGGTGGACCCGCGCCCGAGTGGTGTACCCGTCCGGTACGGTCCCTCGGTCCGCACGATGGACGAAGCGCTCGAGGTCGTCGCCAACGGTCGAGCGGTGGTCATAACGGCAGCAACCATTGCCGAGTACTACACCCGCTCGGATGTCAGTTTCGTGCGAATCTCCGACATCGAGCAGTGTTCGATCGATCTGTGTACCCGTGAGGGGGACACTGGTCCGGCGGTGATCGAGCTACGCAAAGCCGTAGCCGCCCTGGGCCTCGGCAGGACGACGAGCGAGTGACCGAAAGGTGGAGTGATCAGCGAAACCGTTCGCGATACTGGTTCGGGCTGCACTGCCACCGGGATCGGAACCTACGCGCTGCGTGGCCGGGATCGTGCCATCCGACGGCGCGGGCAGCCCCGGAAATGCTGAGTTCTGTTGTGCGCAAGAGAGATGCGAGATGTTCGACGCGCAATGTCTGCAGATAGGACATCGGACTGGAACCGGTGTCGGCAACGAACACGCGGCTCAATTGTGAAGGCGAGAGGGCGACCTCCGCGGCCAGCGAACCCAGAGTCCAGGGATGATCGAGGTTATTGTTCATCAACTCCACAGCCAGTTCGACCGTTGCACGGTAGCTGCGTTCTTCACGGCTATTCACCGTGGCGGAGACGAGAGGCTCGAGCACGGAGAACGCTGCGAACAGCAGGGCATACTGCTCGAAAATTCCGATCCCGAGATCTCGGGATCGGCCCGTGCCTGCTGCGAGTTCGTCGAAGAGTTCGGCCAGTTGCGCGGTGCGGTCGTCGGCATCGAGGATGAGAACGGGGCGAGGCGCGCGCGACTGCGGAGAAAACGCGGCACCCCAGCCCGGAACTCTCGTGATCCAGGACAACTCGTCGACGAACAGCGTCGGATCCAGGAAAACATTGGTGGTCAGCAGGCAATTCGATTCGAGGCTGTGGCGTGTGCCGGGAGTGAGGATCAACACGTGACCCGAACGAATATCCGTCACATCGTCTGCGCTGCGCTGGACTGCTCGGCCATCTCGTACGAGAGCCAATTCCACCACGTCGTGGCTGTGTACTTCCACGTCGTGGTCGAGGCGAAGATGCTCGGCGCGCACTCGGCGACGGGAACGCTCCGTGGTGTTCGTCGGCGTGACGCCCACGTTTCCCTCCTCCCTTGCAGTTCACGGCTTCGTCGATAGGAACTCCACATCGTCGACTGTCAGTTCGTCCAGTTCCTGAGGCGTCAGGTTCCGGCCTTCGGCGACCGCCGCGTGCATACGGGCGAAGACGTCGTCGGCCACCTCGTCGGCGTCGGCTTTGCGTTTCCAGTATCCAACGATATGCGAGTTCATCGGGGAGTAGCCGATGTCCAGGCGGAGGAGGTGACGGACTCCGCGGAGCGAGCCTGCCTCTCCCGCGGCCCAGACGTAGTCAGGCTGATGTGCCGACAACGCTTGACGGAGCTCTTCGATCATCGTCTCTTCGTCGGACCCGTGGATCCACCGAGCGCGACCGTCGGCGGCCGCTTCCAACGGAATCTCATTCTCCGGGCTGTCGGTGATCAGGAGCGTGATCGCTTCCTGATCGGTCGTGAGAGACTCCAAGATCGTCATGATCGCGGGGAGCGCGGACACGTCACCGAGCAGCAGCAGGGAACGGGCCAGCTCCGGGAGTGGTTGGTTCCCTGCAGCATTGGTCAGTCCGACAACGTCGCCGGGAACGGCGTTCGTGACCCACCTGCCTGCCGGCCCGTCGCTGTGGACGACGAAATCGATGTCGACCTCACACAGTTCCCGGCGGTGTGCGCGGATCGTGTACGTCCGCACTATCGGCTTGGGTGCGTCGTCGGGGTACTCGAAACCGTGTACCCCGACGGTCGGAATCGTCAGTTCTCGGGCGGCTGCGGAATGGTCGGCGTCATCGGGCAGAAAGATCTTCACCTTCGGAGCGATGCCGACGCAGTCGTAGTCGCGGAGTTCGCCGAACGTCACTCGAACGAAATGAGGCCCTATCTCCCTTTTCCTTGTGACGACAGCGCGATGGGTGGTGAATCGGGGGCGGATGGCCGTTTGCGTGTCCTGCATGTGGTGCTCCTTGGAAGCAATCGAAGTTAGGTATACCTATCTTCAAGCGAGACCGGTCTCGATGGTGAGGATGCAATGCGCATCTACCGGGATGCAATACGCATTGTTGCCGCATTCGTTTTAGTCAGTTAGACTAAAACCATGAAAACGACGCGCACTGCACTCGAAACGGTCGAGACGGCAAAGGTTTCGGCTGATGTGTTCGGGGGAGTCTCCAGTGATCTCGACTCCCGCCGCGCTGCAAAGCGTCGTTTTCATCGGCTCGCCTCTGCCATCCATCCGGACCGGGCGAAGCCCGAAGATCGGGTGCGGTACTCGGCGGCAACATCTCGGTTGAACGAGCTCTACCGGAGTTGGTCGGCAGAGTTCGAGTCCGCAGATTCTCGTCCCGTATATGTAGGCGAGCGGGGAGAGTATTCGTTGGGTGGACTGGTAGCCCGCGGCTCGGTCGCCAACCTGTACCGGTCCGATGCCGGTGTCGTACTCAAGATTCCGCGAAACCCTCGGGCGAACTCGATGATCGAGGCCGAACGGAATGTGTTGACGGACATCGAGAATTCGTGCGAAGCCGGTTGGGCAGCGCCGTACTTCCCGCGGTTGATCGACCGAATCACTCATGTGGACGCCGGCGCGCGACGCCAGATCGACGTGCTGGACGATCTGACCGAAGGTTTCGTGAGTCTCGCCGACGTCCGTGAGGCGTATCCAGGTGGCCTCGATCCACGGGACTGGGCGTGGATGCACCGACGGCTACTTCGTGCTCTGGCAGCAGCGCATGCGACTGGTTGGGTGCACACCGCGATTACCGCGGAGAACGTGCTGATCGAGCCTGATCGGCACGGGGTGGTGCTGGTCGGCTGGTCCTTTGCCACCCGTACGGGCAGCCGCCCGGTGGCGACGATCGGTTCCGATCGTGATTCGTACCCACCGGAACTCGGCGAAGGAGCGTCTCCGGCCTGGGACGTGTACATGGCTCATCATTTGATGCTCCGAATGCTGGGCGAGCAGACCCACGAACGGATGAAGGCGTTTGCCGACGGCTGCATGCAGGACAACCCGAGATTGCGTCCCGACGCGGTCGACCTACTTGGCGAGTTCGACGAACTCCTCGATCTTCTCTATGGCCAGCGGACATTTCGTCCGTTCGCCGTTCCATCCACGAAAGGACAGTGATTGTCATGGGCTACGGATACTGGGACGACAACACCTATTTGGCGGGCAAGACTTTTCGTGCCGCACGCGGTGTCGACGATTTCGGTTACACCGATTCGCTTCGGTCGCGTCCGCGAAGCAGTTGGAAAGCGGACCCGACCCTCGACCCCTTCGGCGTCGACAAGCGTGAATGCCGAGACTCGGACGGGCACCCCGATTCTCTCCCGATAGCAGTGCTTTTCGATGTCACCGGCTCGATGGGCGCTGTTCCTCGAATCATGCAGGACAAGCTCGGAAAGCTGCACGGGCTGCTGCAACGCAAGGGATATGCGGATGATCCGCAGATTCTGTTCGGTGGTATCGGCGACGCCGATTCCGATCAGGTGCCACTACAAGTCGGCCAGTTCGAGTCGGGTAACGCGATGGACGAGCAGCTTCGGACGATCTTCCTCGAGGGCAACGGTGGTGGTCAGAAGTCGGAAAGCTATGAATTGGCCGCATATTTCATGGCACGTCACACCAGTACGGATGCCTGGGAGAAGCGCGGAAGGAAAGGCTACCTCTTCATCATCGGCGACGAGCTGAACAAGCCGCGGCTCTCGGCTCGTCACATCCGTTCGGTGATCGGGGACAAGGTACGTCAGGACGTGTCGGTGCCGTCGATCTACCGTGAACTCGAAGAAAGATGGAACGTCTACTTCGTTCTGCCGGATCAGTCGTCGTACTTCAACGATCCGGAAATCGCGGATCACTGGAAGACGTTGCTCGGTGAACGCTTCGTCAAACTCGACGATCCCGCCGCGGTGTGCGAACTGATCGCGCTGACGGTCGGAATCGGCGAGGACCGCATCGACCTGCGTGACGGACTGGCGGATCTCCGCGACATCGGTTCAAGAGCTGAAGCCGAGACTGTCGGCAAGGCTCTCGCCCTGATTCCAGGGCGCAGCACCGCGACGGTGGCCGGGTTGCCCCGCGATCTCGGAACGAGCACTGACGATGTCGATTTCGCTTGAGAGGAGAACATGATGGAGCCGTTCGAAGACCGCGACATCGTCGTCGTAGACCTCGGGTTCGGAGATGCAGGGAAGGGAGCAACCGTCGATTGGCTGTGCTCCGATCAAGCCGACCTGGATGTGGCCGCAGTGGTCCGCTTCAACGGTGGGGCACAGGCAGCGCACAACGTAACGGTCGGCGAGCGGCACCACACGTTTTCGCAGTTCGGTTCGGGCACGCTGTCCGGCGTCCCGACGTTTCTCTCGAGATTCGTGTTGGTCGAGCCCATCGCGCTCGCCCGGGAGGCGCGTGCTCTGGAAGCGCTCGGAGTTCGAAACCCGTTCGATCTGATACGGATCGACGCGCGCGCATTGTTGACGACACCGATTCACGTGGCCGCCAACAGGGCCCGCGAGGATGCTCGCGGCGGTAACCGACACGGCTCGTGTGGAAAGGGGATCGGTGAGACTGCGGCGTATGCGCTCGAAGTTGCGAATGCGCCTACGGTGGGGGACTGCCTTCGGCCGGACTCCTTGCGTCGTAAGTTGTCGGCGTTGGCCACATTCCACGATCCGATGATCGCGGAGAGTCGCCACGGTTTTCCGCCGATCGACGACATGGTCGACATGTATACGGAATTCGCTGCGGTCGTGGACATCACCGGTCCGGATGCTTTGGGTGCGATCGGTGCTGATGGCCGATTGGTGTTCGAGGGGGCACAAGGTGTCCTTCTCGACGAGTGGCGGGGCTTTCACCCACACACCACATGGTCGACGGTCGAGCCGTCGAATGCGCGAGCAATGATCGACCAGTTGGGCCGGGGCAGTTACATACTCGGTGTCACCCGCACCTACATGACACGGCACGGAGCTGGGCCCTTCCCGACCGAGGATCCAGCGCTGGCGAAGGTCTTGCCCGAGGAGCACAACGGCACCGGCGAGTATCAAGGTGAGTTTCGGATCGGGCACCTCGACGAGTTGTTGTTGCGCTACGCAATCGAGGTCAGCGGTGGCGTCGACGGATTGGCGCTGACGCACCTCGATGCGATGGATCGTGGCCTGACGGCAGGCATCCCGATCCACGGGGTGCAGGAATACGAGGGGTGGCGATCCCTCCCGGTCGGACAGTGGAAGGATCTCGATCACCAACAGGCACTGACAGATGCCTTGCAGGCCGTAGCGGTTGTGCCGAAGGGTATTCCGACTGACAGGGAGGGCTTCGCCGGTTACCTGGGTCAGGAAATGGGAGTTCCGGTGGTTCTGGCTGCCGACGGCCCTGACCGGGCCGATCGTCGTGAGTGGAGCCCTGTGCCTGCATGATGGATGGTGTGGACCAGTCTCTCGTCTCGATCGACGTCATCGCTCTGCGGTTCGGTAACCCGGAGCCGGGGCAACTGCGATTTGCCGTCACACCGCGGCAAGCAGAGCCGTACACCGGGCAGTTGGCGCTGCCCGGTGTACTGCTGGGCGCCGGTGAGCGATTGCAGGACGCCGCCAGGCGAGCCGTGACCACCAAGCTCGAAATTCCCGAAGAGAAGATCCTGGCCGGTGGACAACTGACCGTGTTCGACGAGCCCAATCGCGACCCTCGTGGTCCGACGCTCTCGGTGACCATGTGGGCAGTGATCTCGTCTGACGAGGTGCCGGGTTCAGCCGAATGGGTGAGCTGGGACAACCCGGGGGACCTTGCGTTCGACCACAATCGGATAGTCGCCGATACTCGCCCCATCCTTGCGGACACCCTCTTGTGGCGAGATCAGGCATTCACACGAGCGCTGCTGGGACCGTCGTTTCCGGCGTCGTACGCCTTGGCCGTGGCGGAGGAGCTTTCCGGTGTGCGTCCGGACCCGGGCAACTTGAACCGCACACTCAAGTCGCTGCCCGGACTGGAACGAACCGACGAACGAGTCCGGGTCAGCGCCACCGGGCGACCCGCGGTGGTCTGGGCTTGGACCGAAAACAGCTGACCTACCTCAGAAGTTGCCCCGCGCAGCCTGCTCACGCTCGATCGCTTCGAACAGGGCCTTGAAGTTTCCCAGCCCGAATCCCAGCGATCCGTGGCGCTCGATGATCTCGAAGAACACGGTGGGCCGATCACCGATCGGCTTGGTGAAGATCTGTAGAAGATAGCCGTCTTCGTCGCGGTCGACCAAGATGCCTCGCTTCTGCAATTCCTCGATCGGGACTCGAACCTCGCCGATGCGCGCTCGGAGTTCGGGATCCTCGTAATACGAAGCAGGAGTGGAGAGAAACTCGATTCCTTCGTCGACCAGAGCGTCCACCGCTGCGAGAATGTCGTTGGTCGCAAGTGCGAGATGCTGAGCGCCTG
>NZ_QAJJ01000026.1:0-54839 GCF_003852455.1 Rhodococcus sp. KBW08
TCGGGATGCGTGGCAGCTGGATGGTGAGTACATCAAGGGTGAGGGTCTGGATCTGGTGCGTGTCCGGCACGGATTGCAGTCGCGGATGGTGTTGCTGATCGTGGAGATGTTTTCCCGGGAGGTTCTCGGCGGGAAGGGTTTTCGGGCGATCGCGCAGTGGTTGCACGGGTCGACGAATCTGGAGATCGGTGAGTGCAGCCTGCTGGTCGGGTTGGCGCGGTTGTTGATGCTCGACCCGGTGGTGGCGGATGCTTTTCATCGTGGTGACGTGGATGCGTTGAAGGCCCGTCAGGTGGCGTCGTTTTGTCAGCATCCGCCGAAGAACATGTCGCTGGCGGATGTGGACAAGGCCCGCGGAATCCTGTTGAGATTGGCGTCGAAGAATATTGCGGATTGTGATGCGGTGCGGGCAGCGATTCGCCGGATCGAGAAGCAGTACGGCACACGCGAGGACGGGGTCCCGGTCGGCGAGGATTCGGAGCGGAATGAGTTCTATGCCTCGAAAGGCTTGTACGGGCGGGTCACTGTGAAGGGTGACTTGGATGCTGTGAACGGGGCCCGTCTGATCACCTTGTTGTCTAGCCTGTCCGCTCCGACACCGGAGAAGGACGGCGTCAAAGACACCCGCACTCCGGCTTTACGACGCGCGGACGGGTTTTGTGAACTACTGCGGCGGTATGAGCGGGCGGGGTTGGGTCCGATCGAGGGTGGGGTGAAACCGCACATCACGGTAACGGCCAGTGCGAAAGACATGACAGACCTGCAAGCGTTGAAGGACTTGCTGCCGTCGACCGAGGAGTTGGGGTTCGCGTGGACGGATTGGGTGGGCCCGATCAGTATCGATACTGCCCGGATGTTGGCCTGCGACTGTACCGTCACCCGAATTTTGTTGGACGAGAATGGTGTTCCGCTCGACTGCGGTAAGGAAGCGAGAACGGCGACGGTGCCGCAGCGGCGGGCGTTGGCAGTTCGTGATGGTGGGTGCGCGTTTCCGGGGTGTGGGACTCCGTCGGGGTGGTGCGATGCCCATCATATTGTTCATTGGAATGACGGTGGCCCAACAGATCTCGATAATCTGATCTTGTTGTGCGGTCATCATCATCGGACGATGCACCACACGGAGTGGCGGGTGGAGATCGGAGCGGATCGGAAGTCGGTGTTTTATCCGCCGATGTCGATCGATCCGTATCAACAGCCGATCGGCGGGAACAGTCCACCGACAGCGGCGTGAACCGCGGCCCACTGAAAACTCATACACCGGGGCACAACCATGCTCCGGTGTATCCGCATGCTGTGTTGCGGTGGGAGGGGCCGGCACCAATACCATCGAGGGATGAGTTCTCCGCGTGACCTTGCTGCCATCCCGAGTCCCGCGCTCGAGGGCACTGCGCTCACCGTCGTGGTCCCGGTCGGTTCTTTCGAACAACACGGACCGCACCTGCCTCTCGATACTGACACGCGGATCGCGAGAGCAGTCGCACAGGCTCTGCCCGACGTCGTCGTGGCACCGGCCATCGAATACGGGGCGAGCGGCGAACACGAAGGGTTTGCCGGCACGATTTCGATCGGTGCCGAGGCCATGGAAACCCTCGTCGTGGAATACGGAAGGTCGGCGTTCAGATGGACGAAGCGGGTGCTGTTCGTCAACGGCCACGGCGGAAACGGTCCCGCGCTGGCCAAAGCTGTGGCACTTCTTCGATACGAGGGACGTGACGCCGCGTGGGTGCCGTGCGCTGTTGCGGGTGCCGATGCGCACGCGGGACACACTGAAACGAGCCTATTGCTGCACCTTTCGCCCGATTTGGTGCACATGAGCCTTGCTGAGACAGGAAATTTGTCTCCTATCGCGGACCTGATGCCAGGAATGCGTTCGGGCGGTATGGTCGCTGTGTCGCAAAACGGCGTTCTCGGCAATCCAGTCGGGGCTACCGCCGAAGACGGCGCATACATCTTCGGTGAGTTGGTAGGACGCGTGACGGATGGACTGGCCCGGTGGGAGCCTGGTCCAGATGGGAGGCTTCGGTGACGACCACGACCGAGTGGGGGCGGACGGTCCACCTGCGACGGCTTTCGAGGCTGCGACGAGTTGCAGCACGACGGGCTACGTCCCTTACGATCATCTGATGCGACCAGCAAGACTCCCCGACGGCTTCGGCATTCGGTTGGACCCCAAGGTGCGCACGTACTCGGGCGGCCGGGTGCTCATCGGCGGCTCTCCGACACGGATGCTCAAGCTGGCTCCGACGGCTGCGGCGATGATCGGCGACGGCTTCCTCGAGGTGGTCGATCAGCAGAGCGCTGCGGTTGCTCGGCACCTCCTTGATTCAGGCGTTGCGAATCCTCGTCCGATGTCGACGCCGTCCGCTGCCGATGTCACCGTCGTGATTCCGGTCAAGGACAACCAGGCCGGCGTCGAACGGTTGCTGCCCGTCCTCAAGGATCTGACCGTCATCGTTGTCGACGACGGTTCGGAAGTGCCGGTGGAGCCTCGTCGCGCCTGCCCGGGCACCGGCACCATCACAGTGGTGCGGCACGAGAGCGCCCGCGGACCATCGGCAGCGAGAAACTCGGGATTGCGTTCGGCCCAAACACGTTTCGTAGCTTTCCTCGACTCCGACGTCATACCGCGTGCCGGTTGGCTCGAGTTGATGTTGGGCCACTTCAGCGATCCAGGGGTTGCCCTTGTTGCACCCCGCATCGTCGCCCTCGATCCGTACGGGACGGCGCTGGCGCGGTACGAGAACATGCGATCGTCGCTCGACCTCGGACGCAAGGAAGCTGCGGTGAAGTCGGGCAGTCCGGTCGCCTATGTCCCCAGCGCGGCCGTGATCGTCCGGCGCGACGTGGCGCTCGAATGCAACGGTTTCGACGAGAGTCTCGAAGTAGCGGAGGACGTCGATTTCTGCTGGCGACTGCAGGCTGCGGGTTGGCGACTGCGGTACGAACCGGTAGCGCATGTCGCCCACGATCATCGAGTTCAGTTCAACAAGTGGTTCGCCAGGAGAGCGTTCTACGGCACGGGTGCGGCGCCGTTGGCTGCAAGACACGAGGGTTCGGTTCCGCCGATGGCGATGTCGTTCTCGACGCTCTTCGCGTGCATCGCCGCCGCAACACTGACCCGTTCCGGTCTTGCGGGTGCGTTGGGCGCACTGCTCTTCACCGTGTATCGCCTGCGAAAGATGTTCAACGGCCTGAGTCAGCCCACCCGGATCGCAGCGATCCTCACTGCGCAGGGGTTTGTCGGAGGATTCTGGCAACTCGCCTCGGCGATGTGTCGTCACTACTGGCCCGTGACGCTCTTGGCGGTGATCGCCTCCCGTCGAATTCGGCGACTGGCCGTCGCTGCGGCCGTTACCGAAGGTGTGGTGGACTGGTATCGCCACCGTGAGCCGGGCGGGTTGGGTCCGGTTCGGTACGTCTTGTTCAAACGAGCAGACGACATCGCGTATGGAGCCGGACTCTGGCGGGGTGCGTTCGACGCCCGTGACTGGGCGGCACTGAAACCTCGAATCACCAAGTGACAGAAGCCGACTACGCAGATTTCCTGGTTGTCGGTGGTGGCACGTGTGGCTGCGTCGTCGCAGCCAGGCTCAGTGAAGATCCATCCGCCACGGTGATGCTCCTCGAATCGGGAAGTGGATATCGTTCGGCGCTCGAACTTCCGGACGTCCTGGGTGATCCGTACCGATTGCCGGTCGGACCTGCGAGCGAATACACGTGGACGTATCCGGTCGAACTGACACCGCGTCGGGCGTCCACGATTGCGCGCGGGCGGACACTCGGTGGGTCCGGGGCCGTCAACGGTGCGTACTTCACCCGCGCGACCCGTGCAGATTTCGAGAATTGGCCGAGCTCATGGGGCTACGACGACGTCTTGCCGTACTTCAAGAAGTCTGAGACGGATCGTGATTTCGAGGGCGAGTTCCACGGGACGGCCGGTCCGATCCCGGTCGAGCGTCGAGCGTGGGACCAACTGCATCCACTGAGCGGCGAATTCCAGGCGGCAGCGCTCGCAGCGGGCTTTCCCGACGACGTCGACAAGAATGCGCCGGACTCGTTCGGCGTCGGCCGAGTGCCACTGAACGTGGCGGATCATCGTCGGATCAGTACTGCGATCGGGTATCTGATGCCGGCGTTGCACCGCCCGAATTTGCGGGTGCAATCCGGAATTAACGTCATTCGCATCGTATTCTCGGGAACCCGTGCGATCGGCGTCGACGTTCTCGACGACGGCAACGTCCGACGCATTCGTGCCGACCACGTGATCGTGTGTTCGGGTGCCGTGGCGACGCCGCACATCCTCTTGAATTCCGGTGTCGGTCCGGCGGAACAACTTGCAGAGCAAGGAGTTTCCGTCATTCTCGACAGGCCTGGCGTCGGACAGAACTTCGTCGACCATCCGGAAGTGCTGCTGCCCTACCGTTTTTCGACGCCTCGCACGATTCGCTCGCAGACACCGGTGCTGGAGACTGCTCTCAATCTAGCCGAGCTTGAAATCCGTCCGTACACCGCATCTTTCACGGATTTGGTTCCCGGTGTGCCTCGTATGGATCACGGCGTCGGAGTGGTTCTCATGGCGCCGCGCAGCCGGGGAAGTATCGAACTGGCATCGGGGGATCCCGCTGGGGCACCGCGTATTCGATACAACTACGTCGCGTCGACGCACGATCGAGCAGCCATTCGGGAAGGAATGCAGATCGCCGAGAACCTTCTCGAGTCGATCGCCGAGACCGGGTTGATCGACCGCCCCGTCGTGGAGTACACCGACGAGTGGATCGAATCTCGCCTCGGTACGTCCTTGCACATGTCCGGTAGCTGCGTGATGGGTGCCGAATCGGACCCGTTCGCAGTCGTCGATGATCGGTGCCGTGTGATCGGCGCGCAAGGACTCAGTATTGTTGACACGTCAATCCTGCCGACGATCCCGACCCGCGGCCCACACGCGACCGCGGTGATGGTCGCGGAACGAGCAAGCGCCATCCTGCTCGGTGACGAGTGACCGCGAGGGGCGGCAGGCTAGGTCGACAGTCATACCGAATGGTCGTTCTCGCCTATGGGCTGTGATCGGCGTTACAGTGGTCCACGGAGCGGAGGAACGCAAAATATGGCACGTGAACAGGCTGTGCCTGGCAACCCGTGGGTGGCGGTCAGGCCAGGCGATGACGTCGCGTTACTTGCGCGGCGACTTTCGTCTGCCCATCAGTCGTTCATCGATGCCCGCGGCGTGCCCGGCCAAGGGCTGACCGACGACTCCCATGTCCGTTCGGTCGTGCTCGAGTCCTGGATGCGGAGCCGCAACAAGGGAGTAAATCCTGATGTTGTCGGCAACCCTGAGATGCTCGAAGGGTTGGAGCTCGAAAAATATCGCTCCGCGCATCCCATGTCACTGATTCGTCCGGTGATTCGGAAACTCCTGGTGGAGGATGCTGCCGAGACCGGATTGCTGATCGCGATCAGCGACGCACATGGTCGATTGCTCTGGGTGGAGGGTGACAATTCGGCCAAGGACAAGGCGTTGTCCATGAACTTCGTCGAAGGCGCCGACTGGAGCGAAGATCGTGTCGGCACCAATGCGCCGGGAACGGCTCTTGCTCTCGATCACTCCGTACAGATATTCGGATCCGAGCATTTCAACCGAACCGTGCACGACTGGAGTTGTTCGGCCGCACCCGTCCACGATCCCACCACTGGGCAAATCCTCGGTGCCATCGACATCACCGGTGGTCCCAGGGTCGCGGTTCCCGAAGTGCTGTCACTGATCCGTGCAACTGTTGCGGCCGCCGAATCGGAATTGCGATTCCACCTCTTGAACTCGCCCATCCCGCTCAGCGCCACGGCTCCGCGCCTCGAAACATTCGGAGCAGGCCGGCCGACGCTGGTTCGAGGCGGTGACCGCATCCCGATTTCGCAGCGTCACGCCGAGATTCTCCTTCTGCTCTCCGAACATCCGGAGGGTCTCAGCTCCGACCACCTTGCGGTCCTGCTCGACGAGGGTGAACTCGACGCAGTGACCATTCGTGCGGAAATGTCGCGTCTTCGTAAGGTTTTCGGTGCCGACCGTTTGGCTTCGCGTCCTTATCGGATCATCACGGAGTTCACGACAGACGTCGGCGACGTGCGGGCAGCGTTGGATCGCGGAGACGCAGCGACGGCGATGAAACTGTATTCGGGCCCGGTGCTGGCAGGCTCGGCCTCTCCCGGCATCGAAGAGGTGCGGGAAGAGCTACGCACCAGGGTTCAGGCGGCACTACTGCGTGGAGGTGACGCCAACCTTCTGGCCCGGTGGACCACGTCCGTACACGGGCGCGAAGACTCCGTCGTGTGGGAGGCCTACCTGTCCACATTGGATCCTCAATCTCCGCTGTATTCACAGGTCCAGGCAAGAATTGATCTCCTCGACCGCCAATTGGGCATCTGAGAATCATCTGCGTTTCTCGCACGCAACGTACTTGCAACGTTGCAACTCCTAGTGTTGTGAATCACACCCCACCGGGGGGTGGGATTGCAGTCACCGCTTTGGTGGGTGCGCCCAGGAAGATCACGTTTACATAGGAGCTTGCAATGACCGTGTACGCCCGCCCAGGTACCGCCGACGCGATCATGTCCTTCCAGTCTCGATACGACAACTGGATCGGCAACGAATGGGTTGCTCCGGTCAAGGGTCAGTACTTCGAGAACCCGACACCGGTGACCGGACAGAATTTCTGTGACGTGGCTCGTTCCACCGCAGAAGACATCGAACTCGCTCTCGACGCAGCGCACGCAGCAGCTCCGGCCTGGGGCAAGACCTCGGTCGCCGAGCGCGCGATCATCTTGAACAAGATCGCTGATCGAATGGAGGAGAACCTCGAATCGATCGCACTCGCCGAGTCGTGGGACAACGGCAAGCCGATCCGCGAGACCCTCAACGCCGACATTCCTCTCGCCATCGATCACTTCCGTTACTTCGCGGGAGCCATTCGCGCACAGGAAGGTTCGCTTTCGGAGATCAACTCCGACACCGTGGCGTACCACTTCCACGAGCCGCTCGGCGTAGTCGGCCAGATCATTCCGTGGAACTTCCCGATCCTCATGGCCGTGTGGAAGCTTGCTCCCGCCCTCGCTGCCGGCAATGCCATCGTGCTCAAGCCTGCCGAGCAGACACCCGTGTCGATCCTGCACCTCATCGGCATCATCGGTGACCTGCTGCCTGCCGGTGTTCTCAACATCGTCAACGGCTTCGGCGTCGAGGCCGGCAAGCCGCTGGCGTCGAGCCCGCGTATCAAGAAGATCGCGTTCACCGGTGAAACCACCACAGGTCGCCTGATCATGCAGTACGCGTCGCAGAACCTCATCCCCGTGACCCTCGAACTCGGTGGCAAGAGCCCCAACATCTTCTTCTCCGACGTCCTCGCCTCCAACGACGACTACCAGGACAAGGCACTCGAGGGCTTCACGATGTTCGCCCTCAACCAGGGCGAGGTCTGCACCTGCCCGTCACGTTCGCTGATCCAGGAAGACATCTTCGACGAGTTCCTCGCAATGGCGGCCATCCGCACGAAGGCTGTGCGCCAAGGGGATCCGCTCGACACCGACACCATGATCGGTGCGCAGGCCAGCAACGACCAGCTCGAGAAGATCCTCTCGTACATCGAGATCGGCAAGGCCGAAGGCGCCAAGGTCATCACGGGCGGCGAGCGGGCCGAACTCGGCGGAGACCTGTCCGGCGGCTACTACGTCCAGCCGACGGTGTTCACCGGCAACAACAAGATGCGCATCTTCCAGGAAGAGATCTTTGGACCCGTCGTCTCGGTCACCTCGTTCAAGGACTACGACGAGGCCATCGAAATCGCCAACGACACCCTCTACGGTTTGGGTGCCGGTGTCTGGTCCCGCGACGGCGGAGTTGCGTACCGCGCTGGCCGCGACATCCAGGCCGGTCGCGTCTGGACCAACACGTACCACCAGTACCCGGCACACGCCGCTTTCGGTGGATACAAGCAGTCCGGCATCGGCCGCGAGAACCACCTGATGATGCTCTCGCACTACCAGCAGACCAAGAACCTCCTGGTCAGCTACGCCCAGAAGGCTCAGGGCTTCTTCTGATCGACCCACCGGCACCCGTGAGCCCCTCGCTGCGGGTGCCGGTGAGCACGACTGCAACACGCGAAACCTGCACAAACACACGGAGGTTGGAATGAGCGCCACGGACACACCCGATACCGGCGCCGTTCCACCCCGGTTGGTGACCACCGCTGGGGCGGCTGACCTCCTGCGCCGCCTCAGCGGGACTCACGGCGAACTGATGATGCATCAATCCGGCGGATGCTGCGACGGCTCGGCCCCGATGTGTTATCCCTCAGGCGAATTCATCGTCGGGGACCGCGACGTACTACTCGGAATCGTCGATCTCCGACTTGCTGTCGGGGAGATTCCCGAAGACCTTCCCACCGGAACCGACGCAGTCCAGGTCTGGATTTCCGGATCACAGTTCGAAGCCTGGAAGCACACCCAGTTGGTGCTGGACGTCGTGCCCGGCCGCGGTAGTGGATTCAGCCTGGAGTCTCCTGAGGGATTCAGATTCCTCAGTCGAGCAAGGGCATTCACACCGGACGAAAACGAAGCACTCGGCGCGTCGAGCATTCTCGTAGGCGCTGACTGGGAAGCGGGCGTGCGACCTTTGCCTCCGACGGTTCCCCAGGTGGTCGCCGAGGCCGTCGATGCCTGCCCGGTGCCGGGCACGGCCGCCCGATCCTGAGAACGGCCGCCTGAAGAAGATCTGAACAGACTCGGGGCCGCGCACATGACAGCCAGTTAACAGCACGGTCATCTCCAGGCGACCTTCTCCGCACATCGCCCACATACCGTTCATTTCACGCGACGCATCCACCGTGCGTCGTCTCATTCTTGACCGATTCAGAGGATGGACATGTCTCTTTCCGACCACGCAACCGGCAAAAACGCCGGTGCCGCGGGTGCACACCACGACGGCGCAGACTTCCATGCGGAAGACAATTCGTATCTGGAGAAACGAACACTCCGAAAGGGAACAGCAGGGTGGGTGCTGCTTGCGGGGTTGGGCGTCAGCTATGTGATTTCCGGCGACTACGCCGGCTGGAACAACGGTCTGGCCGAAGGTGGTTTCGGTGGCCTTCTCATCGCGGCGGTTGTCATCGCGGGTATGTACCTGGCGATGGTGCTCGGTATGGCCGAGATGTCGTCGGCGCTTCCGGCCGCGGGTGGCGGATACACCTTCGCCAGACGGGCCATGGGGCCCTGGGGCGGATTTGCCACCGGCACAGCAATTCTCATCGAGTACTCGATCGCGCCCGCGGCGATCGCGACCTTCATCGGTGCATACGTCGAATCCCTGAACCTGTTCGGGATCACCGACGGGTGGTGGGTGTACCTCGCGGTGTACGCGATCTTCATCGGCATTCACCTCACCGGCGCCGGTGAGGCACTCAAGGCGATGTTCATCATCACCGCCATTGCACTCGTCGGCCTGGTCGTGTTCGCGGTTTCGGCTGTCGGCCTTTTCGATTCGTCCAACCTCACCGATATCGCCGTCGACACCAGCGCGGTCGGATCTTCGTCGTTCCTGCCGTTCGGTCTGCTCGGAATCTGGGCCGCCGTGCCCTTCGCGATCTGGTTCTTCCTTGCTGTCGAGGGTGTGCCACTGGCCGCCGAGGAAGCGCGTGAGCCGGAGAAGAACGTACCCCGCGGCATCATCATCAGCATGTTGATCCTGATCGTCACAGGCGCAACGGTTCTCTTCCTCGCCACCGGTGCGCTCGGCGCCGACGCCCTGTCGACCTCCGGAAATCCGCTCGTCGAGGCACTGGGGGACAGCGGAGCGGCGAAGGCCGTCAACTACATCGGCCTCGCCGGTCTGGTCGCGAGCTTCTTCTCGATCATGTACGCGTACTCCCGTCAGACGTTTGCGCTCTCCCGCGCCGGTTACCTGCCGAAAAACCTGTCGGTGACCAACAAGCGCAAGGCACCCACTCTCGCTCTCGTCGTTCCCGGAATCATCGGCTTCGCGCTCTCACTCACCGGTGAAGGTGCCATGTTGCTCAACATGGCCGTGTTCGGCGCGGCAGTGAGCTACGTCCTGATGATGGTGAGTCACATCGTCCTTCGTAAGCGCGAGCCGAACATGCCGCGCCCGTACCGTACGCCCGGTGGTATCGCCACCACCTCGTTTGCGCTCGTGATCGCGGCAGTATCGGTGGTGGCCACCTTCCTGGTCGATCCCGTTGCAGCACTGTTGACCTTGGTTGCCTTCGGAGTCCTCATGGCGTACTTCGGTCTCTACAGTCGCCACCACCTTGTTGCCAACTCGCCGGACGAGGAGTTTGCTGTACTTGCACAGGCGGAAGAAGAATTGGGATGAGTCGCGGGATGGCCAAGTATCACCAGCAGGTATCCGGAACCAACTACTCGTTCGACGGTCTCGTCGATCTGATGGCAAAAGCGACACCGCTGCGCTCGGGCGACGAGCTCGCCGGATGCGCGGCAAGCTCCGACGCCGAACGTGCTGCTGCCCAATGGGTTCTGGCTGACCTTCCGCTGACCGTATTCCTCGAAGATCTGTTGGTTCCGTACGAGGACGACGAGGTAACTCGGCTCATCATCGACAGCCACGATCGCCTCGCCTTTGCACCGGTGGCCCACCTGACGGTTGGCGGACTGCGGGACTGGCTGCTCGAGACTGCGTCGGCGCCGGAAGCTTCCGCACGCTTGTCCGCCGTGAGTCCAGGACTCACCCCGGAAATGGTTGCCGCGGTCAGCAAGATCATGCGCAATCAGGACCTGATCGCCGTCGCGAAGGCCATCACGGTCACCGCGGGGTTCCGCACGACCATCGGGCTACCTGGACGGCTGAGCACTCGACTCCAGCCGAATCACCCGACGGACGATCCACGCGGCATTGCGGCGGCAACGCTCGACGGTCTCCTGATGGGATGTGGCGACGCCGTCATCGGTATCAACCCCGCGACGGACTCGCCCCAGGCCACCTCGGATCTGCTCCACCTGCTCGACGACATCCGTCAGAGATTCGAGATCCCGACTCAGTCGTGCGTGCTCTCGCACGTGACCACCACGATCGGACTGATCGAATCGGGGGTGCCGGTCGATCTGGTCTTCCAATCGATTGCCGGTACCGAAGGCGCCAATTCCGGTTTCGGAGTGAATATTCCGCTCCTGCGTGAGGGCAACGAGGCCGGGCGCTCCTTGAACCGCGGGACGGTCGGCAACAACGTCATGTACCTCGAGACGGGGCAGGGATCCGCCCTCAGTTCAGGTGCCCACTACGGCACCGGCGGAGCCCCGGTCGATCAGCAGACGCTCGAAACACGGGCATACGCCGTGGCACGTGATCTCGAACCGTTGCTGGTCAACACCGTGGTCGGCTTCATCGGTCCCGAGTATCTCTACGACGGCAAGCAGATCATTCGCGCGGGCTTGGAAGATCACTTCTGCGGAAAACTCCTCGGGCTGCCGATGGGAGTGGACGTCTGCTACACCAACCACGCCGAAGCCGATCAAGACGACATGGACAACCTGCTCACCTTGCTGGGCGTCGCCGGCGCGGCGTTCGTGATCGCGGTGCCCGGCGCCGACGACGTGATGCTCGGCTATCAAAGTCTGGCGTTCCACGACGCGCTGTACGTGCGTAAGGTTCTCGGCTTGCAGCCTGCCCCGGAGTTCGAGACCTGGCTCCATAATTTGGGGATGACCGACGCAAACGGTCGGGTTCTTCCGATCGATGCCGAGATGTCGCCGCTGCGGGCTCTGACGGTGAACTCATGACAGAAGATCAGGCACCGATCCTCGATTTCTGGGGTCCACTGCGCAAGACCACACAATCGCGCATCGGGTTGGGCCGCGCCGGTGATTCGTTGCCCACCAAGCGGGTTCTCGAATTCAAGGCGGCGCACGCCGCAGCTCGCGACGCGGTCCACGAGCCTCTCGATTCCGAGACTCTCGCCAGTCGGGTCGAAGGGGTGGGTATCGGGGCTCCGGTGGTGGTCGCGAGCAGCGTCTCCACCCGCAGCGAGTATCTCCGGAGGCCCGACCTAGGGCGCCGGCCCGCGGACCTGAGCGCGATCTCGAGCTCCGACAAGGAAATCGGGTTCATCCTCGCCGACGGACTCTCCCCGCGAGCACTGATGGACCACGGCGAGCAACTCCTGTCCGCGTTGGTCACGCTGTTGGGGGAGCGGTACTCCATCGCGCCGCCCGTGATTGCTACCAACGCCCGTGTGGCGCTGGGCGATCACATCGCCGCAGCGATGGGAGTGCAGACGGCGATCGTCCTGATCGGCGAACGTCCAGGGCTCTCCGTTGCGGACAGCGTCGGTATCTATCTGACTCACCTCCCGCGCGTCGGTCGCACCGACGCGGATCGAAACTGCATTTCCAATGTCCACCCACCGGAGGGTCTCGGATACGAGCAGGCTGCTCGTGTTGTCCTTGGGCTGGTGGCGGGAGCGCGCCAATTGGGCCGCTCCGGTGTCGACCTCAAGGACACCTCTCGCGCCGACGCCGTTGCGTCGGGCGAAGTGTTGACGCTCGATTAGTTGACAGCTGCACGGCATACCCGGGTCGATCGACACTCGGGTATGCCGTCGTACCCGAATCACGACGAAAATGAGGGAATCGATGTTCCGTTCGCTGCATGCCCGCGCCCTGTGCGCGTTGGCCGTAGGTAGTGTCCTGTTGAGTGCAACTGCATGTAGTTCGGCCGAGAGTGCCACGAAAGAGGATGCGGCGCAGAGTGATTCATCCTGCTCGGCGTTGGATCCCAGTCTGGCGTGGTACGGCGACAACCGTGTGAGGTTGGATGCCATGATGACGGAGTTCGGAACGTGTGGAGCTGCGGGTGATGTCGATGGCGGTGCTCCGTTGGCGCTCTTCGACTGGGACAACACAGTTGTCAAGAACGACATCGGAAGCGCCACTGCATTCTGGATGATCAAGAACAACAAGGTGTTACAGCCCGCCGGGGGCGACTGGGTAACCACCAGTCGCTTCATGACTCCAGCAGGCGCTGCCGCCCTTTCCGCCGCGTGTGGCTCGGAGACCGCCCCGGGTCAACCCCTGGCAACCAGCACCGACGTCGACTGCGCGGACGAGATCGTTGCGGTGCTCGAGGAGAAGACGCGCGACGGTCAGGCCGCATTCGACGGCTACGATCACCGCCGGACCAAGGCCGCGTATGCGTGGGCCGTGCAGTTGATGGCGGGGCACACCGAGGATGAGGTCACCGAGTACGCGCGCGCAGCGCGAGCCGAGAATCTCGCTGCTGCAGAAGGATCCGATCAGACCGTCGGTACCACGGAGGTCGACGGCTCGGTGCGCTACTACGCGCAGATCGAAGATTTGGTGAAGTCTCTCGGCGCTCATGGGTTCGACGTGCGGATCATCTCCGCCTCGGCTGAACCAGTTGTTCGAGTCTGGGCGGAACAGCTGGGATTGGGCGCCGATCACGTGATGGGCGTGCGTCCCATCGTCGAGGGCGGGGTTCTGTCCGGGCGCCTGCGTGGATGTGGTGGCGTTGCGGACGGTGACGACTCGGTCATTCCGTACATCGACGGCAAGCGGTGCCAGGTCAACGAGGTTGTCTTCGGGGTCCAAGGGCTTACGGCGTTCGAGCAGTTGCCTGCCGATCGGCGTCAGGTGTTTGCTGCCGGTGATTCCGTCACCGACGTGACTTTTCTCGGAGATGCGACCGGTGCGCGTCTGGTGATCAACCGGAACAATCCCGAACTGATGTGCAACGCCTACGACAACAGTGACGGGAAATGGCTGGTCAACCCCATGTTCATCGAACCGAAAGCACAGGCGGATGCTCCCTATCACTGCTCGACCGAGGCCTACACCGACGCGGCCGGGGCCAAAGGCGCCGTGACTCGTGCGGACGGCAGCGTGATCCCCGATCAGGTCGATTCCGTTGCCTGATAGGCGGCTTGTCGCAGTGACTTCACAACGATCGATCAGCGTGTGATCTGATTCTGTCGAGCCCTTTGTCGGGCTGCGGAAACCGGTGGGTGTCCGCTGACATGCTGGAGCCGCAGAGGCGGCACGTGAGTAGGAGAAATCGATGGCCTTCGCTGGCAACGTGGACGAATTGGCGCTGCTTCAAGCAGTACGTCTCAAGGAGCGGGTCGGAGCGGTGGTCCTGGCCGAGCACTTGGGCGTCAGCGCATCGTCCGGTCAAGCTGCGTACGACGCACTTGTCGAGCAGGGCAAAGCGGTCGAATCGGACGACGCCATCAGCCTGACCGAGAAGGGCTTGTCAGAACTCGAAGATCAGTTGGACGCTGAGCGGGTCTCGATCGACGAGGACTCCATCGGTGAGGTGTACGAGGCGTTCCTTCCCTTGGACGCCGAGTTCGTCGCACTCGTCGACGGCGCAGACGCGGATTCCCTTGCAGAGCTGGATCGCCGGGCGGCAAACCTGTTCGACGATCTGTCGGCTTTCGTTCCGCGGTTGTCTCGCTACCAGGATCTCTTCTCGGACGCTCTCGCGAAAGTTCAAGCGGGGGAGTCCAAGTGGATTTCGGAACCGATCATCGACTCCTATGCCACGGTGTGGGGGGAGATCCGTCAGGAGCTGTTCGGGGCTGCCGGTAAGGCTTGATCCGTAGCGTTCTACCCTGACGCCGTTCACAATGGGCCGTCCGATTCGTGAGAACGAATCGGACGGCCTGTGGCATGTCAGCGGCCGTGAAACTCGTTACCATTGCATACAAGTCGCGACTCAGATCACTTTCACCCCCTTTCGGGGGTAGTGCGGGGGTGAGCCACATCACTACCTTTCCTCTTATCGACGGTGATGCCCACAGGGCGACACCACGGGACCACGGAGGAATCGAGTGACCACAGTCTCTCCCACGGGCGGCACCAGTGCCGCCGGCGCCGGGGGTGCGAGTGCCGCAGGTGCGACGCAACCCCCGCAGAACACCACCAGTGTGCGGCGCGTCGCGATCGCGAGCTGCATCGGCACGACCATCGAGTTCTACGACTTCTTCATCTACGGAACCGCTGCGGCACTTGTCTTTCCGACGGTATTCTTCCCCGCGCTCGGTGCCACCGCGGGAACCGTCGCATCGTTTGCGACCTTCGCAGTCGCATTCATCGCGCGGCCCGTCGGCGCAATGCTGTTCGGACACTTCGGTGATCGCATCGGTCGCAAGAAGACCCTGATCTCGACGCTCCTGCTCATGGGTATCTCGACGCTCCTGATCGGCTTGCTGCCCGGTGCGGCAACCATCGGTGTTGCGGCTCCGATCATCCTGGTGCTCTTGCGATTCGGCCAAGGCTTCGCGGTCGGTGGCGAATGGGCGGGCGCAACCCTGCTCACCGCGGAATACGCCCCACCGGGCAAACGTGGTCTGTATGCGATGTTCCCGCAGCTCGGCCCCGCAATCGCTTTCGTTCTCTCGAGCAGTACCTTCCTCATTACCGGCGCTGTTCTCGGCGATACCAATCAGGCCTTCCTCGACTACGGCTGGCGTATCCCGTTCCTGTTCTCCATCGTGTTGGTCGGCATCGGCCTCTACATGCGACTCGCTATCGAGGAGACCCCGGTCTTCAAGGCGGAGCAGGCAGAGCGCGTCGCCGAGCAGAAGAACGAAGCACCGCGCACCCTCCCGTTCCTGGATGCCTGGCGATTCCAGACCAAGGAAATCTTGCTCTCGGCCGGCGCCCTCGCTTGCCTGTTCGCGTTCTTCTACATGGGCACGGCGTTCCTCACGAGCTACGGAACCAAGACCCTCGGCTTCTCTCGTCCGTTCGTTCTGTCGGTCGGTATCGCGTCGGCCTTCGTCTTCGGTGCGGCGATCATCGTTTCCGCCTTGTACTCGGACCGCATCGGGCGTCGCAAGGTCATCATGATCTCTTGTGGTCTGGCTGTGGTGTGGGCGCTCGTTCTGTTCCCGCTCCTGGACACCGGAACACCGATCGCGTTCATCCTCGGAATGTTCGGCACGCTGATGATCTTCGGAATCGCGTACGGCCCCTGCGGTGCGCTGCTTCCGGAAATGTTCCAGACCCGCTACCGCTACACCGGTGCCGGCCTCGGCTACAACCTCGCCGGAGTGCTCGGCGGCGCAGTGCCGCCGCTGATCGCCGCACCGCTGGCCTCGGCCTACGGGAGCATGGCCATCGGAATCATGCTGGCAATCCTCGGTGTGGTGAGTCTTGTCTGCACCTGGGCGCTCGTCGAGACCAAGGACCACGCGCTGTAACCACTGTGCGCCTTTATTAACCGCCGGCGGTTGATAAAGGCGCACAGTAGTCGGGTGGGGTGTCCGGACTTCGAACAGTTACGGACACCCTGCACCGGGAAGTATGTCGTGCATCACACCGAATCGAGTAAATTCGTAGATGAGAGGGTCCGCCGATGCGGCCCCTCTCATAGGTGCCTGAACAGGTAACCGGAGAGGACAGAACACATGAGTACGCCGCTGCCCAGCTATACGTCCGGAGTATGGGACGGTCCGATGCTGGGCGACACCATCGGAGACAACCTGGATCGCACGGTTGCCGCGCACGGTGACCGTGATGCGTTGATCGACCATGCCAGCGGTCGACGATGGACGTACCGAGAGTTCGCCGAACAGGTGAACGGGCTCGCTGCCGGACTCCTTTCCCGTGGTGTGGGGAAGGGTGATCGGGTGGGGATCTGGGCTCCCAACTGCCCGGAATGGACGTTCACGCAGTACGCGACGGCAAAGATCGGGGCGATCCTGGTCAACATCAACCCGGCATACCGCTCGCACGAGTTGCAGTACGTGCTCGAGCAGGCCGGAATCTCGACCCTGGTGTCGGCGGCCAGCTTCAAGACCTCGGACTACGCGTCGATGATCGAGACAGTGCGGCCGCAGTGCCCGGATCTGACTTCGGTGCTTTTGCTCGGCTCACCCGAGTGGGACGCCGTGCTTGCAGACGGGTTGGCGGCGCAGGCAAGCGATCCGGCTCCGCTTGCAGCTGCCCAGGCTGCGCTGTCGGCGGACGATGCGATCAACATCCAATACACCTCGGGCACTACCGGTTTCCCGAAGGGTGCGACGCTCAGCCACCACAACATTCTCAACAACGGCTTCTTCGTCGGCGAGTTGTGCCACTACAGCGAAATCGATCGGGTGTGCATCCCGGTGCCGTTCTACCACTGCTTCGGCATGGTGATGGGCAATCTTGCGTGCACCAGTCACGGTGCTGCCATGGTCATTCCGGGCCCGGCATTCGATCCGCGCGCTTCGCTCGAAGCCGTCCAGGCCGAAAAGTGCACATCTCTCTACGGCGTTCCGACGATGTTCATCGCAGAGTTGGCTTTGCCGGACTTCGAGAGCTTCGATCTGTCGAGCCTTCGTACCGGCATCATGGCTGGTTCGCCCTGCCCGGTAGAGGTGATGAAGCAGGTCATCGATCGGATGGGCATGGCAGAGGTGTCCATCTGCTACGGCATGACGGAGACGTCGCCGGTGTCGCTGCAGACTCGCTCCGACGATTCGATCGCGCAACGCACCGAAACGGTCGGGCGGGTGGGGCCGCACCTCGAGATCAAGATCGTCGATCCGGCAACAGGATTGACGGTGCCGCGCGGCGAACCTGGTGAGCTGTGCACGCGTGGTTACTCGGTCATGCTCGGCTACTGGGAGAACCCGGAGAAGACTGCCGAGGCGATCGACGCTGCCAGGTGGATGCACACCGGAGACATCGGAGTCATGGACGAGGCGGGGTACGTCGCCATCACCGGACGCATCAAGGACATGGTCATTCGCGGTGGTGAGAACGTCTATCCGCGTGAGATCGAGGAGTTCCTCTACACCCACCCCGACATTCTCGACGCCCAGGTCATCGGTGTGCCAGACGCAAAGTACGGCGAGGAATTGATGGTGTGGGTCCAGATGCGCGAAGGTGCAGACGATCTCGACGCCGATTCGGTCCGTGCCTTCTGCGCCGGCAAACTCGCGCACTACAAGATTCCACGGTACGTCCATGTCGTGGACGAGTTCCCGATGACAGTCACGGGCAAGGTTCGCAAGATCGCAATGCGAGAACAGGCGATCGAACTGATCGGTCAGGCCTGAGAGTATGTCCGCGAACCCAGGGGAGCGTGAGCCGGTACGCCCCGAGATCGCGCTCTCCTGGAAGCGCTCTCGACTCAGTGGCCTCGATCCGTCGTCGGCAATCGCCGTGGACACCGAGGAGCAGGACGGCGAGTCTCGTCTACTCCGGGCCGCCGCACCCGTGCTCGACGAGGTGTCGCAACAGATCGCGGGCACCGGGTTCTGTGTGCTGCTGGCCGATCGGGATTGCCGAGTGGTGGCCTCGGTGTACTCCGACAGCCGCGTCGAGCGGACGATCGAGCGGTTGGGTGTTGTCAACGGTTCACGCTTCGGTGAAGAGCACGCCGGCACCAATGCGCTCGGTACGCCGCTCGAGGTCGGACGAAGTGTCGTGATCCACGGTGACGAGCATTTTCTCGACAGCCTCAAGGGATTGAGTTGCTACGGCCAGCCGATCCTGCATCCCGTCACACGTCGCGTCGAAGGCATTCTCGACATGACCGGCGTTGTCTCGCAGGCTAACCCACTGTTCGCGCCCTTCCTTGCGCGTGCGGCAGCAGACATCGAGAAACGGCTGCTCGAAGGCTCCAAAGCGTCGGAGCAGCGGTTGGTCGACGCGTTTCAGCGAGTGTCACATCAACGCCACATTGCCGTCGCGGCCATCGGTGACGACATCCTGCTGAGCAACCGAACCGCCTTGGATCTGCTCGACACCGCCGACCACGTATCGCTGCGTTCCTTGATTGCCGACCTCAACCCGGACCAATCACGATTGGTGACAGTCGAATTGGCGTCCGGTGCGCTGGCGCGAGTTCAAGCCGACCGGATTTCCGGCGCCGACGGCGGTGCGCTCTTCCTGGTCGAACCGCTCCAGCGGGAACGGGCACCGATCCGCCGAACTCACGAGCGTGCACCGTCTCCGGGCGAGCGTCTGCGCCGAGACCTGTTGCGAGCGCGGGCGGGTTCTACCGCCGTGGCGATCTCGGGTGAAGCGGGTTCCGGCCGAACCTCGGCAGCATCAGACGTCGTCGGCAGCGTTGATGCGAGTTGGCTCGATGCCACGCGAATCGCGTTCGACGGCCGTGAGCAATGGGTCACCGATCTCGTGCGAGCCGCTCGTAAGCGTTCGGGCGTCGTGGTGATCGAACAGGTCCAACTCCTTCCGGACTCGGTGTTGCCGCTTGTTGCAGACCTGATCGATGCCAGCGCCGAGGGGCCGAGGATCGTACTGACCAGCGGCGCGGTCGCGGATCTACCGCCGGCAATCGCGTCGCTCATCTCGCGTTGTGCCTCCAGAATTGCCATCAGCCCACTGCGCGAGCGACAAGCCGAGATCGCCGAGTTGGCGCAGGCGATGTTGGAGGGGATCTCGCCCGAACTGAGGTTGACCGCCAGCGCCGCCGAAGCGCTCGCGGCGGCCAGTTGGCCGGGCAATCTGGCCGAATTGCGCGTCGTACTCCATCACGCCTCGGACGATCGCTCGAGCAATCGCATCGACGTCACAGATCTGCCCGAGGACTATCGCACCACCACCAAGGTGTCGCGGTTGGCCGGGCGGGAGAAGGCCGAGCGTCAGGCGATCATCGGAGCGTTGAAAGACTGCGGCGGCAACAAGGTTCACGCATCGGCACAGCTCGGAATCAGCCGAAGCACCCTCTACACACGCATGCGGGCTCTCGACATCACTGTGTAATTTTCTGTCCGATTCCAGTTGTACAAAGTTCGGACAGTTAGCACCCCTGGAAGCGCGGAAGTATGGCGTGCATCACATTCGCACCTCACTACTTCAGGGGAGTTTCCGATGACGGCAGTAGCCGAACACACCATCAGTTCCGCGGTACAGGGATTCCTGAACGGACCGAAGAAGCTCTACATCGGCGGCGAATTCGTCGACGCCGCTTCGGGGCAGACCTTCGCGACGTACAACCCAGCTGACGGACAGAAGCTCGCAGACGTGGCGCACGGGCAAGCCGAAGACATCGACCGCGCGGTGCGCGCCGCTCGCACAGCCTTCGAAGACGGCCCCTGGTCACGTATGAAGGCAAACGAGCGCGAGCGGATGATCTGGCGTGTCGGCGACATTCTCACCGCCCGCGCCGAAGAATTCGGCCAGCTCGAAGCTCTCGACAACGGCAAGTCCGTTGCCATCGCCACTGCCGTCGACGTTGCTTGGGCCGCAGACGTTTTCCGCTACTACGCAGGCTGGGCCACCAAGATCGAAGGCAGCACCGTCAACGTGTCGATGCCCTTCTCTCCGGGAGGCGAGTTCCATGCCTACACACTCCGTGAGGCAATCGGCGTCTGCGGACTGATCGTGCCGTGGAACTTCCCGCTGCTGATGTCGTCGTGGAAACTCGCACCCGCTCTCGCTGCCGGCAACACGGTGATCCTCAAGCCCGCCGAGCAGACCCCGCTCACCGCGCTCCTTCTCGCAGAGGTCTTCGAAGAAGCCGGCTTCCCGCCGGGCGTCGTCAACATCGTTCCCGGCTTCGGCGATGCTGGCGCTGCACTGTCCGGCCACGACGACGTGGACAAGGTCGCGTTCACCGGTTCCACCGAGGTGGGCAAGAAGATCGTGGACGCCGCCAAGGGCAATCTGAAGAAGGTCACGCTCGAACTCGGTGGGAAGAGCCCCAACATCGTGTTCGCCGACGCGGATTTCGATTCCGCGGTGGAGGGTTCGCTCAACGCCTGGCTGTTCAACCATGGACAGTGCTGCGTTGCGGGCACACGCCTGTACGTCGAGGACACCATCTTCGAGAAGTTCACCGAGGCTGTCGCCCACGCAGCGAGCCAGGTCAAGATCGGACCCGGTCTCGATCCCACCACCCAGCTCGGACCGCTGGTCTCGCAGGAGCAGTTCGACAAGGTGACCGGCTACCTGCGTGAGGGAATCGCCGACGGCGCACGCGCACTCACCGGCGGTAACCGCTGGGGCGATCAGGGCTACTTCGTCGAGCCCACCGTCTTCGTCGACGTCAAGCCCGAATTCTCCATCGTTCAGGAGGAGATCTTCGGACCCGTCGTGGCGGCGCTGCCGTTCAACGCGGACGACGGACCGATCACTGCCGCAAACGATTCCATCTACGGCCTTGCCGCCGGCATCTGGACCCGGGACATCTCCAAGGCTCACCGCACGGCAAAGCGTCTGAAGGCCGGCTCGGTGTGGATCAATCAGTACAACGGATTCGACACCGCAATGCCCTTCGGTGGATACAAGCAGTCGGGTTGGGGCCGCGAACTCGGCGCTTCCGCCATCGATCTCTACACCCAGACCAAGGCCGTCAACATCGCCCTCTGATCGACCCCATCGCTCATTCTCTCGTCCGACAATCAAGGAGATCACCAGTGAAGACCAAAGCTGCTGTACTGCTCGAGCCCGGAAAGCCTTTCGAGATCATGGAACTCGACCTCGACGGCCCGGGCGTGGGTGAGGTACTGATCAAGTACACCGCTGCCGGACTGTGCCATTCGGATCTGCACCTGACCGACGGTGATCTCCCGCCGCGTTACCCGATCGTCGGCGGACATGAAGGCTCGGGCATCATCGAAGAGGTCGGACCCGGCGTCACGAAGGTCAAGCCGGGCGATCACGTCGTGTGCAGCTTCATTCCCAACTGCGGCACCTGTCGCTACTGCTCGACCGGTCGCCAGAACCTCTGCGACATGGGTGCCACCATCCTCGAAGGTTCCATGACGGACGGGTCCTTCCGTTTCCACGGCAACGGAATGGATTTCGGCGGAATGTGCATGTTGGGAACGTTCTCCGAGCGCGCCACCATTTCTCAGCACTCGGTAGTCAAGATCGACGACTGGCTTCCGTTGGAGACAGCAGTGGTGGTCGGCTGCGGCGTGCCGTCGGGTTGGGGAACGGCCGTCAACGCCGGTAACCTCCGCGCCGGTGACACCGCGGTGATCTACGGCATCGGTGGCCTCGGCATCAACGCCGTTCAGGGCGCCGTTTCGGCCGGCTGCAAGTACGTCGTGGTGGTCGACCCGGTTGCGCTCAAGCGTGAGACCGCACTCAAGTTCGGTGCCACGCATGCCTTTGCGGATGCCGAGAGCGCTGCTGCCAAGGTAAACGAGCTGACCTGGGGACAGGGCGCCGACGCCGCGCTCATCCTTGTCGGCACCGTCGACGAGGACGTGGTCAGTGCAGCGACTGCAGTGATCGGCAAGGGCGGCACCGTGGTGATCACAGGTCTCGCCGATCCGGCCAAGCTGACCGTTCACGTGTCGGGAACCGATCTGACGCTGAATCAGAAGACGATCAAGGGCACGCTGTTCGGATCCATGAATCCGCAGTACGACATCGTGCGTCTGCTCCGTCTCTACGATGCCGGTCAGCTCAAGCTCGACGAACTGATCACCAATACCTACAGCCTTGAAGACGTCAACCAGGGCTACCAGGATCTGCGTGACGGCAAGAACATCCGTGGCGTGATCATTCACGACAAGTAGGACACCTGCTGTGCGCCTTTATTAACCGCGGGCGGTTAATAAAGGCGCACAGCGCTATTTCTTGGCTTTCGACAAAATCTGCATCAACTGAAGTAGTGCCGAGAACTTCGCGAACACCGAGCGCGAGACCACCGGGCCGAAAGCCGCGGTGTCTGTTGCGTCGAACGCGTCGAGCAGATCGCGGAAGCTTTCGACCTGCTTGACCATCGCGTCGAGATCGACGTGCGTGACGGCGCCGGCATCCCGCAGAGCGAGTAGGTACTGCGGCGCCGTCACCAAGGCGACTGCCGGTATCTTCCGCTCGAACAGTGGTTCACCCTCACCGAAGTGAATGACCGGTCCTGGCGCCACGATTCGGCGATCGCCCGCTCCGATGTCGCGCCACAGTGGTGCAACGATGTCGTGTACTTCCCGACTTGTTGCGTAAAGCAGTTCCGGCTCCGGACTGGTCTCCAAGGCATAGCTGCCGGTCGAGGTGTCTTCGGTGTCGCCCAGTGCACCGAGGTGTTCGATCGCGATCCCGGCCACTGCTCGCGCCTGACCGGCTTCGCCCTTCCACATCTCGGGGTGCGCTTCGAGCCAGGTAGACGTTGCCTGCCCGTGTTTGGACACCGCCGGAATTCGAAGGTGGCCGGTCGTCAGGACGAAAACGTACGACCGTCGATGCGGCTGCGCGACGGCGTGCCGCGCCAAAGCCAACATTCCCAGATGCCCGTTCTCCTCGACGCCGTTGGTTCCGTCGCTGTGAGTGATGAGCAGAATTGTCTCTTCCGGTGATGTCCCCGGAGATACCGCCCACACGGTGTCGGTCCGGGTGCCTGGATGCAGAGTTGCATCCAGAACCAGAGTCGCCCGCTGGCCGGAACGCGCTGCAGCGACAACCTTCCTGCCCTCGTCGCCGGCCACCCAGACGGCGGGGATGTCGTGGTACGGCTGCGTGAACGGAAGATATTGTCCCAGCGCGTTGTCCGGAGCAATGTCTCGCCACACTGCGATCACTCCGAGCACTCCGGCCTTGCGAGCCTTGTCGAGTTTCGGGCCCAGAAGAGTTGCGGAGAGAACCGGATTTCGAAGAGTCTCGTCGGTGGCGATCGGACCCCACTCGCTGACCAGGAGCTTGCGGGGAAGATCGATGTGCGGGACCTCGATCACTGCGATCGCGCCTTTGGCCGCGGACCATTTGGGGCGTCGCGCGCTGACGTAGACCAGAGGAGCGGAGATTCCCTGTGGTCCGGTCAATCCGGAGTAGGGGAATGCGGACGAAACGTTGATCGGCCCCGTCGGCAATTCGATGCGAAGTCCGTCAGATGTCGCCGGTAGATCCCAACGTTCGAAAGTGTGTGAATCACGCCGGACTTCGAGGCCCAGTTCGGTCAGTTCGTTCGCGACTTCTTCCACCACCGCGTGGTGTGCAGGCGATCCCGTCAATCGTGGGCCGAGCGCGTCGAGTCGCCGTTGGCCGGCAAGGAGGTGATCGCGATCGACGGCCTGGCCGTGATTCATGGGATTGCCTTTCGTACTGCGTGACGTCTGCTCTGATGAGGCGCCTGCCCGTGTCGTGTCCACGGTACCGAGCGGTCTGAAAAGGAGAAGGAGAGCGCGCCGGATATGCCGTTTTCGCAGATATACCGGGTGCCAACGGGCCGATCGGTCCGTACCGTATGACCTTGGCACCGAAAGACCCCGTGTTCTTCGGACAGACCAGTCCACGGCGAGAGAGGCCTACGTTGGCTACGTATCTTTACAGGTTGGGGAAGTTCGCTTTCCGCCACAAGTATCTTGTGGTGGCCGCGTGGATTATCGTGATCGCGGTGGTGGGGGGCGCTATCAGCGCCACAAATCCGACGTTCTCCAAGGAATTCAATCTTCCGGGCACCGATTCACAGCGTGCGACCGAGTTGATGAACGAGAACTTTGCAGCTGCAGCGGAGCAGCAAACTCAGGCGTCGACCAGCATTCTCATCGCGGCAGACGACGGACTTGCCGCACACAGCGATCAGATCGACCAGTTGATCGCGCAGGCGAAGACGTTGCCGGACATCGTCGATCCCGAGAAGATCGTCAATCCGGTCACTCTCGCGGAGACCAATCCAGCGGTGGCGTCAGCCGTTCTCGGCGACAACGGCAAGGTCGGGCTGATCCAGCTCAATCAGTCGATTCGCATCGAGGATCAGACGCAGGCCAACAAGACTGCGTTCCTCGATTTGATGGCAAAATTCCGCTCCGGTGGTCTGCAAGTCGAAGGAACCGGTTCGATGATGCAGGTGCAGGCCGCGGGCGGCCTGTCGGAGATGCTCGGCTTCGCGGTGGCGTTCATCGTGATGATCGTGGCGTTCGGCGCACTCATCGCGGCCTTCATTCCGTTGTTCACTGCAATTCTGGGAATTGCGCTGGCCACTCTGACGGTCACACTCGGCTCGGGCTTCTTCGACATCAACGAAGGCGTCACGGGAATCGTCACGATGATCGGCATCGCAGTCTCGATCGACTATGCGTTGTTCATCGTGTCGCGCTACCGCAGTGAGCTCAACTTGGGCGGAACCAGGGAAGCGGCAGCCGGGCGGGCAGTAGGTACTGCCGGTTCGTCTGTCGTATTCGCAGGCCTGACAGTGGTGGTTGCGCTGGCAGCCCTGGCGGTGGTCGGGGTTCCGATGATCACGCAGATGGGAATCTCGGCAGCGGTTGCCGTCATCATCGCTGTGCTCGGCGCAATCACATTGATCCCAGCGGTTCTGGGTATCTTCGGTCGGTTCGCGTTCTCGCCTCGTATCCCCGGGCTGCGCCACGGTGACGAGCCCGAGACGATGGAATCCAACGGGCATCGCTGGGCCAAGATAGTCACCAAGTACCCGTGGCCGATCGCGGGTGCTGCGCTGGTGCTTCTGGTGATCGCGGCTATTCCGATGACGAAGCTCGAACTCGGACTCTCGTTCACTCAGGACGAAGAGCGACCGGCACTTGCCCTGCTGCAGCGTGGGTTCGGTGAAGGCGTCAACGGCGAATTGTTCGTCGTGCTCGACGCTCCGGACGGAACCGACATCACCGCGATTGCCGAAGGCACTGTCGCGCACATCAAGGGCCTCGACAACGTCGCAACGCCGGATCAGTTGATGTGGGTCGGAAACGGACCCGACGCGGCAAACCCGATGGCGGGCGCCAACTCTGCGCTCATCGCGGTCACCCCACAGATGTCGCCGAGCGGTCCCGAAACCCACGAGCTGATGAATCAGATCCGGGATTACGGATCGACGGTGAAGTCGGAAGGAGCAGAACTCGGTGTAGCGGGTCAAACCGCGATCGTTGCCGACATGTCGTCGAAGCTCAGTTCCGCGCTCATTCCTTATCTCATCGTCGTGGTCGGGCTTGCGTTCATCATCATGATGGTCGTCTTCCGCTCGATCCTGGTGCCACTGACCGCAACTCTCGGATTCCTGTTCTCCGTCTGTGCGACCTTCGGCGCCACGGTGGCCATTTTCCAGGAGGGCGACTTCGGGCTGATCGAGCACACACAACCGATCATCTCGTTCCTGCCGATCTTCATGATCGGTGTGGTGTTCGGGTTGGCGATGGACTATCAAGTGTTCCTCGTGACGAGAATGCGCGAGGAATACGTGCACGGATTGTCGGCCAAGGACGCCATCATCTCCGGCTACACCCATGGCGCCCGCGTGGTCGCGTCGGCGGCCATCATCATGATCTCCGTCTTCGGTGCATTCATGCTGTCCTCGGAGACGACAAGCAAGATGATGGGCTTCGGCCTCGCGGCGGCAGTCTTCTTCGACGCCTTCATCATCCGCATGATCGTGATTCCTGCGGTCATGTCGATCCTCGGTGATTCGGCGTGGAAGTTGCCCGCGTGGCTCGACAAGATCCTGCCGAACGTCGACATCGAGGGTGAAGCGATTCGGCGAATTCCGATCGAGCAGGATCCGGATTCCGATCCAGACCCGAATCAGGTGCCTGTGAGGGTGTAAGCACTCAGGTCGTCAGAACGGGGTGCCGGTTGCACAGCAACTGGCACCCCGTTCTTGTGTGTTCATACGGCGCGAGCGCGATAGGAAACCATCCGGTTGGTAACAAAAATCGCTGTGATCGCGACAGGACTTCCAGAGGCGACGCGCATCGGGGGCGAGCCGTGACGGTGACTGCGAGGGTACGTGTCGAAGGAGCAAACCGATTCGAGTCGGGCCGAGAAGTGGACCTTCGCGCTGACGGTCGTCTCCCTGATCGCCGGCGGGACAGTCGTTGCCGGGCTGGTGGATCGGTGGAGCAGCTCGCCGTCCGATGACATCTCGGTAGCTGCGTCTTCGTCGATCAGCATGACGTCCACACCGGACGAGATGGCGCCGGAGGACGTGCCTGAATTCTCGTACGTCACGCCGAGCGCGGTGTACCCGACCACGATTCCGGGTTGCGAGAGCGTCGAAGCGCCAGAGGAGGAGACGTTCTTCTCCTACATTCTGGACGGTTCTGACACGTACGACGATCCGCGCTTTCCGTGGTTCTCGAGCGCCAAGGCAGCCGCGATGTCCGACGCGGTCAAACAGGCGCTCCCGAAAGATGTCGAGCTGAAGTTCGCCAGCCCGGGTAATTCGCTGCAGTTCGGGCCGATCTCTGCACCTTCGAACACAGATGGGCTGCCCGAGGGATTCTCGCTCGAGGAGTTGGCGTCCACCACAGCGTCCGGGACGCTGATTCGGGACGGGAAGATCGGCGCGCTCAGCCTGATGCTGCACTCGAGTTCTGATCCGATCCCATCGTGTGTCGCGGGGTCGCTCGTCGAACGTCGGGTGCTGGCCGATCAGTCTGTGGTGGATCTGCAGGATACGTGGACCGAAACCAATGGTGTACGCACCCTTAATCGGTCGGCAATGTTGTACGGCGCCGACGGGACCCGGATTCAGGCGTATGTCAACGACACGAACAACGACGGAGGTCGGGACGCCGAGAGTTCCGGCGTGGTGCCACTGACGCTCGACGAACTTGCAACCCTTGTCGCAATGCCACAACTGCTGATCACGACGCCTGTTCCCCCGGGCACTGCACCGCTTTCGCCAGAGTGCCACGGAATCCCTCGAGATTCCGGCGACGGGGCCGAACTCGATCGCGCGACAATCGAACGTCTCAACGCCGTACTCGAGATCAGATGGCGCGCTGTACCTCCGGGTTTTCCGATTCTGGACGCCGGACCGGGCACCCTGACGGTCGCGGAGAATGACAAGTCCACCGCATGTCAGAGATTTCACACTCGGACGGGAGACAGCGAGGCGACGCTCAACATGACAATTACCGGCGGACAACCACTCCCCACGGAGCCCAACAAATACGACCCTTCCTACGACGGGCACCCCTTGGAGGTGGTGACGCGACCGGATGGATCCGTGATCGAGCGAGACGAACGGCACTACGCGACCGTGCCCATGACAAATGACGGCTCGAAAGCAGAATCGACGCAGGAAACGAGCAGGTCGGTGGTCGTCACCCGCCCGAATGGGACCCAAGTCTCGGTTTCGTCGTCGGCTGCGATCCCGAACGATCCGATGACGTTCGAGCAGTTGGAGTTTCTCGCGACGACCGAAGGCCTGGAGATTCGATGACCACCAGATTCTCCCCGAAGACGCGCCTTCGGATCGCAGCCGCTGTAGCCGTAGTCACCGTCACTGCCGCCATCGCCACGGTGGTCACGTCGACGAGTTCCGAACCGACAGCGATCTCGTCGCCGCTATGGAGCGTCGAGGCCTCCGAGATTCTCGGGCGCGAGTTCGCGATATTTCGGAGCCCACTCGTGGGAACCGAATTCAACATGGACATGGGTGGATTCATCGACGCCGGATCACTTGTGGTCACGATGATCGGTATGCCTGATCGTCAGGCGTATTCGTTGGACGACGCGGAATTGGTCGGATTGGACGCCGAGGACGGCGCTGTCCGTTGGCGCACGTCGGCGGTCGACATCGGTGGTTGTTCCGAAACCTTGCTCGGCGACTCGTTGCTGTGTTTCTCCGGGCCGTACGTATCCGGTGGTTCGTACTCGCTGTTCGACATCGAGACTGGAGAGCGACGAGACATCAAGACGCCGTGGGCGCCGATCATTGCGGTTGTCTCGGGTGACACAGTCCTCGCGCTCGAAGGTGATATCGAGAGCAACGACGTTCGCGTGCACAGCGGAACGGTCGACGATCCGGAAGCGAACTGGTCCAAGGCGTTCGACATCGGTGGATCGTGGGAAGACGGATACGTCGATCGTATGATGTCAGTTCACGGTGATCTGGGTGTGATCACTCTCGACGAGTCTCTGGGATTCGATCTGAAGACGGGCGAACAGCGCTGGGTGCACGGTTACTCCACCTGCTCGACCGCGCACACATCGTCTGACGGCGTGACCTTGGTGTCGGATGGCGGTTGCGAAGGCAATGGCCGTCCGACAAGTGAGTACGCGCTCGATCCGCACGGGCGCGAGTTCGCCAGGACGGACGAACTCCCCTCGGAGTCCTCGTATTTCGGGGGGCGGTACAGCCGAGATGATCCCGCGGGAGGATCGACTCCGATTATATTGGGACACAGTGGTTTCGACCGGAAATCTGGCGAGAAACTATGGACCAACAGCGAGGTGTTCGATGCCGCGCAGTCGTTGGCGGTGATCGGCAACGTGGTCGCCGTGACTCGTTCCGGTTCCGAGCCCGAGGTCCAGTTCGTGGACCTCTTCACCGGTGAGGTCCTGTGGCGATCGAACGCCGAGCGCGCCGGAGAGATCGTCTGGCACGGGGATGTCGTCGTCGACGACGGCAATGTCTACGGAACAGATGTCAGGACCGGCCAACGGAGTTGGGAGGTTCAAGTGGAGCGGGACGGGGACGACGAGTTCACCCCCTGGGCGATGCCGCGGGAGCTGTGGGCGGGGGACAAGGTGCTGTTGCGCTCGAGCGAAGATCGAATCACAGCGTTGAAACTGTCGTGAAATTCGGTGGCTGCGAATCTGTGGTGAGGAGCGGAACTCGATGGGCTACTGGTGAACTGGCATGATTCGACCTTTCGACATGCCGAACAAGCGCCTGAACTCCAGGCGCTCCTGCTCGAAATTGTAGAGGCGGTAGACGGGCCACACGAGCGCGTGGAGCATCGAGTCGCCCCAGATGGTCAGTTTGAGGCGCCAATTCATGATGTTGTGAAGGTGCAGAACCGATTCGGATGCTTGGTTGTACTTCAGGTACTCCAACGGAGGGGTTTCACCGCGTCGACCGGACGTTTCTGCTCGCATGTCGGCGATCTGACCGATCGTCATCCCTTCCTCCCGAAGGCACAGTGAAAGGTCGATATCTTCGTGGATGTCCGGCCGGTCACTGACTTGCTCGCGGACGGACAGCCATGCGCTCTTTCTGATCGCCATGTTCGCTCCGGCGACAGCGAGTACTTGACGTTCGCAATCGAACTTCCCCTGCTTCACCTGCCTGTCCAGTGCGTAGCGGTGGATTCGAGCAAACGGCGATTCGAAGAGGTAGGTGAGTCCGGCAACCGCTGAATGAGCGGTGCTGCGTTGGAAGAAACTCTTGACCGCATCTGCCCATCCCGGTTGTACCCGTGTGTCCGCGTCGATACGACCGATGATGTTGCCGGTCGAGGCGTCGAAGCCCGCGTTCCGGGCGTGTACGACGCCTTGGCGGGCCTCGAAGACATATCTGACTTTGTCGTACTTCTCGGCGAACTCCTGGATGATCGATGCGGTACCGTCCGTCGAGTTGTTGTCGACAATCAGAATCTCATCGATTTCCGACTGGGTCAGTAGACGCTCGATGCAGCCGGAAACCGCGTTCTCTTCGTTGAATACCGGAACAACCACCGAAAGTCGATTAGTGGACAAGTGTTCAATATCCTGCATGGGTGCGGTCACTGTATTCCTTTGCTGGGCAATTGGGTCCAGTCCTTCGCAAAGGTTACGATAGCAATAGGTGACCATTCGGACAATTTGAACCGATGGCGATATGATCAATCCCGCAACAGCTTATTGCGGGAAACTATCAGCATAAGTGCAGCTGGCACGGCATAAATGCATGCAGATAAGGCTTTCAGAACTGATTGATTTTTACCCACTCGGGTCTATTCGTCGGTTGAACACCGGACTTTAGTCCTTTTAATTCCGGCAAATATAATGCCGCCCGTTCGCTGATTTGTGAATCGCCACTGCGGCAACCGCCTGGCAATATCTAGATGTCGCAAGTCGCTTTTCAGTGAAAGTGGAGTCGGTGCAGCGCAAGTGCCATATTTGTAGATTCAACGGACCCTTGACGGCAAGGTTGCCGCCATCTGCAAATATTTGCTTTTGTAGCTGTCGGTCTGGATTTTCCAGTGAAGTCTGCCCCCGCGACTCTTCAGCACCGATCTCCGATGTGCAAACAGCAGCCGGCACCTACCTATCGGGTCAGGATGCCTTCGGTTTCGGGTGCCGGAACGGTTTTCCCCGTGATCGGATCGACTTCCTCGAGCGGTGGAACGTCTTCTCCGTCGAGCACTCGGCGCATGCGCTCCTTGTCGAGCTGCCCCTCCCAATTGGCGACCACGAAGGTTGCGACACAGTTCCCGAGCAGGTTCACCGAGACTCTCATCGAGTCCATGATTCGATCGGCGCCCAGTAGAAGAGCGACGGCGGCGACCGGAATTGCGCCGTGACCGATTGCGGCCACGGTGGCGGACAGTGCCAGGAATGACGATCCCGGCACCCCGGCCATTCCCTTGGACGTGAGCATCAGTACCAGGACAGCAGTGATCTGTTCACCGAGCGTCAGGTCCACTCCGAGAGCCTGAGCCAGAAACAGCATGCAGATCGACAGGTACAGCGTCGCGCCGTCGAGATTGAACGAGTAGCCGGTCGGCACCACCAATCCTGTTGTCGTGCGCGAGCATCCGGCGTTGGTGAGCTTGACCATGATTCGGGGCAGAACTACTTCGGTCGACGCCGTTCCCAAAGCGAGGAAGAGTTCGTCCTTGATGTACTTGACGAACTTCCACAGGTTCACGCCCGCGAAGTACCTGACTATCGCGGCCAGGATGAGGATGAACAGGACGGCGGCGAGATAGCATGCGGCGATCAGCTTTCCGTAACTTCCGAGCGAAGCGATCCCGTACTGGCCGACGATGTATGCCATCGCACTCAAAGCGCCCAACGGCGCCAGTCTCATGATCCAGCCGACGATCATGAAGAACAAATGGCTCAGACGATCGACGTGTCCGAACAGTGCGGCGAAGAAGAGGGTCTGGAGCGGTGTGTTCTCAGCGAAGGCCGAAACTGTCGAGACAGGAATGATGTTGAGCAGGAACTTGGCGGTGGGGGGGATTCGCCACTGCCGGTTTTGTGGTCACGACCTCGAAGTAGATGAGAGCCTTGACGCCGATGCGCCCCACCGCTTTCAGATTGCCGACGTGGGCGATCCCGATCACTACGGTGCAGAAGATGATCGGCGCGATCAGCATTTTGATCAGCTTGATGAACCCGTCGGCAAGGGGTTTGAGGTTCGCGCCAAATTCCGGCCACAACCAGCCGATGAGAACACCGATGACGATAGCGGCGATCAATTGCACGAACAGTGATCGGTACCAGGGAGGCTTGTTGGCAAGTCGCGCGAGCTCGCTGTTCGGCAGTTTTACGGGAGTGGGCATGGACGAGAACGGTAGGTCTGCTCGATTGCGAAATAATAACTCGCGAATGTCGTGGGTGTAACGCGTCGAGGTTGCATCTCGGACAACAATTCGGTCAACAAGCGACAGTTGTGTGTGACTGTGGTTATTGTTTCCCTGAGCGGTGATCTTCCGTCCGCGTGCATGCACGACGTGTGAGAGGGGCTGTCATGGGGCAAATTATCGGAACCATCATTTTCGGCGCAGTCATCGGAATCCTGGCTCGTCTCGTACTGCCAGGTAAGCAGCAGTACGGCATGATCGTGACCGTCGTGCTGGGTATCGCCGGAGCGCTTATCGGGTACTGGGTCTGGGGAGCGATCTCTGACAAGGGCGATACGGGCGGAATCGACTGGATCCGCTGGATCATCAGCATCGCCGCGGCGGCCGTGCTCTCGATCGGCTACAGCGCCGTCACTGGCAAGAAATAGCAAGCCAACGCAATTCTTTTTGTTTGCCCTAGTTGTCCGACCCCAGTTGTGAGCGAACGGCACTCTCGTCGCCTCAGGTGCGCCGAAAGGCGCGTTCGCTCAGGGGAGGGGTGCCTAAATTCAGAGCGCCCGTCGCTGCAGATGCAGCGCCTCGAGGAACTGGGCAGGCAGATCCTGCTCGAGGATTTCGTCGTCAGGATGCGGAAGCGCTTTGATCTTCGCGAACTCGTCGTTGAGGCGTTCCATCTTGACGTCGAGGCGGTGTGCCGCGGCAGCAGCCTCGGTGAGTTCGTCGAGGAGTTCGACGGGAACCTCGCGGTTGTACTTGTAGTAGATCTTGTGTTCGAGGCTCGCCCAGAAATCCATCGCGATGGTGCGGATCTGGAGTTCGATCGGAACGTGCCGGACGCGGTCACTCATGAAAACCGGGACCTCGACGATCAAGTGCAGGCTCTTGTAGCCGTTGGGTTTCGGATCGGCGATGTAGTCCTCGCGCTCGATCACCCGAAGGTCCGTCTGGCTGGTGAGCATCTCGGCGATGCGGTACGTGTCGGAAATGAAGCTGCAGGTGATGCGCACGCCGGCGATGTCGAAGATGTTCTTCGAGATGTCGTCGATCGTGAGCGGGATGTTCAGGCGTTGAGCCTTACGTAGGATGCTGTCCGGCGACTTGACTCGTGACGTCACGTGTTCGATGGGGCTGTACTGATTGATGTGAGTGAACTCGTCCTTGAGGATGTTCACCTTGGTCATCAGTTCGGAGATTCCGAATTGGTACAACATCATGAAGCGGGAGAACTCGGTCCGCAGTTCGGCGAAATCGGCCCGGCTGACCCCACTGCTGTCTTCCACGTTCGGCACCCTCATCTGTTAGCTGGTGTAACCAGTCTGCCACCGATTGTGCCGTGTCCGGTTTCAGTGGGTGCGCAGTGCGGCGAGTGTCATATCCCGCAGGACGCGGCGTGCGCGTGCCGGCGAAGCGGGGTTGGCGCTGTGAGGGGTCGAGTTGATCAGGCCGAAGGTGGCGTGCGCTTTGATGCGCGCATCCGCCTGGTCGAGTTGGGGATCGAGTTGCTCGAGCACACCGACCCAGACCTCGACGTACTTGCGCTGCGTTTGGCGTACTTGTCGACGCGCGTCGGCCGGCAGGCTTTCGAGGTCGCGGTCCTGGATACGGATCAGGTCTGGCTCGCCCAGTGCGAAGTCGAGGTGGAACTCCACCAGTGCGTCGAGAGCAGCGCTCGGTGAGTCCGCTGCCTCTGCTGCCGCTGATCCGCCTTCGTGCAGTCGTGTGCTGATGCCGACGAGAAGTTCCACGAGGACGGCATCCTTGTTGGGGAAATGCCGGTACACGGCCGGGCCGCTGATGCCGACGGCCGCGCCGAGGTCTTCGAGTCGCACACTCACGAATCCGCGCTCGGCGATCAACCGGGCGGCGGCGTCCAAGAGTTGACGACGACGGTCGGCCTTCATCTGATCGCGTCGCGTCGGAGCTGCTACCTGCTCAGAGGTCATTCTCTCGATCTTTCTTCGCTTGTGTTCTGGACAACTCAGTTAATCATAGTTAATCTAGTTTCAGTTATCGAGCATTAACTCATGGCGAAGGCGGCGGGATGACTCCCAGTGGAATCACGCAAGGATCGGGCTACCGGTCCGATCACACCGTTCTGGTGGACGAACTGAAGAAGAAACTGGCGCAAGCAGCGCTGGGCGGCAACGAGCGCTCTCGCGAGCGCCACGTGAGCAGAGGGAAACTGCTGCCGCGAGATCGCGTTGACTCGCTGCTCGATCAGGGCAGCCCGTTCCTCGAGCTGTCCCCGCTGGCGGCCAACGGCCTGTACGACGACGAGTGCCCCGGCGCCGGCGTCATCACCGGTATCGGCCGTGTGTCGGGCCGCGAGTGCGTCATCGTCGCCAACGACGCGACGGTCAAGGGCGGCACCTACTACCCGATGACGGTGAAGAAGCACCTGCGCGCGCAGGAAGTTGCGTTGCAGAACAACCTTCCCTGCATCTACCTCGTCGACTCCGGCGGCGCTTTCCTGCCGCGCCAGGACGAAGTCTTCCCGGACCGCGAGCACTTCGGCCGGATCTTCTACAACCAGGCGACCATGAGCGCCAAGGGGATTCCCCAGATCGCCGCAGTTCTCGGTTCGTGCACCGCGGGCGGCGCCTACGTGCCCGCGATGAGTGACGAAGCAGTGATCGTCCGCAACCAGGGCACCATCTTCCTCGGTGGTCCGCCGCTGGTGAAGGCGGCCACCGGTGAGATCGTCACGGCGGAAGAGCTCGGCGGCGGCGACCTGCACTCCAAGGTTTCCGGCGTCACCGATCACCTGGCCGAGGACGACCGCGACGCACTTCGCATCGTGCGCAACATCATTGCCACACTCGGCCCCCGCTCCGAACGCCCGTGGGACGTCATCTCCACCGTTCCGCCCGTCGCCGATCAGAGCGAGCTCTACGACGTCGTTCCGACCGATCCCCGTACTCCGTACGACGTGCACGAGGTGATCACCAAGCTCGTCGACGGTGGTGCGTTCCAGGAGTTCAAGGCCGAGTACGGCAAGACGCTCGTCACCGGTTTCGCCCACATCGAGGGCCATCCGGTCGGCATCATCGCCAACAACGGCGTGCTCTTCGGCGAATCCGCCATGAAGGGAGCACATTTCATCGAACTGTGCGACAAGCGCAGTGTGCCGCTTCTGTTCCTGCAGAACATCGCGGGCTTCATGGTGGGACGCGATTACGAGGCAGGCGGCATCGCCAAGCACGGCGCCAAGATGGTCACGGCAGTTGCGTGTGCACGGGTCCCTAAGCTGACGGTTGTCATCGGCGGCTCGTACGGCGCCGGCAACTACTCGATGTGTGGACGCGCGTATTCACCTCGCTTCCTGTGGATGTGGCCGAACGCGCGCATCTCGGTCATGGGCGGCGAGCAGGCCGCGTCGGTGCTCTCGACCGTTCGTAGTGACCAGCTCGACAGTGCGGGTAATCCGTGGTCGGCCGAGGACGAAGAATCCTTCAAGGCGCCGATCCGCGAGCAGTACGAGGCTCAGGGCAATCCGTACTACTCCACCGCACGGCTGTGGGATGACGGTGTCATCGACCCCGCAGATACCAGAACTGTTCTCGGCCTGGCCCTTTCGGTGTGCGCAAACGCACCGATCGAGCCGGTCTCCTACGGCGTCTTCCGGATGTGAGCGAAATGACTGAGTTGCGCACTATCGATACTGTTCTCGTGGCCAACCGCGGTGAGATCGCGGTTCGCGTGATCCGCACGTTGCGTGAGTTGGGGATTCGCAGCGTCGCCGTCTACAGCGACGCCGACGCGAATGCTCGCCACGTCCGCGAGGCCGACACTGCCGTCAACATCGGACCGGCCGCGGCGCGTGAAAGCTACCTCGTCATCGACAAGGTCATCGACGCTGCCAAGTCCACCGGCGCTCAGGGTATTCACCCCGGTTACGGCTTCCTGTCGGAGAACTCGGCGTTCTCGGCTGCCTGTGCGGCTGCCGGAATTGCCTTCCTCGGCCCCTCCGAGCGGGCCATCGAGGTGATGGGCGACAAGATCACCGCGAAGAACGCTGTTGCCGCGTTCGACGTGCCGGTGGTCCCGGGTATCGCGCGCCCGAATCTGACCGACGAAGAACTCATCGCCGCAGCCGAGGACATCGGCTACCCGGTGTTGGTCAAGCCTTCGGCAGGTGGCGGTGGCAAGGGAATGCGTCTGGTCGAGGATCCGGCCAATCTGGCCGAGGCTCTTCGTAGTGCCCGCCGTGAGGCCGCGTCGTCGTTCGGTGACGACACCCTGTTCCTCGAGCGATTCGTCTTGCGGCCCCGGCACATCGAGGTCCAGGTTCTCGCCGACCAGCACGGCAACGTCGTTCACCTCGGTGAGCGCGAATGCAGCCTGCAGCGGCGTCACCAGAAGGTCATCGAAGAGGCTCCGTCGCCGCTGCTCGATCAGGTGACCCGTGACCGGATCGGCGCGGCAGCGTGCAACACCGCTCGAAGCGTCGATTACACCGGCGCCGGCACTGTCGAGTTCATCGTCTCCGCCGACAAGCCGGACGAGTTCTTCTTCATGGAGATGAACACCCGCCTGCAGGTCGAGCACCCCGTCACCGAAATGGTGACCGGACTGGATCTGGTCGAATGGCAGGTTCGTGTGGCAGCAGGGGAGAAGTTGGCCTTCTCCCAGAGCGACATCACACTGACCGGGCACGCCATCGAAGCTCGTGTGTACGCGGAGGATCCGGGCCGCGGGTTCCTGCCGACCGGCGGCCGCGTCGTCGATCTGGTCGAGCCGTCCGGTTCCGGCGTGCGCGTCGATTCGGGACTGCTCGCGGGCACCGTCGTCGGCAGTGACTACGACCCGATGCTCAGCAAGGTCATCGCCCACGCTCCCGACCGCGCGGGCGCACTGCGCAAGCTCGATCGCGCACTCGGTGACACCGCAGTGCTCGGAGTCGTGACCAACATCGAGTTCGCACGATTCCTTCTCGCTGATCCGGACGTGATCGCGGGCAATCTCGACACCGGTCTGCTCGATCGTCGCGTCGAAGACTTCGTCGCAGCCGACGCCTCCGACGAGGTTCTCATTGCTGCCGCGGCCTATCGCTGGCTCTCGCGGTGGACAACTCCGGAATCCGTTGATCCCTGGGACGTCCCGAGTGGGTGGCGCGTCGGAACTCCCGCTCCGACCAGCATCAGGCTCTCCGCCGGCACCCGAACGGCGCACGTTGCGATCGTCGGGGTTCCCGCGGATGCAAAGGTCGATGTCGAAGGTTCCCAGCCGCGCGCATTCAGCGCAACCCTGAAGGGATCCGAACTGGCGGTAGTGATCGACGGACGCCGACGCACGTTCGTCGTCGCCGAGACCGACGGTGGTTTGTGGCTCGCGGGCGGCGGAACCTGGCACGTGCGCGAGGTTGCCGAAGTCAGCGTCCGCGGTGAGGACAAGCATGCCGGTGATGCCGAAATCGCCAGCCCCATGCCCGGTGCCGTCATCGCGGTCAACGTCGAGAACGGCGCGGCAGTGAGCGCGGGACAACCACTCGTCGTGGTCGAGGCCATGAAGATGGAGCACTCCTTGACGTCCCCGATCGACGGGATCGTGGAAGTGCTTGTCCGTCAGGGCGATCAGGTGATGGTGGATCAGGTTCTGGCCCGCGTGGTACCTGCCGACGAAGAGACTGCAGAAGTAAAGACCGAGAACACGACGCAGAAGGAAGACGCCTGATGTCCGATTACCTTGCCACCGGAGCGCTTCCGGACGAATACCAGCAGCTCGCCAAGACTGTTGCCGACTTCGCCAAGACCGTCGTGGCACCGGTTGCTGCCGAGCACGACGCCAACCACACCTTCCCGTACGAGGTGGTGGCCGGGATGGCCGACATGGGACTGTTCGGCCTGCCCTTCCCCGAGGAGTACGGCGGAATGGGCGGCGACTACTTCGCGCTCTGCCTGGCGCTCGAAGAGTTGGGCAAGGTCGACCAGAGCGTCGCGATCACTCTCGAAGCTGGTGTGTCCCTCGGCGCAATGCCGATCTACCGTTTCGGTAACGAGGCACAGAAGCAGGAGTGGCTTCCGCAGCTCACCAGCGGCAAGTCGTTGGCTGCCTTCGGCCTGACCGAGCCCGGTGCGGGTAGCGACGCCGGCGGAACCAAGACCACCGCGAAGTTCGACAGCGGTGAGTGGATCATCAACGGCAACAAGCAGTTCATCACCAACTCTGGCACCGACATCACCAAGCTCGTGACGGTCACCGCGGTCACGGGTGTCAAGGACGGTGGCAAGAAGGAGATCTCGACGATCCTGGTGCCGACCACGACGCCCGGCTTCACGGCAGAACCGGCGTACAACAAAGTCGGTTGGAACGCATCCGACACCCATCCGCTCACGTTCGCGGATGTTCGTGTCCCCGAAGAGAATCTGCTCGGTGAGCGCGGCCGCGGCTACGCGAACTTCCTGCGCATCCTCGACGAAGGCCGCATCGCCATTTCAGCGTTGAGTGTCGGTGCCGCCCAGGGCTGCGTCGACGAGTCGATCAAATACGCCAAGGAACGCGAGGCGTTCGGTCGCCCCATCGGACACAACCAGGCCATCGCGTTCAAGATCGCGCGTATGGAGGCTCGCGCCCACGTCGCACGTACCGCGTATTACGACGCGGCCGCACTCATGTTGTCGGGCAAGCCGTTCAAGAAGCAGGCATCCATCGCCAAGCTCATCTCCTCCGAAGCTGCCATGGACAACGCTCGCGACGCCACGCAGATCCACGGCGGATACGGCTTCATGAACGAGTACGCCGTCGCGCGCCACTACCGTGACAGCAAGATCCTCGAAATCGGTGAGGGAACCACCGAGGTGCAGTTGATGCTCATCGCCCGTGAGGCAGGGCTGTGACGAACCCCAAGAAGATCACTCAGCGCGGGCTCTGGTTCGAGGAGTTCGAGGTCGGCGCGATCTACGAGCACCGCCCAGGACGAACGGTGACCGAGGCTGACAACGTCCTGTTCACGACTTTGACGATGAACACGCAGGCGCTGCATCTCGATGCCGCGTACAGCGAGGACACTCAATTCGGTGTGCGGCTGGTCAATTCGATGTTCACCCTGTCGACCATCGTGGGCCTCTCGGTCGCGCAGTTGACGCAGGGCACCATCGTCGCCAACCTCGGTTTCTCCGAGATCAGCTTCCCGAAGCCGCTCTTTCACGGCGACACTTTGTATGCCGAGACGCTCATCGCGGACAAGCGTGAGTCGAAGAGCCGTCCAGGTGAAGGCATCGTGACGCTCGTGCACACCGGTCGCAACCAGCACGGTGACGTCGTCGCACTGGCCACGCGCAAGACGTTGGTGCAGCTCCGCCCGGCTGAGGTGTCCTCATGACGTGGACGCCGCCGGGGCCGGCGTGGTTGTTCTGCCCGGCGGATCGTCCCGAGCGCTATGCGAAGGCCGCGGCTGTTGCCGACGTCGTGATCCTCGATCTCGAAGACGGTGTGGCTCCGGCCGACAAGGAAGCCGCACGTGCGGCCCTGATCGACACGCCTCTCGATCCCGAGCGGACGGTCGTGCGCGTCAATCCGGTCGGTACACCTGATCACGAACTCGATCTGATCGCGCTGGACGGCACACACTATTCGCGTCTCATGCTGTCCAAATGCGAATCGGCGGAGGACGTTCTCTCGCTCGCACCGGCGGACGTGGTTGCACTCGTCGAATCCCCACGCGGAGCCCTCGCCGTGGCCGACATCGCGCTTGCTGCGAACGCCATCGGTGTCATGTGGGGAGCCGAGGATCTGGTTGCCGGTCTCGGTGGTAACTCGAGCAGACACCCGAACGGTTCGTACCGCGACGTTGCCAAGCATGTCCGATCTACGTCTCTGCTGGCCGCGAAGAGCTACGGCCGGTTGGCGGTCGATTCCGTGTACCTCGACATCAAGGACCTCGTGGGCCTCGGCGTCGAGTCCGCTGACGCCGTCGCAGTCGGCTTCGACGTGAAGGTTGCGATCCACCCGAGTCAGGTCGAGGTCATCCGTGGTGCATTCGCACCTTCGGAAAAAGAGATCGACTGGGCCACACGAGTGCTTGCCGCGGTGTCTACTGAACGTGGTGTGTTCGCGTTCGAGGGCAAGATGGTCGACGCTCCCGTTCTTCGTCACGCCGAGAAGCTTCTTCACCGAGCCGGAATCTTTCAGCAGAAGGAGAACTAGCGGATGAGCAAAGTCGTGAATACGGCAGCTGAGGCAGTTGCCGACATCGCGAGCGGATCCAGGCTCGCAGTGGGCGGCTTCGGGCTGTGCGGTATTCCCGACGCACTGATCGCGGCGATCGCCGACGGCGACGCCACCGATCTCGAGGTGTTCTCCAACAACTGCGGTGTCGACGACTACGGTCTCGGCATCCTGCTCGGCGCGCACCGGATCGCCAGGGTGACGGCGTCGTACGTGGGGGAGAACAAGGAGTTCGCCCGCCAGTATCTCGCCGGTGAGCTCGAAGTGGAGTTGACGCCGCAGGGGACGCTGGCCGAGCGGCTGCGAGCAGGCGGTACCGGCATTCCGGCGTTCTACACTCCGGCCGGTGTCGGCACACCGATCGCCGAGGGCGGCTTGCCGTGGCGATACAACCCGGACGGTTCGATCGCCGTGGCGTCGCCACCGAAGGCGACGGCAGTGTTCGGTGGCCGCACGTATGTATTGGAAGAGGCGATCACCGCTGACTTCGCGCTCGTGCACGCGGACTACGGCGACACCGAAGGAAATCTCGTCTTCAACAAGACGGCGATGAACTTCAACCCGCTTGCTGCCATGGCCGGCCGGATCACCATCGCGCAGGTGGAGAACCTCGTCGAGCCGGGCGACATCGACCCCGCGCACGTGCACCTACCTGGAGTGTTCGTCGCGCGCGTCGTGCATACAGGCCCGCAGGAGAAGCGGATCGAGAAGCGGACCGTCTCAGGAGGTACCAAGTGACCAGTGCAGAGGAAACTCGTATCGGCTGGACCCGCCACGAGATGGCCGCTCGCGCTGCCGCCGAGATGCGGCCGGGTGAGTACGTCAACCTCGGCATCGGCCTGCCGACGCTGATCCCCAGCTACCTGCCCGAGGGCGTCAAGGTGGTCCTTCACAGCGAAAACGGCATCCTCGGCACCGGGCCGTACCCGACGGACGATCAGGTCGATGCCGACCTCATCAATGCCGGTAAAGAAACCGTCACCGTCAATCCCGGTGCCGCGTTCTTCGACTCGGCCCTCTCCTTCGGGATGATCCGCGGCGGACACATCGACACCGCGGTGCTCGGCGGGATGCAGGTGTCGAAGACCGGCGACCTTGCCAACTGGATGGTGCCGGGCAAGATGGTGAAGGGTATGGGCGGGGCGATGGACCTGGTCCACGGAGCCCGCCGCGTCATCGTCGTGATGGAGCACACCGACCGCGACGGCAATCCCAAGATCGTCGAGGCGTGCACGCTGCCGCTTACCGGTCAGGGAGTCGTCCACCGGATCATCACCGACCTGGCAGTGCTGGACGTCACCGCGGACGGGCTGCAGCTTGTGGAGCTAGCTCCAGGGGTCAGCAGCGAGCACCTGAAGAGCGTCACCGGTGCGGCCCTGTCCTTACTAGCCGACCAGAGGTAAGGGAGCGGGATTCAGTCGAAGTATGTGGTCGTTCATAGCGGGTTTGTACGGCCAAACTCATCTTGGCTGCTGTCAGATGACACACCCAGGCGCAGCGCTGTGACTACGTCAACGATCGATGATCTTACGGTCTTCTCGTAGAATTCGATATCGGCAATCGCCTCCGGTGCTGCGGTTATAGATATGCATACTGTGTCCCCCAGCCCAATTGCGTTGTGAGCAAGTCGAATATTGAAACCTATCGACGGCAACGAACTGGCAAACAGTACCGGTGCGCCGGCAAGAGTTGTATCTGCTGGACCCGCGCGATAGCTGGCCAGCTTCGTGTGCACACTGACTCGCTCACAGGGGACCTCGAGCTTTCGCGCTTCAATCCGGGTGAAGATGCGAAGAGCTGGCGCAGGCACTTGGTTCACAAATGATCTGAATTTCTCCGCAGCGGCGCTAGTTGCGGCATGCTTTCCGTCCCTCAACTCTTGACTGATCGAGCTCGCTCGAAGCGTCAAATCCTCAGTAAGCACGTGGAGATCGATCGCACATGGCGAGATCCGATTGAGATCACGGCTGGTGGAACGTGGCGGAAGAGCGACCGGAACATTGCATCGGTATGTCGCGATGGGTAGTTCAAAGGCCTTTGCATAGCGCTCGATCGCAAGGGAGACCGCGGTTGCGAGAGTTTCCGTGATTGTGAAACCAGGTACTCGAAGATCGGCGAGGGCCAGTGGAAATGTTCGCGACATTGGTCTGCCGAGCGATGGGCCCGCGAGAAATCCAGGGGTTGGCAGCTCTATTGTGTCGGCGGTCTTCGTTGTCCTTGAGCGGACGTAGTTGCCTGCTGTCTGCGAAGCAAGTCGTAATGAGTTGTAAGAGCCCCGGACAGCTCCAAACATCGAGTGGCGGAGGCGCGGGCGGGAAGCCAAGTCATCGGGTGCGGGTTCACAAACAGTTTGAGTCGATGCCAGCAGTGCACGAACCAGGTCGACTGATCCAAGTCCGTCAGTGGCACAGTGCGAAAACTGGAAAACCAGCGCGGTTGCAGGCCCGCGAGATCCTGGTACATCCATGATTTCGCGCAGCACGTGAACCTGCCACAAGCTCTTATACGGATCCAGCCGAGTCTCCATTAGTTTGGAAAAATCGCGCATGCACTCACTCCACGTTTTCCCGTGGACGAAGACTTCGTTAATATGTGAATCGATTCCACTGGAGTCGGCGACTCTGTAGGGGTAGTCCAATTTTACGGGGTCGTCTTCGAGGTGTTCTCCAAGAATGGGAATTCTGTTCATTCGCTGTGCGAGATGCTCGCGAATTTGCCTCGCTGATGGCGCATTCCCGCTGTCATCGCAATCGAAGACCTGCAGGCTGTAGATGTCAGGATGTCGACTGTAGACGTAGTACGCATCTGTTGGGTTAATGCGAAAATATTTTGGGATATTGATTCACCTTCCAGTACTTGTCGTCCAGTTAATGAGTGTCCAACCTACGATAGCGGAGATCCGTTGAGATCTCATTTGGAGGACCCTAATCGGGGGCTTGCCGCGGCGGACTCTTAGCCCGCAGTCACGCAGAGGTTTACGCGACGCCGCCATCGACGGGCGCATATATGTACTTACTACACGCGTCACTATTAACACATGTCGCTAGGGCAGCTTTCCGAGTCGTGTGTAGGACACAGTCGTAGACTTGAATCGCTGTCGCAATTGCCCCGCAGGGCCGCTTTGTCGCTTCGACGGTGCGATTGTCACGAGATACCGCCCGGACTGGTGGCAAGTGGCGTGCCTGTAGAGTTTTCGGGGATCGGAGCGAGATCGCCCGTATCGGACTCTGGGGTGTCGGCCTCGCCAGTTCGGTCGGCCGCGGTTCAGTTGCGTGGGGGCTGGTTGGTTTACATCTAATGCATTGGGGGTAGCAAACCGCGGAGTCCGCGCTGCGTCTGTGATCGTGGACATTGTAACAATCCGGACCGGGCCGCCCGATATGCGTGGTGTTGCTTTGCTGTGGCTTTGACGCATCAGAGATAATGGGAGGTTCTGGCTCGCTGCGGGCGAACGGGATCGGTACTTGCTGTGAATTGGACTTCGATTCAGGCGGGTGCGCAATGGTGTGGAAGAGAGGCTGTGGGCGTGAATTCGCTGAATAACGGAGAACTGGGGAGCGGCAAGCCGGAGGTCGGCAGCTCGCCGGAGGACGTTCAGCGATCAGGCGCATTCCCACTCTCTGCGGCGCAGCTCGGCATGTGGTTCGCTCAGCACCTCGACCCCTCTGTTCCGGTGAATATCGCCCAGTACGTAGAACTCCGTGGAGTGCTGGCGCTCGACGTGCTTCGTCAGGCGTGTGCCGACGCCGGCCGCGAAATCGGGTCGGCCTTCGTTCGGATCTTCGAGATCGACGCCCAGCCGTACCAGATCATCGACGCCACGCTCGATGATTCGGTTGGCTATGTGGACCTTCGGAGTGAGGACGATTCGCACGATGCGGCGATGCAGTGGATGCGTGCAGATCGCAGTCGGCCGATCGACATGCTTACGGACCGACTGATCTCTGCCACCATTCTGCGACTCGGCGAGAATCGCTACTACTGGTACACACGGGTTCACCACACAATTCTCGACGGTTTCGGTGCCTCGACGTTCGTCACTCGTGTGGCGGAGTTGTACTCGGCGCGCGTGGCGGGCCGGGATCCGGAGCCGAGCGAGGCCTCCGATCTCCGGAACGTCTACGAGGTGGACAACAAGTACCGCCAGTCGAGTCGGTTCGAAACCGATCGCAAGTACTGGGCAGACAAGATCGAGAATCTCGACGAGATCTCGAGCCTCGCGGGTCGAAGTGCCGCGCCTGCTCCGGTCAGTCGGATCGACAGTGCAGCGCTGTCCAACCACGTCGAGGCGCTGCTCGGGCGGTTCCTCGAGCGCGTAGAGAAGACCACTGTTGCCGGCACTGTCGTCGCGGCGTTTGCGGCGTACCTCGCTCAGATGACCGGACGAGAGGACGTGTCGCTGAGTTTGCCCGTTTCCGGTCGAACGACAGCCGTGCTGCGCCGGTCCGGTGGCATGGTCTCCAACGTCGTCCCGCTGCGACTGACCGTCACTGCGGACACCACCGTCCAGGATCTTCTGGACGACGTCAGGAACGAAATGTCCGGCGCACTGCGCCACCAGCGGTACCGACACGAGGACATGGTTCGCGGCGGTGACGGGCCGGGTCGGGGCGGATTCTTCGGCCCGTGGATCAACATCATGATGTTTTCCACCGAGTTGGCGTTCGGGCCCCTCGTCGGCGAGCTTCACATCCTGTCCACGGGGTTGATCGAAGACCTCGGTGTCAACCTGTACCAGAGCGTCGGCGACACCCGTACGCACATCGACTTCGAGTCGAATCCCAATCTGTACGGGCCCGCTGACGCCCAGCGAAATCACTCGCGGTTCGTGGAGTTCCTCGAGAAGTTCGTCTCGGCCGAAACGAGCCGCAAGGTCTGGGATCTCCCTGTCGCAACCGACGAGGAGCGGAACAAGGTTGCATTGTGGAACCGCACCGGCTTCCACGTTGCCTCGCAGACCATCACCGAAGCATTCGAGCGTCAAGTCGAGCGTACGCCCGATGCCACCGCTGTCGTTTTCGAAGGCGCCAGCCTCACGTACGCCGAATTCGACGCCCGCGCAAACGGTTTGGCCCGTCAGCTCATCGGCATGGGTGTTGGGCCCGAATCGCTTGTGGGACTGTCGATCCGCAGGTCTCTGGACCTGATGGTCGGTCTGTACGCGATCGCCAAGGCCGGCGGAGCCTGGGTGCCGGTAGATCCCGACCATCCAGCCGACCGCACCGCATATATTCTCGAGTCGGCGCAGCCCACGTGTGTTGTGACTACTGCGCGGGACGATGTGGATCTGCCCGAGGGGACACGGGTGATCGAGATCGACACCCTCGACTACGAACAGCTCGACGGTAGGTCGATCGCCAACGCAGATCGACTGTCTCCCTTGCATTTCTCGAACACTGCGTACGTGATCTACACCTCGGGGTCGACCGGGCGACCCAAGGGTGTCGCGGTCACTCATGCAGCGATCAACAATCAGCTTCAGTGGATGAACACCGAGTACGGGCTTTCGGCGTCGGACATCTACCTGCAGAAGACCGCCACGACATTCGACGTGTCGCTGTGGGGATTCTTCATGCCGTTGCAGGTCGGCGCCACACTGGTAGTTGCGACTCCGGACGGTCATCGAGACCCGATCTACGTGGCAAACAAGATCGCGGAACTCGGCGTCACGATCACCGACTTCGTGCCATCCATGCTCACGCTGTTCACTGCGAACGCACCTGCCGGATCTTGTGATTCGTTGCGCCACGTGTTCGTCATCGGCGAGGCGCTCCCACCGGAGACATCTTCCGCCTTCCGTGAACTCTGTGGAGCCGGACTGCACAACCTGTACGGTCCGACTGAAGCCGCGGTGTCGGTCACGTACTATGAGGCCGTGTCCTCGGACACTACTTCCGTGCCGATCGGTATGCCGCAGTGGAACACTCAGGCACACGTACTGGACGGGCAACTTCGACCGACGCCCATCGGGCAGCCGGGTGAGCTCTACCTCGCCGGCGTCCAACTCGCGCGTGGGTACGTGGGTCGACCTGATCTGAGCTCGGATCGGTTCGTCGCCAATCCGTACGGCACGGCCGGTGAGCGTATGTACCGGACCGGAGACCTCGTCCGACGCCGTGAGGACGGAAATCTCGACTACATCGGGCGTACCGACTTCCAGGTGAAGTTCCGTGGGCAGCGCATCGAGCTCGGCGAAATCGAGACCGTTCTTCTAGCACACCCCGATGTTTCCCAGGCTGTCGTCTTGGTGACCGTCACCCCGACCGGTGATCAATTGGTCGGCTACGTCGTGCCGGGGCCTGGCCGAAACATCGATGCTGCTGTCCTCAGCGAGTTCGCCGGTCGAAGCCTCCCGTCGTACATGGTTCCGGCCGCGTTGATGGTGCTCGATGCGTTGCCGCTCAACACGAGTGGCAAATTGGATCGTGCCGGGTTGCCCGAGCCGGTGTTCGCGAGTGCGAAGCAGTACCGCGAGCCCCGCACCGAAATCGAACGCATCGTGGCTGACGTGTTTGCCGACGTGCTCGGTGTCGAGCGCGTCGGTATCGATGACGACTTCTTCGAGCTCGGTGGAAACTCTCTGGTTGCAACACAATTGGTGACCCGAGTGGGTTCGGCATTGGGAGTGCAACTCGGCGTTCGGGAGCTTTTCGAATCCACCACGGTCGCTACCTTGGCGGCCCGCGCCGAGTCGGTGGCGGGCAACGCCAGGCAGCTCACCCCGCTGATCGCCAAGCCTCGTCCCGAGGTCGTCCCGCTCTCGCTTGCGCAGCAGCGTATGTGGTTCATCAACCGTCTCGACCCGTCGACACCCGCGTACAACCTTCCGTTCACGGTCCGGCTCACCGGTTCGGTGGACCCGTCTGCCCTGCATGCCGCGGTGATGGACCTTCTCGAGCGGCACGAGTCTCTGCGCACGATCTACCCCGATGTCGACGGAACCGCGCAACAACTGGTTCTGCCGGTCGACCGGGCTGCAGTGGAGTTGAACCCGGTCAAGATTCGGAATTCGCATCTCGACGCGGCCCTGTTCGACGTGGCGTCTCGCGGCTTCGACGTGACGCTCGAAATTCCGGTACGGGTTGCCCTCTTCGAGGTGTCTCCGACGGACTACGTGCTGGTGATGGTTCTCCATCACATCGCTGCCGACGGACTGTCGTTCCGTCCGCTCGCACGTGACCTTCTCGTCGCATACTCGGCGCGAAGTGAGAAGTCTGCGCCGGCGTGGACGCCGCTGCCGATTCAGTACGCCGATTACGCGCTGTGGCAACGCGAAGCACTGGGATCCGACGAAGACCCCCGATCGGAATCGTCTCGCCAGATCAACTATTGGCGCCGGGCGCTCGCTGATCTGCCGGATCAGTTGGATCTGCCCACAGACCGACCTCGTCCTGCCGTCGCGTCCAATCACGGTGCCAAGCACCATTTTCAGATCAGCGAACGCACGACGCGCAAGCTGAACGAGTTGGCGCGTTCGAGGAGCGTCTCGCTGTTCATGGTGTTGCAGGCGGCCTATGCAACGCTGTTGAGCCGGATCAGTGGTACCTCCGACATCGCGATCGGTGCCCCGATCGGCGGGCGAGGCGATCAAGCACTCAACGACGTGATCGGCATGTTCGTGAACACCCTGGTGCTTCGCACCGAGGTCGATCCTGATGAGTCATTCGCCAATTTGATTCAGCGAGTTCGTGATTCGGGCTTGTCTGCGTACGCACATGCGGATGTCCCATTCGAGCGCCTGGTCGAGGCTCTCAATCCGCCGCGCTCACGGGCTCGTCACCCTCTGTTCCAGGTTGCGTTGACCGCGGAGATCAGTGGACGGCGCGAGCTCGAGTTCTCTGGAGTGAAGGCCGTGGCGGCGGAACTCGAGGTGCCGATCGCGAAGTTCGACATCGAGCTGATGGTGTCCGAGGGGCAAGAGGGCGCAACGGACTTCGAAGGCCTGGACGCGACGCTTACCTACGCGACCGATCTCTTCGATGCTTCGACAATGGTGAAGTTCGCCGAGCGTTTCCTCCGCGTCCTGAATGCCGTCGTCGACGATCAAAACACCATGGTCGGCGATATCGCCGTGTTCGGGAATGACGAGTCGGCAAGAGTGCTCGACTGGTCGGCGGGAACGCGCAGTAGTGCTCCGGAGTTGTCGATCCTGTCGGCCTTCTACCGGGCTGCAGACGCTCAGCCGAACGCCGTCGCGGTGGCGGACGACGATCGAACACTGACCTACGAGGAATTGGACACACGGTCCAGTCTCCTCGCACTGGAACTGGCCGCGACCGGTGTATGTGCGGGCGACGTTGTGGCGTTGACCGTTCCCAGGTCGTGGCAATGGGTAGTGGCGATGCTGGCTGCATGGAAGGTAGGAGCCGCGTACGCACCCATCGACCCGAGCTTCCCGCAGGAGCGCATCCAGTCGATTCTGGAAGATACCGATGCGGTGTGTGTCGTGACCGTCGACGTCATCGAACTCGACATCCCGGTACTCGTTGTGAAGTCTGATCTTCCACCGGCGCCCGCCGTTCAGCGCCAGGACGACCCCTGGCTTTCTGTCGGTGCGAAAGATCATCTCGGATATGTGATTTCGACGTCCGGCTCGACCGGGCGTCCCAAGCCGACGATGGTGCCGATGCGAGGCATCGAGAACACTGTCGCGTGGTACCGCTCGGAACTGCCCGAAGCCGGACCGATCCTCGTTGCGTCCTCACCGAGTTTCGACCTCACGCAGAAGAACATATGGGCAGCGCTCGGTAGTGGAGTGCCGCTTCATTTGAGCGGAGATGGTTTCGATCCGCATGCCATTCTCGGGATCGTCGAATCAGCTGGCATCCGTGTTGCGAACATGTCGCCGAGCGCCTTCGTCGCTCTTTCCGATGCAGATGCGGAGGGAGTGCTCACACAACTGGATGTAGCTTTCCTCGGCGGTGAGCCGATCCAACTCCCCAGGCTCTCGCACCTGATGCGGGCTGGAGTGCGAATCGTCAACAGCTATGGTCCCACTGAGGCTTCGGATGTTGTTTCGGCACTGTCCGCGACATCGGAGCACAGCGCCGGTGTGCCTATCGGTACGCCGATTCCGAACATCGACTTGTTTGTGCTCGATTCTCGTCTGCATCCGGTCCCAGCCGGCCTGATCGGCGAGCTGTACGTTGCGGGCGTTGGTGTCGGGCGAGGTTACGGTGCTCGGTTCGACGTGACGGCTGAACGGTTCGTCGCAAATCCGTTCGGCGACGGTGGTTCCAGGATGTACCGGACAGGCGATCTTGTCCGGTGGAACGATCTGGGACAGTTGGAGTATGTCGGCCGCAGCGACTTCCAGGTGAAACTGCGTGGGCTGCGGATCGAATTGGGCGAGATCGAAGCCGCGCTCGTGTCGCTCGAGTCAGTCGTGCAAGCCGTCGTCTTGATGCACTACGACGAACGGATCGGCGATCAACTTGTCGCGTACGTCGTCGCGGACGGTGACACGTCCCTCGAAACTGAGATGCTCACGACTGCCGTCGCGGAGAAGCTTCCCGAGTACATGATTCCTTCCGCGTTCATGATCGTGGAGGAAATCCCCCTGACGTCGAACGGCAAGTTAAATCGTCGCGCATTGCCAGTTCCCACGTTCGAGGTCCGCGAGTTTCGTGCACCCACCACGCCGGTGGAAGAGATTGTCGCGCAGGTGATTGCGGATGTTCTCGGAGTGGAACGAGTCGGCCTCGACGACGACTTCTTTGAACTCGGTGGCAACTCCCTGGTGGCTACTCAGGTCACCTCCCGATTGGGGCGGGCGCTCGACACTACAGTGCCGGTGCGAACGCTATTCGACGTTTCCACCGTCGAGGCGCTCGCCGCACACATCGAGTCGCACGTAGGTAGCGGCGGGCAGAAGGCGCTCGTCGCACAGGTGCGTCCCGCGGAAATTCCGCTGTCGTTGGCGCAGCAGCGTATGTGGTTCCTGAACCGTTTCGATACCGACTCCGCTGCCTACAACATCACTTTTGCTCTGCACCTGACTGGTCATCTCGATACTGCCGCGATGGAAACTGCGCTCGAGGACGTACTGGCCCGGCACGAAGTTCTCCGGACGGTGTATCCGGACGGGGCTTCCGGACCGAAGCAGTCGATTCTGTCGCTTTCGGAGGCGTTCGGCGGACTGACCGTGGAGTCGGTTTCGGATCAGGACGAGCTCGAAAGTCGAGTCGCTGCAATCGGATCCTCAGCGATCGACGTCACCGTCGACGTGCCGATCCGTGTCCGCCTGTTGACGGTCAGCGACACCGAGCACACCCTCGCGATCGTGGTTCATCACATCGCCGCTGACGGTTGGTCGATGGCGCCCCTGGCTCGCGATGTCATGATTGCCTACTCGGCACGCAAGGACGGGATCGCGCCGGCGTGGCAGCCGTTGACTGTGCAGTACGCCGACTATTCGTTGTGGCAGCGTGAGGTTCTGGGGTCGGAAGACGACTCGGAATCACTGATCTCGCAGCAGATCTCGTACTGGACCGAGACTCTGGCAGACCTACCGGATGTGATCGAGCTTCCGTCGGACCGGTCTCGGCCTGATGTGGCGTCGATGCGCGGCGAGCGATTCGCGTTCGAGATCTCCGGGGATGTGCACCGTCGATTGGAGGCGCTGGCACGGGAGAACAACGCGACGCTCTTCATGGCGTTGCACTCGGCGCTTGCCGTTCTGATGGCCCGACTGAGCGGGACCTCGGACATCGCCGTGGGCACTCCCGTTGCCGGTCGTGGCGACGAGGCGCTCGACGATCTCGTCGGTATGTTCGTCAACACGCTTGTTCTGCGCACCGAGGTCGACCAGGCTCAGGCATTCACGGATCTGCTGGCTGCGGCGAGTGATTCTGCGCTCGGCGCGTTCGCTCACTCGGACGTGCCCTTCGAGCGGTTGGTGGACGTCTTGGCTCCGGCCAGGTCGCAGGCCAGACATCCGCTGTTCCAGGTTGTCCTGTCCTTGCAGAATCTCGCGCAAACGACACTCGAACTACCGGGCCTGGCCATCAAGGCCGCCGAAATCGACACCACCACTGCAAAGTTCGACCTCGAACTCGCAGTAACCGAGTCGATCGGCGAAGACGGGATCCAGCAAGGGCTCTCGGCCGAATTCACGTTTGCTGCAGATCTGTTCGACGTGTCGACGGTCGAAGTGTTTGCTCGGCGACTGGTTCGTATTCTAGAGACTGTCGTATCGATTCCCTCGATTGTCGTCGGTGACATCGACATTCTCGATGCGGCAGAGCGTGGTGCGCTGGCCGATGTTCGTGGAGGTCAGGCGGTCTCGGGAACCCTGGTCGAGATCCTCACAGCGGCGGCCGCTGTGGATCCGTCGGCGGATGCGATTCGCTTCGACGGTCAGTCGATCAGCTACCGCGAACTCGACGAGCGGTCGTCGCAACTCGCTCGTGTTCTGATGGCGAAGGGCGTCGGGCCGGAGGATCGGGTCGCGATCGCGATTCCGCGTTCGGCCGATTCGGTTCTCGCTCTGTGGGCAGTGGCGAAAACGGGTGCTGCATTCGTGCCCGTCGACCCGACGTATCCGGTTGACCGTATCGCCCACATGATTACCGATTCCGGTGCGGTGCTGGGTCTTGCCCTCAGTGACGTCGAGGCAGGATTGCCGTCGGCGTTGACGTGGGTTGTTCTCGACGACGAGAAGACAGCGGCGGCGTGCGCGGCAGAATCTTGCGCGCCGGTGAGTGATTCGGATCGACGCAGTGCGATCGACGAGCGGCAGCCTGCCTACGTCATCTACACCTCCGGCACCACGGGTCTGCCCAAGGGCGTTGTGGTCACCAATGCCGGTGTGGCGAATTTCTGTGCCGAGCAGGTCGAGCGCTATGCGTTGACTAACGATGCTCGGACGCTCCATTTCGCATCGCCGAGTTTCGATGCTTCCGTTCTCGAGTTGCTGATGGCATTCGGAGCGGCATCGACGATGGTGATTGCGCCGACGACGGTGTACGGCGGCGCGGAATTGGCTGAGATCATGCGCTCGGAGGGCGTGACCCATGCGTTCGTGACGCCCGCTGCTCTGGCATCGGTGGATCCGAGTGGGCTCGACGCGTTGCGGGTGGTTGTCGTCGGTGGCGAAGCCAGTTCGCGGTCTCTCGTTGCCAAGTGGGCGGTTCCACTCCCGGACGGCGGTGTGCGTGGATTCTTCAATGCGTACGGTCCGACGGAGTCGACGGTCGCGTCGAACATCAGTGATGCGCTGACCGCGTTTGACCGCATGAACATCGGCGGCCCGATTCGGGGTATGGCCGCGCGGATCTTGGACGGCCACTTGCAGCCCGTTCCGGTTGGTGTCGCGGGTGAGTTGTACGTGTCGGGTGTTCAGGTCGCTCGTGGATACCTGGGACAGCCGGCATTGACAGCGGGTCGTTTTGTCGCGGACCCGTTCGGGGCGCCCGGTGAGCGGTTGTACCGCACGGGTGATGTGGTCCGGTGGATCGACGGTGGCGCGGTGGAGTACGTGGGCCGCAGCGACTTCCAGGTCAAGATCCGTGGGTTCCGTATCGAACTCGGCGAAATCGAGGTCGCACTGACCCGATGCGCGGGCGTTGCGCAAGCTGTAGCTCTTGTACGCTCCGACGATCACTTCGGCGATCGCCTCGTTGCCTACGTAGTGCCACAGGCCGGCGCCGAGGTGGATCCCGCACAGGTCATCGAGTCGGTGTCTACGTTCCTCACCGGCTACATGGTTCCCGACTCGGTCCTGGTGCTCGATTCGATTCCGTTGACCACCGCGGGCAAGACGGATATCAAAGCTCTCCCTTCGCCCGTGTTCGAGTCGAAGGTCTACCAAGCGCCGGTCACGACCGTCGAAGAGACTGTCGCGCAGGTGTTCTCCGAAGTTCTCGGAGTGGCACAGGTCGGCCGAGACGATGATTTCTTCGAACTCGGAGGCAACTCGCTGGTCGCGACCCGGGTCGCCGCACGATTGGGGGAGGCGCTCGACACAAGCGTTCCGGTTCGTGCGCTCTTCGAAGCGTCGACCGTGCAGTCACTCGCCGTCCGGCTCGAGCTGCACGCCGGCTCGGGTGCCACAGCGCCACTGGTGCCGCAGCCCCGGCCAGCTCGGATCCCTCTTTCGTTGGCGCAGCAGCGCATGTGGTTCCTGAACAGGTTCGAACCGGCATCGGCAGTGAACAACGTTCCGGCGGCGATCAGGATTTCGGGCGCCCTCGATGTGGCAGCTCTCAACGCCGCAGTGATCGATGTCGTGGGCAGGCACGAATCACTGCGGACGCTGTACCCGGACGTCGACGGCGTCGGGTACCAGGAAGTCCGCGACGTTCGAGACGTTGTGGTCGATCTCAGCCCCGTGTCGATCACGGAAGATCGCTTGGCTGCAGGTGTCGCCGAGCTGGCCACGGCCGGCTTCGACGTGACGTCCGAAGTTCCGTTGCGCGTGAAGCTCTTCAAAGTCGGCGACAGCGAATACGTCCTGGTTTTCGTGGTGCATCACATCTCGACTGACGGTTTCTCGATGGGTCCGTTGACCCGCGACGTGATGGTTGCGTACGAAGCACGTACACGAGCGTCGGTGCCGGCTTGGACGCCGTTGCCGGTGCAGTACGCGGATTACTCGTTGTGGCAGCGTGAGGTTCTCGGGTCCGAGGACGATCCGCAGTCCGTCATCGCGCAGCAGATTGCGTTCTGGTCGGGTGCGTTGGCTGATCTTCCGGAGCAGTTGGATCTGCCTGGTGATCGTCCGCGCCCCGAGGTCGCGTCAGGGCGCGGAGCGGAGGTCGAGTTCGAGATCGACGCCGCTCTGCACAAAGCTGTCAATTCGATTGCGCACAGCAGTAACTCGACACCCTTCATGGTTGTCCACGCGGCTCTCGCCGTCGTGCTCTCGCGCTTGTCCGCAACCACGGATATCGCGATCGGTACACCGATCGCGGGTCGTGGTGAGGCGCAGCTCGACGATGTGATCGGTATGTTCGTCAATACTTTGGTGTTGCGTACCGAGGTTGATCCGTCGATGTCGTTTGCGGAGTTGTTGGCTTCTGCGCGTGAGGTGGATCTGCAGGCGTTCGCGCATGCGGATGTTCCGTTCGAGCGGATCGTGGAAGCGCTCGATCCGGTTCGTTCGCAGGCTCGTCATCCGTTGTTCCAGGTAGCGTTGACGTTCCAGAATCACGAACAGACAACGCTCGAATTGGGCGACCTCGAAGTGTCGATCGAAAGTGCCGATCTTGCGTTGGCGAAATTCGATCTCCAGTTGACCTTGACCGAACGAACCGACGAGGCCGGCGCACCCGCAGGGATGTCAGCCGCCTTGACGTATGCGACGGATCTCTTCGACGAGTCGACCGTTCTGGAATTCGGTGATCGGCTGGTACGGACCTTCCGTGCGGTGACTGCTGATCCCACCGTAGCGGTGGGTGACGTTGACATCTTGGTCGATGGTGAACGAAACCTGCTGTCCCGCTTCAGCGCTGGCCAGATCGATCGTGGTGTGGATTC
>NZ_QAJJ01000027.1:0-14794 GCF_003852455.1 Rhodococcus sp. KBW08
TTCGCCGTGGAGTCTGTGGTTGAGCGTGGGTTGGTGTTGGGGGGTGTGAACGTTACGGATCGTTGGGTTGAGGATGTGACGTTGGCGGATCTGGTGGCGGCTTCGGTTGAGGTGTCGTCGGGTCGTGTTGCTGTGGTGTTCGGTGATGTGGTGTTGACGTATGCCGAGTTCGGTGTGCGGGTGAATCGGTTGGCGCGGTGGTTGATCGGGCGTGGTGTGGGGCCGGATGTTCTGGTGGGTCTTGCGGTGGAGCGTTCGGTGGAGATGATCGTGGCGATGCATGCGGTTGTTGCTGCGGGTGGTGCGTATGTGCCGATTGATCCGGAGTTGCCGGTGGAGCGGATCGGGTTTGTGGTCGAGTCGGCTGCGCCGCAGCTTGTGTTGACTGTGTCTGCGTTTGTGGGTGTGTTGCCTGTGGGTGTGGATGTTGTTGTTCTGGACGGTCTTGATGTGGGTGGGTTGTCGGGTGGTCCGGTGTCTGATGGTGATCGGGTTGCGCCGTTGCGGTCGGGTAATGCGGCGTATGTGATGTTCACGTCGGGGTCGACGGGTCGGCCGAAGGGTGTGTCGGTCAGTCATGGGGCGATTGTCAATCAGTTGGCGTGGTTGGCGGGGGAGTACGGGGTCGGTGCGGATGATCGGGTGATGGCGCGTGCTCCGTTCACGTTCGATGTGTCGGTGTGGGAGTCGTTTTTGCCGTTGGCGGTGGGTGCGCGGTTGGTGGTGACGCGGCCGGGTGGGCATCGTGAGTTGGATTATCTTGCGGGCGTGATGGTCGAGCATGCGATTTCGGTGGCGGAGTTCGTTCCGTCGGTGCTTGCGGCGTTGGTGGCTGATGGTTTCGGTGGTGCGTTGGGTTCGTTGCGTCATTTGTTTGCCGGTGGTGAGGAGTTGTCGCCGGAGCTTGCGGTGGCGTTGGGTTCGTTGACGTCGGCTGCGGTGCATAACACGTATGGTCCGACGGAGGCGGCGATTACGACGACGGCGCATCGGATTGTGGGGTCGGTGTCGGGGGTGGTGCCGATCGGGACGCCGGTGTGGAATACGCGTGGGTATGTGTTGGATTCGCGGTTGCGTCCGGTGCCGGTGGGTGTTGCGGGTGAGTTGTATCTCGATGGTGCGCAGTTGGCGCGTGGGTATCATCGGCGTCCGGATTTGACGTCGGATCGGTTTGTGGCGAATCCGTTTGTGGTGGGTGCTCGGATGTATCGCACGGGTGATCGTGTGTTGTGGAGTGCTGCTGGGTCTTTGGTGTATTTGGGTCGGTCGGATTTTCAGGTGAAGATTCGTGGGGTGCGGATCGAGCTCGGTGAGATCGAGTCGGCGTTGGGTGCGTTGCCGGGTGTTTCGGGTGCTGTGGTGGTGGTGCATGGGGGCAGTCGTCTGGTCGGGTATGTGACGGTTGCGTCTTCGGTGGGTTCGGTGGGTTCGGTGGATTCGGTGGGGGCGCGGGCTGCGGTGGGGTTGGTGCTTCCGTCGTACATGGTTCCGGATGTGGTGGTGGTCGTCGACGAGTTCCCGTTGTCGAGTGCGGGGAAGTTGGATCGGAAGGCGTTGCCGGAGCCGGTGTTCGGTTCGCGGGTGTTTCGGGCGCCTGGTTCTGCTTCGGAGTTGGTGGTGGCTGCTGCTTTTGCGGTGGTTTTGGGGTGTGAGTCGCGGGTTGGTGTGGATGACGATTTCTTCGTGTTGGGTGGTAATTCGCTCAATGCGACTCGGCTCATCAGCCGCATCAACCAACACGCCGGTACCGCGTTGCCGCTTCGCGCGCTGTTCGATCATCCTTCAGTGGTGGAACTTGCTGCGGCACTGGATAATGCAGAGCGGGCCGCTCGGCCCGCCCTCCTTGCACGCACGCGCCCGGAACGGATTCCGCTCTCGCTTGCGCAGAACCGGATGTGGTTCCTCAATCAGTACGACGTCACGTCCGCGGCGTACAACATTCCGTTGGCCATCCGCCTCTCGGGTGCCGTCGACGTTTCTGCGCTTGGCTGGGCGGTGGGTGACGTCCTGGCACGTCACGAGTCGCTGCGAACGATGTTCCCCGACAACGGTGACGGCCCAGTCCAGGCCATCTTGACGCCTGAGGAGGTGGAGTTCGACGTGAGCCCGATCGAGGTCGACCGTGGCGACCTCGATACGCGCATACTCGCTGTCCTCTCCGAAGGCTTCGACGTCACAGCTTCGGTACCGATTCGGGTCAAGCTGTTTCGTTTAGAAGAATCCGAGCATGTGCTCGTGATGTCGGTGCATCACATCAGTGCGGACGGCGTATCCATGACGCCGTTGGCTCGGGACGTGATGATTGCCTACTCGGCGCGACTGACCGGCCAGGCGCCCTTCTGGGCGCCGCTGGAGATCCAGTATGCCGATTTTGCACTGTGGCAACGGGCGCTCCTCGGCGACGAGGCGGACCCGAACAGCATCGCATCGGCTCAGATCGACTACTGGAAGACAGCGTTGGACGGGATCCCGGACGCACTCGAACTTCCGACCGATCGACCACGGCCGGCGGTGGCCACTCAGAACGGTGCGATGATCCGCTTCGACATCGCGCCCGACGTCATGGAACGCGTTCGTGCGATTGCCGATCACCACCATGCAAGTGTGTTCATGGTGGTCCACGCGGTGTTCGCAGCGCTGCTGGCGAGATTGTCGGCCACCTCCGACATCGTCGTCGGCACGCCGGTGTCCGGTCGAGGTGAGGCGTCCGTCGATGATTTGATCGGAATGTTCGTCGGCACGGTCGTTCTGCGAACAGATGTCGATTCCGAGCAGACGTTCTCGTCGTTGATCGATCAGGTACGTGACCGGGACTTGAGTGCATTCGGCCACGTCGATGTGCCCTTCGAGAGGCTTGTCGACGTTCTCAAACCCGTTCGCTCACAGTCTCACTCGCCGCTGTTCCAGGTTGCGTTGGCCTACGAGTACGTCGAGGACACTGCCTTCGAGCTTCCCGATCTTCGGGTGTCGGCTCTCGAATTCGACGTCACTCCAGCACAATTCGATCTTGCATTGACGCTGTTCGAGAGTGTGGACGACGCCGGCGAAGCAACCGCCGATTCGGTAGCGGTGCGTGGATCGCTCACCTACGCGACCGATCTGTTCGACCGTTCCACGGTCGAGTCGGTCGCCGAGAAATTCGTGATGTTGCTCGAGCAGTTGACCGAAGACCCGGCGAGCGTTATCGGTGATGTCGACATTCTGAATCGGGACGAGCAGAACCTGCTGGCGCCGGTGCGAGGCTTGGCGGCAGCGCATCCGGTAACCCTTTCCGAGCTGATTCATGCTGCGGTGTCGTCGAATCCGATGGGGATCGCCTTCCTGTGGAATGACCGCGCCGTCACCTACGCCGAGGCCGACGAACTGTCGACCCGACTGGCACACGTCATCGCGGAACGCAACGCCGCACCGGAAACCTTTGTCGCTCTCGCTCTTCCTCGCTCACTCGAATCCGTTCTCGCAGTGTGGGCGGTAGCCAAGACCGGTGCCGCGTACTTGCCGGTCGACCCGAGCTATCCGGCCGATCGCGTCGCGTACATCCTCGGCGACTCTCGGGCAAGATTGGGTGTGACGATCGCCGAGCAGCGGCGGTTCCTGCCGGACGACGTCGAATGGTTGGTTCTCGAGGACATCGCCGACGAACTTGCGGCAGCCTCGCTGAGTCCGATCGACGCACCCGCACGGGTCGATAATCCGGCATACATGATCTACACCTCTGGTTCGACGGGTATGCCCAAGGGCGTGGTGGTCACGCATTCCGGCCTCGCCAATTTGGCGGCCGAGCGGCGCGAGCATTATCGAATCACGTCCGATGCCAGGTTCCTGCACACCGCTTCCCCCAGCTTCGACATGGCTGTCGGCGAAATGATCTCGGCTCTTTCTGCCGCGGCAACACTGGTGATCGCCCCTGTGACCACGATCGGTGGTGACGACCTCGCGGAGTTGCTGGATACCCAACGAGTCACCCATGCTCTGATCACCCCGGCCGTCCTGAGCACGATCGACCCACGCGACCACGAGCATCTTCGGATCCTCGGGGTCGGCGGTGAAGCGGTGTCCGCGGATCTGGTCGATCGCTGGCAGCCCGGCCGGACCATGCTCAACGGCTACGGACCGACCGAAGCGACCGACATCTCCACGGTCGCAGACCTCGTCGCGGGACAACCGGTCACGATCGGGACGCCAGTGCGTGGGTTCCGGGCCATGATCCTGGACACTCGGCTGCGGCCGGTGCCGATCGGCACACCGGGCGAACTGTATGTAGCGGGGCCCGCACTGGCCCGGGGCTACCACAGTCAACACCTGCTCACCGCAGCACGATTCGTCGCAGATCCCTTCGGCGAACCCGGGCAGCGCATGTACCGCACCGGCGACATCGCCGCCTGGACGAATGATCTCACCGTCGAGTACCACGGACGGATCGACAGTCAGGTCAAGATTCGAGGCCACCGTATCGAGCTCGGTGAAATCGAGACGACGGCGACGCGGTGCGACGAGATTGCGCAATCCGTGGTGCTGGTCGTCGAGACTGCACTGGGTAAGCGCCTGGCCATCTACCTCGTGCCGGAGGCAGGGCGCGTCATCGACGTCGAGGCCGTACGGCACCACCTCGAATCCACGCTGCCACGACCGATGGTGCCGGATGCATACGTGGTTCTCGACGCACTTCCGGTCACGGTGAACGGCAAGCTGGATCGCAAAGCCCTTCCGACTCCGACTTTCTCCGTACCGAAGACGCAGTATCGAGCACCTGGATCTGAGACGGAAGAAACCCTCGCGTCACTGTTCGCAGACCTGCTCGGTGTCGAGACCGTGAGCGTCGACGATTCGTTCTTCGGTCTCGGTGGCGACAGCATCGCATCCATTCAACTCGTCTCCCGAGCGAAGGCTCACGGGCTCGTGATGACACCGCGCGACGTCTTCGAGCAGAAGACCGTGGCGGCGTTGGCGCAGGTCGTCCTGCGCGCTGACGTGACCGCGCGGGAGGTACTTGCCGAGCTGCCGGGCAACGGTGTCGGCGAGTTGCCGCTGACGCCGGTGATGCGGATGGTCCTCGGCAGCACCGATCACTTCGATCGCTACTCACAGTCGATCGCACTGGATCTGCCGGTCGGTGTCGACGAACAGGGGATCGTCGACACGCTCGCCGCCGTCGTCGACCACCACGACATGCTTCGGTCGACGTTGCACAGCGACACCTTGCAGGTAGCCGAGCCCGGCAGCGTGGACGTCGCTGCTCGTCTGCGGAAAGTCGACTTCGATCCGACGGTTGTCGCCAGCGCGGAAGGCCTCACCGAATTGGCGAGGTCCGAAGTGGAACTGGCTCGGCGAGAACTCGATCCGCGTGGCGGTGTGATGTTCGCGTGCGTATGGCTCGCACCGACGGGTGAGCCGGAAGCGGCGACGGGTCGACTGCTCGTCGTCATGCACCATCTGGTCGTCGACGGCGTGTCATGGCGAATCCTGGTGCCGGACTTCATGACCGCGTGGGCACAGATATCCAATGGTGCGCCGGCGCAACTGGCCCCCGTCGGTACGTCCATGCGGCGGTGGGCACATGCGTTGCAGGACAGCGGGGCTGCTGCGACGGCAGAACTGCCGGTGTGGCGTTCAATTGTCGACGGCGAGGATCCTGACCTGGGATCGGCGAGCTTCGATCCCTCCGTCGACTTGGTCGACACCGTCCGCGACATCGAGGTACGCGTCGATGCTTCGACGACTCGTGCACTGCTGACCGAAGTTCCGGCCGCATTCCGTGGCGGCGTCAACGACGGTTTGCTGACGGCTCTGGCGCTCGCTGTCACTCGTTGGCGTCGCGAACGAGGCGTGCACACCACATCGACACTGATCCAGATGGAAGGTCACGGGCGAGAAGAGCACACCGCACCCGGTGCCGATCTCTCGCGGACCGTCGGTTGGTTCACCAGTGTCTACCCCGTGCGTCTCGAACTCGGTGCACTCGACATCGACGACGCCATGAGCGGTGGCGCCGCAGCGGGTCGCGCCGTCAAATCGATCAAGGAACAACTGCTGGCCGTGCCCGGTCGTGGCATCGGCTACGGCGTTCTGCGATACCTGACCGGCAGCGACCACTGTGAAACGCTGCAGGACGCAACGCCACAGATCAGTTTCAACTACCTCGGTCGTGTCTCTGCCGGAAGCGTTCCCGACGAGTTCGCAGAACTCGGCTGGACTCCGTCTGCGGATGTCGGTGACATCGAAGGACCCGGAAACCCGGACATGCCCGCCGCGGCAGTTCTCGATATCAATGCCATCGTCACCGACACGTCGGACGAGTCGACGGGTGGCGCCTCGTTGTCCGCGACGTTCTCCTACGCCGGACGTCTCCTGACGGAGGCGGATGTCCGGGACTTGGCGGAGTACTGGACGATCGCGCTGCGGAGTCTGGTCTCGCACGTCGGCGACGGAGCCGGGGGAGGCCTGACGCCGTCCGACGTTCCGTTGGTGACGGCCTCGCAAGAGGACATCGACGCCTGGGAAGAGCGATACCCGGTGGTCGGGGACATTTGGCCTTTGTCGCCTTTGCAGCACGGGCTTGCCTTCCATTCGCTGCTCGCAGGGAACACTGCCGACGTCTATCAGACCCAGATGGTTCTGGAGCTGACAGGAACGGTGGATCCGGTGCGAATGAACCGGGCCGTGACTTCACTGCTGAACCGTCACGACAACCTTCGGACCGCCTACGTCACGGATCTTTCGGGCGAACTCGCGCAGATCGTTCTCGGTGAGACCGATATTCCGTGGCGTGTGGTCGACCTCGGTGCGGTGCCGGAGAGCGAGCGCGAGGTTGCTTACGATCGAGCCCTCGAGCGCGATCGATCCGAGCGTTTCGATTTGGCAACACCGCCGTTGCTGCGATTCACGCTCATCACGCAAGGTCCAGGGCGGCACGCGCTCGCAGTGACGCTGCATCACATTCTGCTCGACGGTTGGTCGATGCCGTTGCTGATGAAGGACCTGATGGTCCTGTACGCAACGCGCGGAGACGAATCTGTGCTTCCGCGCGCGGCGTCGTATCGTAATTACCTGGCCTGGTTGAGTTCTCGTGACACTGCGGAATCCGAGCTGGCGTGGGCCGAGGCACTGTCCGGGCTCGAACAGCCGACATTGTTCGCCGGGCAGAGGACTGTGGGTTCGAGTGCCGGCACCGTCGAGTCGGTTGTCACCCAGGTGGAGACCGAACTTGCCCAGCAGCTCGGTGCCTTCAGCGCCGACAACGGCGTCACGCTGAACACGATGATGCAGGCCGGTTGGGGAATACTGCTGGCGCGCCAACTGGGTCGAACGGATGTCGTGTTCGGAGCAACGGTGTCGGGTCGTCCCCCCGAGCTCGATCAGGTCGAGTCGATGGTCGGCCTGTTCATCAACACACTTCCTGTCCGGGTCACGCTCGACCCCGCGGAGTCATTGCGCTCATTGCTGTCGCGCCTGCAGGTCGAACAAGCCGGACTTCTCGAACACCACCATCTCGGGCTGACGGACATCGTCAAGAGTGTCGGAAACGCCGCTGACTTCGACACGTTGACCGTCTTCGAGTCGTATCCCGTCGATGCTGAGGGGATCGCTGCAACGACCTCGATCGACGGGATGACCGTTACCGCCATCACCGGCGAGGACGCGACTCACTATCCGTTGACACTTACCGTCGTCGCTGACAACGGCATTGAGTTCACGCTCAAGTATCAGTCGGACGTTTTCGACGCGTCGACGATTCGGGTCGTGCGAGAGAGGATGCTTCGGATCCTGCGCGCACTCGTGGAGTTGCCGGACACCGCCGTCGGAAACCTGGACGTCCTGGGGGCTTACGAACGGCGCCTTCTCGTCCCGGTGTCGGGTCTGCCTGCGGCGCCCCAGTCGACCTGGGCCGATCTCGTCGATTCTGCCGTCGCGCGGAACCCCGAGGGGATCGCGATCTGGGCCGACGGTCGTGCGTGGACGTATCGAGAAGCGGACGCCTGGTCCAACCGCCTGGCCCGAATTCTGCTCGATCAGGGTGTCGGTCCGGAAACCTTTGTAGCCGTGGCGCTCCGACGGTCGGCAGCGTCCGTGATGTCGGTGTGGGCGGTGACGAAGACCGGCGCCGCCTACTTGCCCGTCGATCCCGACTATCCGGTTGAGCGAATCGAACACATGATCACGGACTCCGGCGCTGTCATCGGCATCAGCCGGGGTGGGAATCACCTTCCCGATTCGGTGCGTTGGCTCGATCTGGACGCACTGGAAACCGCGATCGACGATCTCTCCGACTCGAGGATCGTAGGAGCCGCCCGTGTCGACAATCCCGCCTACATGATCTACACGTCCGGATCCACGGGCAAGCCGAAGGGTGTCGTGGTCACCCACGGCGGTCTTGCGAACCTTGCAGCCGAGCGACGTGAGCACTATCGAGTCGACTCGTCCTCACGATTCCTGCACAACACCTCGCCGAGCTTCGACATGTCGGTCGGCGAGATGATGTCGGCTCTATCCGCGGCGGCGACTTTGGTCGTCACACCACCTACCATTCTGGGCGGAGAAGAGCTGTCCCGGTTCATGATCGGACGCCGGGTCACTCACGCACTGATCACTCCGGCGATGTTGACGTCGATGGAACCGGAAGGGCTCGAAGAGCTTCGAGTTCTCGGTGTCGGCGGGGAAGCCGTATCTGCCGAACTGGTCAACCGTTGGCAGCCCGGTCGAACCATGCTCAACGGGTACGGCCCAACCGAGGCAACCGACATCTCCACCGTCGGTGATCTCGTCGCGGGGAATCCGGTCACGATCGGGTCGCCCGTGCGCGGTTTCGACACTCTGATCCTCGACGCGCGACTCCTCCCGGTGCCGATCGGGACGCCGGGCGAACTGTACGTGTCCGGGCCGGCTCTCGCGCGGGGATACCACGACCAGTCCGTGCTCACGGCAACCCGATTTGTTGCCAACCCACACGGCCGGCCCGGTGATCGTCTTTATCGCACGGGCGACATCGCTGCGTGGACACCAGAACTCACCATCGAGTACCAGGGGAGAACCGACAGTCAAGTCAAGATTCGTGGGCATCGCATCGAACTCGGTGAGATCGACGCGGCACTGCACGCTCACCCGGACGTAGATGTGGCCATGACCCTCGGCAAGCGGACACCGTCCGGGGACACAGCACTGGTGGCGTACGTCGTGCCCGCACAAGGAACCGCACCGGAGGTGGGCCAGGTCATCGCGTTCGTCTCGGAGTTCCTGCCACGTCACATGATCCCGAGTGCTGTCGTCTTCATCGACAAGGTGCCGACGACACCGACAGGAAAGGTCGACGAGAAGGCATTGCCGACCCCTGAATTCGCGTCGACGATCGTGTATCGAGAGCCGAGCACGCCTACGGAAATCGCTGTTGCGACTGCCTTCTCGGAGGTCCTCGAGATCGCTGACGTCGGCGGTGACGACAACTTTTTCGAACTGGGTGGCAATTCACTGTCGGCGATGCGGGTGGTGACCAAGTTGCGGGCCTCCCTCGCTCGCGAGATCCCGCTGCAGTGGTTGATGACCGAGCCGACTCCGGCGTCGATAGCGAGTCGTGTGGACTCCGGACAAGAATCTGCCGGCGCACTGGACGTCGTGTTCCCGATTCGGACGACCGGTGATCGGCCGCCTGTGTTCTTCGTTCACCCGATCGTCGGTCTGGCCTGGAGTTACGCGGGATTGACGCCCTACATCGATTCGGCAACTCCGATGTACGGAATCCAGACTCCAGCAGTCTCGTCCGCGGATCCGCTACCGACTTCCATCGAACTCACTGCTGCCAGGTACCTCGAGGAAGTTCGGCTAATCCAGCCTGAAGGTCCATACCACCTGGCCGGTTGGTCGCTGGGCGGGGTGATCGCACACGCGATGGCAGTGCAATTGCAGACGGCGGGCGAGTCGGTCGATTCGTTGGTGATGCTGGACAGCTTCGCCTATTCCGCTGAAGACACGGAAGGATCGGACGCTGGTGACGACGCGGATATGGGTCTCGAGTTCGCACAAGCCATGGGTGAGCTGACTTCGGAAGATGTCGGCAGGCTTGTCTTCGCGGCCCAGCACAACGACTCGTTGATGCAGACCTACCGGCCGGGGATCTTCGATGGAGACATTCTGTACTTCACTGCAGCGCTGGATGATCCGTGGCTGAACCGTGGCGCCGATTCATGGCGCGCGTACGTGAGCGGGGATATCGTGAATCACCCCGTCGAGTGCACTCACTGGAACATCACCTCACCGACGGCTCTCGAAACCGTTGGACCATTGATGGCGCACAACTTGGAGAGGATTCGTCGGATGTCCTGAGTCTGGTGGGCCTGCTCCCGAGACGCCACCTGTGTCAGGGATGGGTGCTTTCCCAGGCGAAACCATCGGGATCCGCGAAGGGTTCGGAAGCACCGGTGATGGTGAGCCGGTGCGATCCGGTGCCTTCCGGAGACAGCCCGGCATCCTTTGCCAAGGCGCGGCGACCGTACAGTGCCAGTGTCACATTGCCCGGTGCACTGGTGAATTCGACGTACTTGCGACCGAAGCTCTTGGACACCTCGAGTCCGTGGTCTAGGTAGTACTGCTTGCTGGCCTTGACGTCTTCGGCGCCGAGCAGCAGCACGAGGCTGTCGATCGTTCGGGTGGCTGGTCCGTTGTTCTTCTTCGACGACGTGGCGATCTTCCAGATCGAACCGTCCGGAGCCTGAACAACTCCGCCGTAGCCCCAGAGGGATTTCTTGACCGGCTTCAAATCGGTGGCGCCGGCCGCGAGCGCCGCGTCGACGAAGGCGTCGACGATGTTCGGTTGGGCGACGACGAGCGAAAGGGTGTACCCACGAAACCCTGTTGTCGGTTCGTTAGATTCCCGTAGCTGGATTCGATCTCCGACGCCGAGGGCGTTGTAGAAGGCTTCGGCTGCCGCGAGTTCGGGAACATGGAGGATCACGGACTGTGCGGTGGTCATCTGTGTGCTCCCTGCTGATGTGTGGATTGACGACGTGTGGTCGGAAGTGGACTTCTGTGGTGTGTTCATGTGTTTCAACGTAATTGCGGGTCCCTTGGCTGTGCTTCTCGATTTCTGATCGGTTTGCTGAGACTGCTTGCAAGGTGCAGCGCTCGAGCTGGCACTAAGTGGGCAATTTGTCGTGAATGTACTGTTCAGCCGATGTTTTCTCGATAGGCTGATGAGCGCTGATCGGACGTATCTCACGCCACCATGGAACGGGGAAACCAGTGATCGCACTGCGAGGAAAGTCGTTAGCCGCAGTAGTAGTGGTGTCCATGACGATGGCGTTGGCCGCGTGTACGTCCGGTGAATCGGCGCCCGAGGTCGGCGCCAATTACGGCTCGGACGGTGCCCCGGACGACTATCGGGAGCCGGTGAAACTGAGCAGTCGAGATGGTGTCCTCGAAGTGCGGTTGTCCGCCCATCAGGGAGTGATTCCGCTCGATACGGCGTCCGCGCCGGTGTCGAATTTTCTGCTCTTCGGGTACGAGGTCATCCGCGGTACGGCGTCGGACGGATCGACCTCGGCGAGTGACGTCTATCCGGCGCCGACTCTCCGCGTCAATCCCGGAGAGCGTTTGATCATTCACTACGACAACGATCTGCAGGACCTCGCGATCGAGGACTTCTACGATCCGGCATTCACACCGGCAGGCGGGGATGTTCCGATCTATCCACCGGCGCTGACGTCGGCTCCTTTGAATCTGCACACGCACGGAGTTCACGTGAGTCCGGACGGCAATGCGGACAACGTGTTGCTCAACATCCCCGCCGGTCAGGGAAACGTGTACGACTACGCGATTCCGGGGACGATGCCGAACGGACTTTACTGGTACCACAGCCACCGGCACACCCTCACGGCCCAGCAGACCTACATGGGTCTGGCCGGGCTGCTGGAAATCGGCCGGCCGGACGGCAATTTGCCTGTCGTGACGGCCAACGACATTCCGATCCGCGACATGGCACTGCAGTACAACTTCGTGTTCGACCGCAAAGGTAAGGGGCGACAGCTCAACGATGCCAACTGGCCCCAATTCGTCAGCACCTTGATGCCGCCCACCGGCACGGAATTGGCGGACGGGACATACCGTCCGATCTTGGCGCCGGTCAATTTCTCGGATACCACGCAGGGAGCGCAGTATTTCACCAACTGGTACACCGGACCGCTGTCGCCGGCCAATCATCGCGGACAGAATCAATTCGTACCGGGCAACCTTCAGAGCTTCGTGGGTGAGTCGACGAGCGTCCCGGCCGATCTCTCCCTGCCGGACAACCAACGCGACGTGCAGTACACGGTGAACGGTCAATTTCAGCCGTCCCTGAAATTGAATCCGGGGCAGACCGAGATCTGGGTGCTCGCCAACATCAGCGACTTCGCCTACATGCCGGTCACCCTGACGGAAACCGCAACCGGCGCTCATCCGAAGTTCGCAATCGTGGGGCAGGACGGGAATCCGTTCGACGAGGTCCAGCCACCTGTGGACGGCGACGGAACCCGGCTGGTGATTCCGCCGGCCTCGCGATACGCGATCGCAGTGACGATGCCGGCGTCCGGCGATCTGGTGCTGGAGATGCCACCGCTCGAGGGTGCAAAACCGGTGAGTAATCCGGGCATTCTCTACACCAACAACGGTACCGACAATCCACCCGCCGAACTCGGAACCGTCACCGTCGACCCGTCGGTGATCAGCTACGCGGACGGATTCTTCACGTTCCCGACGCAGCAGCTGATCCGCGCCACACCAGACGAGGGCGAAGGAACGACGATTCCTTTCGCGTTCGGACAGAAGCTCGACACCTACACATCCTTCGTGGATACCGCAGCGATGACACCCGACGTGACCCGCAACCTCACTGTCTCGGGCGGCTTCAGTAACGACAAGGCCAGCAACAGTGATCCGAAGGCCTTCACCTACGAGTTCGCCGACAACACCTTCCCCAACATTCCGTTGATTCAACCGCGTTTGAATTCCGTCGAGGAATGGAAGATCACGAACCTCAACAACGACGAACACCCGATGCATATTCACGTCAACGACTTCCAGGTGACGGAAGTCGTCGATCCCGTCGCCGGCACCACGACGGGCATTCAGCCCTGGGGAATCGACAACGTGAACGTACCTGCGCCAGTGACAGACGAGAACGAGAACGCGCTGGAACCAGCATCGGTGACGTTGCGGACGAAGTTCACCGAGTACACCGGAACCTTTGTAATCCATTGCCACCGACTCAATCACGAGGACAACGGTCTGATGGCGACCGTGAACGTGATTCCGGAGGTGTCGACATATGCAGTGGCGGTACCCGGCTCGATCGGCGTTCCTGCCAAGGTGCAGATATTCGATGCCGACGGCGACACACTGATCAGTACTGTGACGCCGTTTCCGTCGTTCGAGGGCACCCCGAGTGTTGCCATGGCCGACGTGAACGGAGACATGGTGCTTGATCTGGTTGCCGGAACAGGTGCGGGCTCCGCTCCGGAAGTAGTGGCGTACAACGCAGTCGGAGGCGTGCCGTTCACCGACGAGCTGGTCAGGTTTGCACCCTTCGATTCGGGCTTCCGCGGTGGAGTGAGTGTCGGCGGCGTCGACATCGACGGAAATGCTCTGGCGGACAACATCATCGTCGCATCGGGCCCCGGAATGGAGTCGCTGGTCAAGATCTACTCCACCGACCTTCCGCCGGACAAGAAGTCTGCGCCCGCAGAATTCGGCTCCTTCGCTCCCTATCCGGGTTCGAGTAGTGGCGTCACTTTTGCAACCGGGATGGTGGACAGTCACTCAGGTCGGGCGAGCATCGTGACAGCGCCAGGCGCGGGCGAGGAACCGCTGGTCAAGACATTCCGCTACGACCTGTACGAACCGACGGCGGCGGCAAAGGGTGGCTCCGACGAACACACAGGTCATGCGGATGGGCCGGCGATGACGTCACAGTTCTTGGCCTTCGATCAGAGCTATCACGACGGAGTATCGCTTTCGACGGGGTGGGTGGCCGGCGCCGAGGGCGGAGCGAAATCGATAGTGGCGGGCATGCTCGGAGGGGACGGTTCCGTCCGTGTCTTCTCGAGTGGATCGAGGCTCGACGGCGCGCCCGAGATGTACCTCGAGAGCCCGGATCACCATTCGACGGACGTAGCGTTTCGGGAAGTTGCCTCCTTCGATCCCTTCGCCGGTCCAGGGTCGGGCGTCGAAGTGGCGACGACGAGTACGACTACCGGCGCGGATCTCCTTGTGAGTGGGAGCAACGGAACGGGTGCCGAAGTTCGGAAACTGACGCTGGGTCGCTCCGATCCGGCCGCGACCACTTTGACACCGACACTTGTGGGGACGCTCCCGCCCTATCCCGTCGGTGGGGGAGCGCTGCCGCTCGGGGGTCGATGAGCGCACTTTGCGTGGAATTGAAAGTAGCTTTGTTTCAATAGGTCTCGAGGGTGAAACATTTGAAGTTGTCCGCTTTGTCTCCGGTTATCGAAAGTGTGTTCGACTAAACTTTCGGAATGGACAGTCGGGATGCGTGGCAACTGGATGGTGAGGACCTCAAGGGTGAGGTTCTGGATCTGGTGCGCGCCCGACACGAGTTGCAGTCGCGGATGGTGCTGTTGATCGTGGAGATATTTTCCCGGGATGTTCTCGGCGGGAAGGGTTTTCGGGCGATCGCGCAGTGGTTGCATGGTTCGACGAATCTGGAGATCGGTGAGTGCAGTCTGCTGGTCGGGTTGGCGCGGTTGCTGATGCTCGAACCCGTGGTGGGCGATGCGTTTCACCGGGGTGATGTGGATGCGTTGAAGGCCCG